>NZ_BMOE01000004.1 GCF_014646915.1 Deinococcus aquiradiocola | reverse complement strand
CTGTCGTTCAGCCGCAAGCAGGCCCATCTGGAGATGCTCGTGTGGCTCTTCATCCACCGCTACAACGCCTCATTACCATGACCCCACGACCACGCGGGTATGCGCCAGCCCTCGCTCACCCGCTCAGCGCAGCATCGGTTCGCGCAGCCCGCGCGCCTCGATCTGACGGCACACCCACCCGAAACCCTCCGGGTCCGCCACGAAGTCCACCTCGTCTCCCGGAATGCGCAGCAGCGGACTGTGATGGTACGCGTTCACCCACACGTCGTACAGGCGGTTCAGGCGCTCCAGGTAGTCGTCTGGGATGTCCTGCTCGTACCCGCGTCCGCGCCGCTGGATGCGGCTGCGCAGGACCGGCAGGCCCGCGTCGATATGAATCAGCAGGTCCGGCGTGCGCAGGGCGGGCAGGATGCCGCCGTACAGGCCGCCGTACGTGCGCCAGTCGCGTTCCTCCATCTGCCCGGCCTCGTACAGGTTGCGGGCGAAGACGTTCGCGTCCTCGAACACCGTCCGGTCCTGAATGACGCGCTCGGCGCCGTTCACGAGCGTCAGGTGCTGCGACAGGCGCTTGCTGAGGAAGAACACCTGACTGTGAAAGCTGTACCGGCGCATGTCGGCGTAGAAGTCCTGCAGGTACGGGTTCTCCTCGAAGGCCTCGTAGACGGGCGTGAGACCGTACCGCGCGGAGAGCATACCCGTCAGGGTGCTCTTGCCGCTGCCGATGTTGCCGGAAATGGCGATGTACATGAAACTCCAGGGGTGGACCGGACGGACTGCGAACGCCGGGGCGGGGGCGGGTGGAACGGGGGGCGGCGGGCGGTCCGCCCGGAACTTCAGTCGGCGGCGGAACTCTCGCCGAGCGCCTCGTGAATGCGGGTCATCAGGTCCTGCTCGTGCGCCGGGTCGCCCACGAAATCGATCTCGCCCGCCTCGACGATCAGCAGGTTCCCGCTGTACGTCCGGAAGTACTCGTCGTAGCGGGAGGTGAGGTCCGCGAGGTACGCGGCCTGCATGTCCTGCTCGAAGGGCCGCCCGCGCTTCTCGATGCGGCGCAGCAGCACGTCCGTGTCGGCCCGCAGGTACACCACGAGGTCCGGCGTGGGCAGGCGGGGGCTGAGGTGCGTGTACAGGTCGTTGTACAGCGAGAACTCGTGATCCTTGAGGTTCATGGCCGCGAAGATGAAGTCCTTCGCGAACAGGTAGTCGCCGACCACGCCCTGCCCCCACAGCCCGCCCTGACTGAGCGCCGACAGCTGCTTGAAGCGCGACAGCAGAAAGAACACCTGCACCTGAAACGCGAACGCGGCCGGATTCTCGTAGAACGGGGCCAGGAAGGGGTTCTCCTCGACCACCTCCAGCTTCAGTTCGGCACCGTACCGTGCCGCCAGCCGCCGCGTCAGACTGGTTTTCCCGACCCCGATGGGGCCCTCCACGACCATATACACGCCCGGAATGATAGACCGCCGGACGGCCGAACGAAAGCCCCGGCCCGCCCCGCGCCCGTCACGGGAGGGCGCGCCACAGTTCCAGCATGCCGGACAGCGGCCGGAACCCCAGGCGGCGGTTCACGGCCAGCATCGGGGCGTTCGCGGCGTGGTTGTTGGTCCGCATGGACGTCACGCCCGCCTGCTGTGCGCGCCGCACCAGTTCCAGCTTCAGGGCCCGCGCGAGCCCCTGCCCGCGCGCCCCGGGCAGCACGGCCGTGAACTCGTTGTAGATGCCCGTGCTGATCCGCGTGCCCTGGCACACCCCCAGCCATTCCCCGTCCCCTTCCGGCGTGGGCGGCCCCTGCGCGATCAGCAGCCACTCCGGCAGGCTGCGCTCGTCCCGCACCGAGGCCCGCACCTGTTCCGGCGTCCAGCGCGGCTGTCCCGCCAGGTCCGGCGTCTGCAGGAGCAGGTCCGCGTACATGCCTTCCAGGCGTGCCCAGTCGGCGCCGGTGGCGCGCGTCATGTCGCGCACGCGCACACCGTCCGGCCACTCGGGCCCCGGCTGGGCCGCGCGCAGGTCCAGTTCGCTCGCGAAGCGGTGCGCGTGCAGCGCGAAACCCCGCCGCTCCGCCCACGCGCGGCTGTCCGGGTCGTCGTCGCGGGCGTTCACGGCGAGGCCCGCCGGTCCCTCCCCGGTCCCCTGCAGGCGCTCCACCTCGGCCCGCACCGCGCCTTCCAGGGCGCGACCCACCCCGCACCCCCGCCCGTCCGGCGTGACGGCCAGCGTCACCTGCCGCCACCCGGCCGGGATGTACGGGAACGCCCGCAGTTCCGCCACGCCCACCACCGTCTCGCCCTGCGCGCCGCCCGTCACGGCCACCACGCGCCACGGGGCGCTCCCTTCCCGCAACTCGCCCTGCAGGAAACGTTCCACGCTCAGCGCGTGCCCGCGCGCGAGGTTGGTGAGCCGCACCCATCCCTCCGCGTCCCCCGTCACGTACGGTCTGATGATCGTCATCCGTCCAGGGTACGGCAGCGGCCCTCTCTGGCCCCACACAGTTGAGCGGGACGGCACCCGAAGATGCCGTCCCGCCCGGTCGATGCAGTGTTCAGAGGACCGCCGCAGGCGTCAGTCCTTGCTGGCGAGCGGGTCGGGGTCGCGCGTGGCGAGTTCCCCTTCCTTCAGGTGGTTCTCGTGACGGGCCATGCCGTCACGGGCGGCCTCGTTGCCCATGCTGGCGGTGTTGCCGGTCGGTTGCAGCTTCTCGCCGGTCCCGGCCTCGTTGGGGTTCGTGACGCGGTCCTGCGCGCTGCTGTGGTCGTCGGTCATGCGGGTGGCCTCCTTTTCACGCCAGACGCTGAGTGCCGTCTGCGCGTCCTGCGGGGTGCGGGCGGCCGGGGTGGCCGCGCCCTGAAGTTCGGCGGGCGGGGCACTCACCGCGAACGGTGACGCGCGGCCCGCAGCGGGGACGGGTGACTTCTTCAGATCGACGGGCCCTGCGGGCACCTCGGCCGGGTCCTGCAGGTCCGCGCCCAGCTCGGTCAGCAGGCGCTCACGGGCCGCGATCTCCTCGTCCACCCGCCCGATCTCCGCGCGGATCTCCTCCAGGGACGCGACGCTCGCGTTCCCGTGATACGCGCGGCCCAGGCGGGCGTACAGGGCGTCCAGCTCGCGGTTCAGCTGGAAGATGTCCAGCCGCAGCCGGGCCGCCTGCGCGACCTCCTCGCCGCGCCGCTGCACGCGCTCGCCCGTCTTGCGCAGGGTATTCAGGAAACCGTCAATCATGCGGGTATTGTCCCGCGCCGAGCCGCAGGTTGGATGAAGGGCGCTCCAGCTCCGCCTTTATCCGCACCCGCTCCTGCCGCGCCAGCGCCACCTGCTCCGCCTGCGCTTCCGCCTGCCGCTGCAGCGTGTCGGCCAGCACGCTCCGCAGCCACGGGAGGCCCTGACCGCTCACGGCACTGATCGCCACGCCCCCCATCCGCATGCGCTCCCGGTCGAGCGCTTCCGGGTCGGCGTGGTCGGCCTTGTTGAGCGCCACCACTTCCGGCATGTCGTCCAGGTCCAGGTCCGACAGGATGCGCCGCACCGCGCCGTAACGGGCGTCCGCGTCCGGCGCGGAGGCGTCCACCACGTGCAGCAGCAGGTCCGCGTCCCCGATCTCCTCCAGCGTCGCGCGGAACGCGCGGCTCAGGTCGGCGGGCAGGTCCCGGATGAAGCCCACCGTGTCCGTGAACACCACCGGCCCGATCCCCTCCAGGTACCCCTGACGGCTGGTGGGCCGCAGCGTCGCGAACAGCTTGTTCTCGGCCAGCACGCGCCTCGGTTCCTCGGCGGCGTGCGTGAACGCGTTCAGCAGCGTGCTCTTCCCGGCGTTCGTGTACCCCACGATGCTCACGACCGGCACGTCGTTGCGGCTGCGGTTCTTGCGCCGCTCCTCGCGCCGCACCGCGACGTTCTCCAGCTGCGCTTCCAAGAACGAGATGCGGTCGTTGATGCGGCGGCGATCCAGCTCCAGCTTCGTCTCGCCCGGCCCGCGCGTCCCGATCGCGCCGCCCGCCGCACTGCCGCCCGACGCGCCGATGCGCGACAGGCGCGCCCCCGCCCCCAGCAGGCGCGGTTTCATGTACCGCAACTGCGCCAGTTCCACCTGCAGGCGCGACTCGACGCCCTGCGCGTGCAGCGCGAAAATGTCCAGGATCAGCTGCGTCCGGTCGATGATCTTCAGGCCCGTCGCCGCCTCGATCTCGCGCGCCTGCGCCGCGCCCAGCTCCTGCCCGAACACCAGCGTCTGCGCGTCCAGGTGGTACGCGCGGCTCGTGAGTTCCTCCAGCTTGCCGGCACCGACCAGCGTGCCCGCCTTCAGGTGCCTGCGCGACACGAGTTCCTTGTACACCACGTCCGCGCCCGCCGTGCGCGCTAGTTCCGAGAGTTCCGCGAGGCGTTCCTCGGCGTCCACCTCGCCCTGATCGATCTGCACCAGCAGCGCGCGCTCCTTGTCGGGCGCGGCCTCACGCACGCGGCTCGCCCGCGCGATCTCCTCCTCCAGCGCCCGCACCTGCCCCGCCAGATCGAAGTCCTCCATGTCAGAGGGAGACTTGGGCGGGTAGATGCGCCAGTCCTCCTCCTCGCCCACCGTGCCGGGAGGCGTCAGGTGCGCGAGGTGCACGTTGCCGGGCAGCCCGTCGGGGCGCACCTCGACGGCCGCGACGGCGTCCAGGCGGTTCAGGAACAGCGTCGACAGGTCGTTCTTGCTGAGCCCGCCGCCCTTCGGGTGCGTGTGCAGCAGGTGAAACCCGGACAGGCGCTCCTCGCCGCGGCGCACGGCCGGCAATTCCGCCGCCTTCGCGTCCGCGACACTCACGCTCAACACCCGGCCGCGACGGTCGATCAGCACGCTGATCTCACGCCGGATCTCGTGAGAGAGTTCCGCCAGATTGCGGGCCAGCTCCGGGCTGGTGACGGTTCCGGGCGCGAGACGACGACGGTACAGGTTACCGAGGGATTTCAGCTGCGCGGAACGAAGGCCGGATGTATTGCCCAGTACTTTGTCTATGTCGGTGCTCCTTTGAAGCGGGGACCGCCAGAACGGCGTGCAGGTCCCGGAGAGATTCGTGTTCTCATGTTACCGCTCCCCCATGAACGCAACCGTGACCCCAGCCTGACGGGACCTGAAGATCGCGGGGGGAGGGGCGTCTCAACGCGTCGTCTGAACCATGATGCCCACAGCATGACCCTCCCGCCCCGCCCGCGCATCCGCACGATGGCGGAGGAGGACCGGGCGGGTGATCCGCTCGCTGGGAGCCTACTTCAGGTACGGGGCCAGCCTGGGGCTTCTGGCGACCAGCGCGGGAGGCATCAGGAACAGCTTCTGCCGCGGTCCCTGCATCGCCATGTACCCGCTGAACCGCCCGCCTTCGATGCGCAGCAGCGTCCCAGGACCTTCGGCAAGCTGCAGGGTCCCGACGGCCCTGTACCGCGAGGTGCCCAGGTAGTCACGCAGGGGAGCCTGCGGCCCACCGAGCATCACGACCCAGTAGTCCGGCCCCAGACTGTAGAAGTAGTAGAACGTCAGGTTCTCCGCCTGCAGTCCGGTGGGGTTCTGCCACAGCTGCGCCTGCGCGTCACCCTTCAGGATCCACACGGCGGCATTCTGCGCGCCTTCCCGGGCGGGAATCTGGAGGGTGAGCGTGGCGGGCACCTTCTGCATGACGTGATTGACGATGATGCCGGACAGGTCGGCAGCACCGGCGAACGTGACGAGGGTAGACGCGGCAACGGCGAGGAGGAGTCGGCGCACCGTGAAAGTTTACCGGAGTTCTGTTGTGCCGTTGGGCGCATTTTCTCTCGTGCGCCGTCACGGCCCGCTATGCTCGGGGAATGAATTCCGTTCAGGCGCACCTGATCCTGCTGCTGCACGAACTCGCTCACGGGCCGGAGGTGGGCGCCGGGTACGGGCAGTTCAGCGAACCGGGCGCGGGCCTGCTCCCGGTCCTGGCGAACCTGAGTGCGCGGGAGGCGTCCGTGCCGGTGGCGGCGGGGCGGCCCCCGGTGGCGGCGTTCGTGGCGCACCTGACGCAGCTCCTGACGTTCGCGGCAGGCGAGGCGGACGGCAACGTGACCTTCCCGGACCTGTCCGCGCCGTGGGCGGTGACGGGCGTGACGGACGCGCAGTGGCGGGCGGAGCGGGAGGCGCTGGCGGCGGCGTTCGCGCAGGCGCGGGCCGTGCTGACGCGCCGTGAACTGGACGCGGACGGCGTGAACGGCGCGCTGTCGGCGCTGGTGCACGCGGCGACGCACGCGGGCGCGCTGCGGTTCCACGCGGCGAACGTGGGGGCGCGGTGACGTTCCGGCACGTGCTGTGGGACCTGGACGGGACGCTGCTCGACACGTACCCGGCCACGGACGGGTCCCTCGTGGCGGCCCTGGCGGGGCTGGGCGCGGCCGTGCCGCTCGCGGAGGTGCAGGCCCTGACGCGCCTCACGCTGGATCACGCGGTGGAGGTGCTGTCGCGGCGCGCGGGCCTGCACGTGCCGGACGTGCACGCCGCGTACGCGCGGGAGTACGCGGTGCGCGGGCAGCAGGCGGCCCCGGCCATGCCGGGCGCGGCGCAGGTCATGCGGGCCGTGCGGGCGGCCGGGGGCCTGAACCTGCTCGGCACGCACCGCGACCGGGAAGGCGCGCGCTGGCGGCTGGAGGCGGCGGGCCTGGACGCGCTGCTGGACGACATGTTGTGCGTGTCGGACGGGTACGCGCGCAAGCCGGACCCGGCACTGTTCCGGGCGCTGCTGTCGCGGCACGCGCTGGACGCGCGGGACGTGCTGGTGGTCGGGGACCGCGAACTGGACGTGCAGGCGGGCCGGGCCGCCGGGTGCCGCACGGCGCTGCTGCTCACGCCGGGCGTGACGGTGGCGCACACGGCGGACGTGGAACTGCCGGACCTGACGGCCCTGCTGCAGACCGCCGACACGGCCTGAACCGCACGGTCCCCGCCCCGCGCCACGGGCCATGCACAGGGGTGGGCAATGCAGAACGGACGCCCTGTCTGCGGGCGTCCGTGTCGCTGCTCATGCTCTGATCCTGCGGGTCGTTCTGGCGGAGAGGGTGGGATTCGAACCCACGGTGCAGTTGCCCACACAACAGTTTTCGAGACTGTCCCATTCAACCACTCTGGCACCTCTCCACTCACCTGCGCGCAGGCGAAGCGTAATCTAGCACGCGTTCCCCGGACCGGCAACACGTCCCGCGCGTTCACGGGTCGGGCGCACGCTAGAGTACCCGGAGCATGACCGCCGCGCCCCGCCCGCCCGAACCGCCCACGCCCGTCCCGCCCGCCCCGGCCCCCCGCAAGGCCGGGCGGAACATCGTGGTGGTGATGCTCGGCACGCTCGGCTCGCGCCTGTCGGGCATCGTGCGGCAACTCCTGATCAACGCCTTCCCGGCCGCGCTGACCGACGCGTTCCTGCTCGCGACGCGCGTCCCGAACACCCTGCGCGAACTGCTGGCGGAGGGCGCGCTCGTGAACGCCTTCATCCCGGTGTACAAGTCCCTCGACACGGACGGGCGGCGCTCGCTGGCGCGGGCGTTCAGCGGCGTCCTGATCGCCGTGAACCTGATCCTGATGGCGCTGGGCATCCTGGCCGCCCCGTGGATTGCGGGCCTGCTCGTCCCGCCCGGCAGTCAGATCAGCTTCGAGCTGGTGGTGTACATGACGCGCCTCCTCGTGCCGTTCCTGATGCTGATCAGCCTGTCCGCCATCGCGATGGGCCTCCTGAACGCCGACGAGCACTTCCGCGAGTCGAGCTTCGCGCCGGTCGCGTTCAACATCGCCAGCATCGCCATCCTGCTGCTGCTGCCGCACAGCGGTACGTGGCTCGCGCTCGGCTGGCTGATCGGCGGCCTCGCGCAGCTGCTCGTGCAGCTCCCGTCCCTGAACCGGTTCGGGCTGCTGCCCACCCCGGCGCTCGCCACGCACCCCGCCATGCGGCGCGTCCTGACGAACATGGCGCCGTTCACGCTCACGGCGGGCGCGCGGCAGATCCTGAACTTCTACGTGCAGCGCCTCCTGTCGAGCGGTCAGTACCCGCTCGGTACCGTCACCGGGTACAACAACGCCGAGACGCTCTTCACGCTCGCGAACGGCCTGTTCGTGGTCAGTCCGGCCCTCGCGTACTTCCCGCGCCTGTCGCAGAACGCCGCCGACCGCGACTGGGCGTCCTTCCGCACCCTGACGCTGCAGGCACTGCGGCTCGTGACGTTCCTGGCCGCGCCCACCAGTGCGCTGCTCGTCGCGCTGTCCGGGCAGGCCGTCAGCATCTTCAACCTCAGCCACGCGCTCGACGCGAGCAAGTTCCGGGCGGGCAGCGGCATCCTGGAAGGCTGGGCGCTCGCGCTCGTGCCGTGGGCCGTGAACACCATCCTGCTGCGCACCTTCTACGCCCGCGAGCGCGTGCGGGAAGCCGTCACGGTCTCCGCCGTGGGCTTCGTGGCGGAGGTGCTGCTGTACCGCGTGCTCACGCCCGCCTTCGGGTACTTCGGGTTCGGGCTCGCCACCACCATCACCGGGACGGTCATGAGCGCCGTGCTGTTCATGATGTACCGCCGCCGCATCGGGTTCGCGCTCACGCCGTTCATGCTGCACCTCGCGCGCGTCCTGCCGATCGCGGCGGTGGCGGGCCTCGTCGCGTGGCGCGTCGCGGCGTTCCTGCCGGCCCCGGGCCGCTTCCTGCCCGGCATGCTGGGCCTGGTCGTGGCGGGCGGCGCGGGCGGCGCCGTGTATCTGGCGCTCGCCGCGGCCCTGCGCCTGCCCGAACTGCAGGGCCTGATGAGCCGCGTCCGCCGCCGCTGAACCCGCACGGCGCTGACCCGCACGGGCCGGGAGTCAGCCTGCCGTGTCCTCCACGCGCAGTTCCGGTTGCCCGGCCCCCGCGCGGTCCGCGACGATCGCCTGCGCGACCGTTCCGGCGCTCATGGCCCCCTTCGGCGTGCGGCCCACCTGCGTCCACAGGGGCGTGTCCACGGCGGGCGGCAGCACCAGCGTCAGTGTCCGGCCGCGCGCCTCCAGCCGCGTCACGTCCAGCAGGCGCGCCAGGGCCGCCTTGCTCGCCGCGTACTGCCCGAACCCGCGCGCCGTGACGAGTTCCGGCCGCGCACCCACGAAGTACATGCGTCCACCGTCCGCAAGGTGCGGCAGGCCGTACTTCAGCACCCACATCGCCCCGAAGTAGTTCGCGTTCCACACGCGCCGCACCGCGTCCGGCGTCGCGCCCTGCACCGGTTCCGGCAGGGCTGTGCCCGCCGCGTACACCACCGTATCGAGCGGCAGGGTCAGCGAATCGAACATCGCCCGGATGTGACTCTCGTACCCCAGGTCCGCCCTCAGCGGCGTGGCCTTCAGTTCCGTCGCGAGCGCGTCCAGCCGCTCTTCGTTCCGGCCGCTCAGCCACAGGGCCTCTTCCGGCCATGCGCGCGCCAGCGCCTCACCAATTCCGCCCGTCGCTCCGATCACCAGTGTCGCCATGCCTTACAGCACAGCACACGCGCGTCACGCAGAAGGTGGGCGATCACGCGGAGGGGACGCCCGAACTCACCGCTATCCATCATGCACCTTTTCTGAAGTGCCGTCCGTGCGTTTTCACCTGACACGCTCATGACCCCGTGGGTAGACTGACTCACCGGTAGCGGAACACAACGCAGCACCCGCGGCCGCCCGGTGACGGGTGGTCGGGCCGCGTACTCCCTGCCGGGAATCACTTCAGGAAAAGGGGTGGAATGGTGCATATCTACAAGCTGGCCGGACGAAACGTCGAAGTGACCGAGGCGCTGCGGGACTACGTGGAGAACAAGCTCACGAGGCTCGACCGCTACAGCAGCCAGATCACGGATGCCCGCGTGACCCTCACCGTCCGCGACGTGCGCGACGCGGGCCGCCGCAACCGCGTGGAAGTGCAGCTGAACGTCCCGCACGGCATCATCCGCGCCGAGGAGCACCACGCCGACATGTACGCCGCCATCGACCACGCCTCCGACGTGCTCGAACGCCAGCTGCGCAAGTTCAAGACCCGGTACCTCAAGCAGCGCGAGGACGGCAACGAGGCCGACATCGCCTCCCCGATGTCCGCGCCGCCCATCGACGACGTGACCGAATTCCGGCCCGAGATCGTCCGTCAGAAGAGCTTCGAGATGCGCCCCATGACGCCCGAGGACGCCGCCGCGCAGATGGAGGCCCTCGGTCACGACTTCTACGTGTTCCTGTCCGCCAAGACGGGCGGCTGCGGCGTCGTGTACCGCCGCAAGGACGGCCACTACGGATTGATCGAACCGAAAACCTGAACGTCCGGGCGGCACACAGGAAGGAACACAGGAACCGGAGGGCGCTGCCGCAGCGCGCCCTCCGGTTCCTGTTCGTGCGGGTCCGCGCTACTCGCTGAGGCGGGCGCGGGCGTCCAGTGCGTCCTGCGCCAGCTGCGCCCTGAGGGCGTCCAGGCCGGAGAAGCGCGTCTCGCCGCGCAGGTAATGCCAGAACTTCACCTGTACCTCCTGCCCGTACAGGTCCCCGTCGAAATCGAAGAGGTTCACCTCGAAACGCAGTTCGCGGCCGTCCACGGTCGGGCGGTACCCGACGTTCGCCATGCCGGGGTACGCCTGCCCGTCGATGATGGTGCGCGCCGCGAACACCCCGAGCGGCAGCGCCTTGCCTTCCGGCACGCGGATGTTCGCGGTCGGGTACCCGATGGTGCGCCCCAGCTGATCACCGCGCACCACGACGCCCTGCGCGTCGTAATGCCGCCCCAGGAAGCGCGAAGCGCCCTCCACGTCCCCGGCCTTCAGCATCTCGCGCACCCGCGTGCTCTTGATGTCCTCGCCGCCCAGGCTGTGCATGGGGAGCGCCACCACGTCGCCGCTCACGCCCTTCAGGTCGGCGAGGCCACCCGCGCGGCCCTTCCCGAAGTGAAAGTCCTCCCCGACCACCAGCGCGCGCGGGCGCAGGGTCCGCAGGTCGTCCAGGAACGCTTCCTTGGGCCGCGCCGCGAACTCCGGCGTGAACGGCACGGCGATCACCTCGTCGATCCCGTAGCGGGCCAGCAGGTCGAGCTTCTCGGGCAGGGTGCTCAGAAACTCCACGCCCTGCATCAGGACGCGCGTGGGCGGGTCGAAGGTGTACACCACGCTCGGCACCCGGTAATGCCGCGCGCGTTCCTTCAGGCGCGCCAGCAGCGCCTGATGCCCCAGGTGCACCCCGTCGAAACTCCCGACCGCGACGACCGTCTCGGTGTCGGGCCGCTGGGTGGGGGAGACGTACGTCTTCACGCCTGCACCTGCAGGGCGTACAGGGCCGCCGTGACGGTCGTGGCACTCCCGGTCATGGTGCCGTCCCGCAGGCCTTCCAGCACCGCGCGCGGCTGCAGCCACTCCACCTCGATCTGCTCGTCGTCGTCCATCGGGAGGCGCGACTCGCGCAGATTGGTGGCGTGATACAGGTAGATCTGCTCGTCGCTGAAGCCGGGACTGGAGTAGTACCGCGTCAGGAGGCGCATGTCGCCGTCCAGGCCCGCCTCCTCCTGCAGTTCGCGGCGCGCGGCCTGCTCGGGCGTCTCGCCGTCGTCGATCAGTCCGGCAGGCGCCTCGACCGTGTCCGTGCCGATGGCGCGGCGCGGCTGCCGCACGCACAGCATCCGGCCCTCGCCGTCCAGCACGAGGACGCTGACGGCGTCCCGGTGCCGCACGATCTCCCACTTGCCGTCCTGAAGTTCCAGTTTCACGATGTGTCCGTCGTAGAGAACTGCGGTGCTGCCGGGCGTGTCGCTCATGACGGCGAGTGTAGAGCATTTGCCGTGCAGGCCCGGCCCGGATACGCGCACAGGAACAGGCCGCCGCCCGGTGAGGGGCAGACGGCCTGTTCCTGTGGTTCGGGGATGACTTTGCGGTCGCTCCGGGGGCGGGCCTGCACGGCACGCCCGGGCGGGTCAGTGGGTCAGTCCCGGTCGCCTTTGCGCAGGAAGGTGGGGATCTCGTAGTCCTTGGGGTCGTAGCTGCTGCCGCTGCGGACGCGGACGATGTTGTCGAGGGTGCCGCTGCCGCGCGACGCGGTCCCGGCGATGGAGGTGGGGCCGTCCCCGAAGCCGGTCGCGATGACGGTGACGCGCACCTCGTCGCCCGCGTTCTCGTCGGGCGTGATGCCGAAGAGGATGTCGGGGTCTTCCTGGCCGGTCGCCTCGCGGATCTTCTCGACGATCTCGTTCGCTTCGTGCATGGACAGGTCGCTGCCGCCCGTGACGTTCACGAGGATGCGGCGCGCGCCCTCGATGCCGCGTTCCAGCAGCGGGCTGTTGATGGCGCTCAGCGCGGCCTCGTCGGCGAGCTTCTCTCCGCGTCCGGTGCCGATGCCCATCAGGACGGCGCCCGCGCCGGACAGCAGGTTGCGGACGTCCGCGAAGTCCACGTTGATCATGCCTTCGACGTTGATGACGTCGCTGATGCCTTTCACGCCGTAGTACAGGACGCGGTCGGCGATCAGGAAGGCGTCGCGCATCGGGGTCTTCTTCTCGATGGCGGCGAGGAGCTTCTGGTTGTTGACGACGATCATGCCGTCCACGCGCTCGGACAGCTTGTGGATGCCTTCCTCGGCGACGCGCTTGCGTTTCGGGCCTTCCATGTCGAAGGGCCGCGTGACGATGCCGACCGTCAGGATGCCCATCTCACGGGCGAGGTCCGCCACGACGGGCGCGCTGCCGGTGCCGGTGCCGCCGCCCATGCCGGCCGTGATGAACAGCATGTCGGTGTCCTCGAGGTACTCCTTGATGCGTTCGCGGTCCTCCATGGCGGCCTTCTCGCCCACCTCGGGGTCCGCGCCCGCGCCGAGACCGCGTGTCAGCCGGTCGCCCAGCTGGATGCGGACCTCGGCGTGGCTCTTGGCCAGAACCTGCGCGTCGGTGTTGCCGGCGATGAACTCCACACCGTCCAGTCCCGATTCAATCATGCGGTTCACGGCGTTGTTGCCCGCTCCGCCCAGACCGATGACTCTGATTTTGGCCGCTTGCATCAATACACTCCTTCAATACGGCGGGCCGCCTCTGACCCGCCGGTCGCTGCACAGGTCCTGGAGATGCCCTGCAGTCGGAAACTCCGCACAGTGTAGCGCACACCCAGACCGGTGAGGTGCCGTCTGTCAGGGGGCTGTGAGGGGCGCGGCGCGCGGGGTGCTCAGCCGACTTCCTTGGGGCCTTTCAGGCCGGTGCGGCCCTCGCGGCCCCGCAGGACGGCGGCCACGTCGCCGGGCGTCACGCCGACCTCCGCCATCGCGAACAGCGTGTGGAAGAGCAGGTCGGCGACCTCGGTGCTCAGCTCGGCGCGCGCGGCGGCCCGCTCGTCGTCCGTGCCGGTCCCGGCATTCTTGGTGGCGAGCAGCACCTCGCCGGACTCCTCCGCGACCTTCTTCAGCACGCGGTCCAGGCCGCCCGCGTGCAGGCGCGCCACGTAACTGCCTTCCGGCAGGGTGTCCAGGCGTTCGCGGATGGTGCCGTACACGCGTTCCAGCACGCCGTCCAGCCCCTGACCCGCGTCCGTCTCCTCTTCCGCTGCGAGGAGCGGCGTGAAGAAGCAGCTGCGTTCGCCGGTGTGGCAGGCGGGACCGTGCTGGTGCACGCGGTACAGGACGCTGTCGCCGTCGCAGTCGAGGGCGACGCTTTCCACGTGCTGCACGTGCCCGCTCGTGAGGCCCTTGACCCACTGCTCGCCGCGCGAACGGCTGTAGTACGTGCCCTGCCGTGTGGCGAGCGTGTGCTGCAGCGCGGCGAGGTCCGCGTACGCCTGCATCAGGACCTCGCCGGTCGCGGCGTCCTGCGTCACGACCGGCACGAGGCCGTCCGGGCCGAACCGCACGCGCGTCAGGTCCGGGGTGGCCGGGGTGGGGGGGAGGGCAGGGTCGGGGGTGGTCATACGTCGCTCCAGGCGGGGCGGACGTTCAGGCCCCGCTGTTTCAGTTCGGCCTTCACGCCGTTCACGGTCAGTTCGCCGAAATGGAAGACGCTCGCGGCGAGCGCGGCGTCCGCGTGCCCTTCGGTCAGCACGTCGTAGAAGTCCTGCACGCGGCCCGCGCCGCCCGACGCGATGACCGGCAGGTTCACGGCGTCGCTCACGGCGCGCGTGGCCTGCAGGTCGAAGCCCGCACGGGTCCCGTCGGCGTCCATCACGTTCAGGCACAGTTCGCCCGCCCCGAGCCGCTCGCCCTCCTGCGCCCACGCGAGCAGGTCGAGGCCCGTGTCGATGCGGCCGCCGCCCACGAAGACGTTCCAGCCGCTCCCGTCCGGGCGGCGTTTGGCGTCGATGCTGAGCACCACGCACTGCGCGCCGAAATGGTCGCTGGCCTCCCGGATGAGCTGCGGGCGGCGCACGGCGCTGCTGTTCACGCTGATCTTGTCGGCTCCGGCGAGCAGCAGCTGCCGGAAGTCCGCCACACTCTCGACGCCGCCGCCCACCGTGAGCGGCATCATGACGGCCTCCGCGACGCGCGCGGCGACGTCCAGCATGAGTTTGCGGCCCTCGTGCGTGGCGGTGATGTCGTAGAAGACCAGTTCGTCGGCCTGCTGCTGCTCGTAGGCCTGCGCGAGGGTCAGGGGGTCGCCCGCGTCACGGTGGTCCTCGAAGAACCGGACGTTCTTGACGACCCGTCCGTTCTGGACGTCCAGGCAGGGAATGATGCGCTTGGTCAACACAGCGAGCAGTGTAGCGGCCCGTGCCGCCCCGGCCGGGGGGGAGGTCTACATTCGCGCGCCGCGGGCAGGCGGCCGGGCCTGCGCGTGCGGTTGGACGCGGTACAGCGCGGCCGTGCGCGTCATCAACTAGGACACTTGTCTCACTTGACGTTCACTGTGAATGTTAATCTTGGATAAAGGTTTTCAAGGTTCCTTAAGGAAAAGGAGCTGCCGGATCACAGCGGAAGGGCCGCGCGCGGGAAGGGGGAAGCGATGGGTGGACGCAAGCGACAGGTGCTGCTGGTCGACGACAATCCGAACGACCTGGAGCTCGCCCTGGAAGTGCTGGGGCAGGACTCCGACGGTCCAGAGGTCGTCACGGCCCAGGGCGGCCCCGAAGCGCTCGCGTACCTGCACACACACCGCGACGACCGCCACCGCCGCCCCAGCCTCGTGCTGCTCGACCTGAACATGCCGCAACTCGACGGACTCGGCGTGCTGGACGCCATCCGCGCCGACGAGAAACTCCACGACATTCCCGTCGTGATGCTCACCACCAGCCGCGAACAGAAGGACATCCAGGCCGCGTACCGGCGCGGCGCGAACGGCTACCTCGTCAAACCGCCGGACCTGTCCATGTTCGCCGACACGATGCGCGCCACCCTGACCTTCTGGCTCGGCCTGAACCAGATCGCCCAGCCGCACCTCTGATCCGGTTTTGAGCTGAACTCCTGTCGTTCAGCCGAGCGCAGCGAGCGTGAACACCAGATGCCCCGGACTTCGGCAGGGCCGGGTCAGAAGAGGCTGGCCTGGTGCCCGTCCACGCCCGCGCCTTCCGGGTCGGGCGCGTCCGGGTCCGGATGCCAGACCGGCACGCCGCGCGCCTCCAGCGCTTCTCGCAGCACGGGAATGTTGTGCAGCGCGTGCCCCTGCGTGGTGTTCTCGAACAGGATGTAGAGTTCCTCGGCCTCGCCCGCGTCCAGGGCGGCGGCCACCTGGTCCGCCCAGCCCTCCAGTTCCGCGCGGCTGTAGCGGTAGTCGTGGCGCTCGGCGGCGCTCGTGCCTTCCCACCACGTGCCGCCGTTGCGGCCGTGCAGCCGCAGGTACCCGACCTCGCCCGTCACGTGCAGCTGCGGTTCCGGCATGCCGCCCACCGGTGGGTAGTCGGGACTGACCCACAGCAGGCCGTACTCGGCCATGCCCGCGCGGACTTCCGGGCGGTCCCAGCTGCCGTGCCGGAACTCCACGGCCAGTTCGTGCCCCGCGAAGCGTTCGGCGAGCATGCCGAGGTAACGGCGGTTCTCGGGCGTGCGGTGGAAGGAGTACGGGAACTGCGCGAGGTAAGGCCCCATCAGGCCCGCCTCCCGCAGCGGTTCGGGGCTCTGGAGCATCTGGTCGAAGTCGCTGTCCTGCGGGGTGCGGGCGTGCGTGAACACCTGATGCAGCTTGACGGTGAAGCGCACGCGTCCGGCGCTGCGGGCCGCCATGCCCGCGAAGGCCTTGAGGCCGGGAATGCCGTAGAAGCTGCTGTTGAGTTCCACCACGTCGAAGTGCCGGGCGTAGATGCCGAGGTACTCGGTGCTGCGCGTGCCGGCCGGGTACAGCAGGCCGAGCCAGTCGTCGTTGGAGTACCCGCCGGTGCCGATGTAGACCCGCATGGCGGCATTGTACCGGCGGGCGCGCCTGGGGCCGCGCGGCGTCAAGGAGCGGTGAAGGGCACGGCGGGCGGGCAGGGGCAGGTGGGGCACGCCGTGGGCCGTGCGCCTACAATGGCCTGCATGAGCATTCTGGAAGTGACGTGCCCGGTCTGTGACGAGGTGCTGGAGTTGACGGACACGGACCGTGCCGAGCTGGAGGTCGGGGACGCCATCGTCTGCGACAACTGCAACGCCGAGATGGAAGTGACGGTCAACGACGGCGAGGAGTTCGAGCTGGAACTGCTGGGCATCCTGACGACCTGCCCGAACTGCGGTGAGGAGTTCGACGTGACCGAGGAGATGCTGGGGGACGAGGACGGCGATACCGTGACGTGCCCGCACTGCCACGCGCACATCGAGCTGGAGTTCGAGGACGCGCCGGGCGAGCCCTGACCGCTTCCGGTGACCTCCGTGAATGGAGTGGAGGTTGCCGGGCGTGTGAGCGCGTGTGGTCTGTCCGGGGCGGGTCGTTCCGGTCGCCCTGGGCGAATTTCTGTCTAGACACCTTTCAATCGAATCTGTTTTAGTCTGGTAACTTTACATGCGAAAAGGTTCGGGGGTGAACGGCAACTGCCGCACACGCAGGCTGGGGACACCAGCCGCCCACCCCGACCAGCGAGGTCAACATGGCGATCATCAAATTCGAAAGTCCCGAAAGCGGCGCGATCATCGAACTGGAGAACCCCGAACTGGGCGAACTGGTCCTCGACGAAGACACCGGCACCGAACTGGAAGTCGTGAGCATCGACCCCCCCCGCCTCGCCCCGGCCCCCCAGGAAGCCGAGGACTGGGGAGAATAAGCCCCGGACCGCGCCCCGCCCGCGCAGCCACAGACCCCCAAGCCCCCCACGCGCTCCGGAAGAACGACACCCGCGACCCCGGCAGAGCGCACCCCGCCCCGCAGCCGTGGGCTCCGGACCACCCCCCACACGGGCGGACCGGAGCCCACCGCTCATGGAGACCACCATGGCAGACCTCGCCGTCCTCTACGACCGCATCCGGCCCGACGAGCGCATGCTCTTCGAAGCCCTCGACGACCTCGGCGTGCCCTACGACAAGGTCTACACCCCCCAGCTCCGCCTCACCTTCGACGCCGCCGGGCAGGCCCAGGTGCCCTGGAAGGTCGCCATCGAACGCTGCGTCTCCCAGTCACGCGGACACGGCGTCACCCGCGCCCTCGAAGCGTTCGGCGTGCGCGTCATCAACCCCTCGGACGTCATCGAACTGTGCGGCGACAAGCTCGCCACCAACGCCCGCCTGCACCACGAAGGCGTCCCCACCCCCCGCACCGGCGTCGCCTTCGACGGCGAGACCGCCCTCGCCCTCATCGAAGACATCGGCTACCCCGTCGTCCTCAAACCCACCGTGGGCAGCTGGGGCCGCATGGTCAGCAAACTCAACGACCGCGACGCCGCCGAAGCCGTCATCGAACACAAGGAAGTGCTCGGCGGACCGCAGCACGGCATCTTCTACATTCAGGAACTCATCCGCAAGCCCGACCGCGACATCCGTGCCTTCGTGATCGGCGGACAGTGCATCGGCGCCATCTACCGCACCTCCGAACACTGGATCACCAACACCGCCCGCGGCGCCAAAGCCAGCAACTGCCCCGTCACGCCCGACATCGCCGAACTGGCCGTCCGGGCCGCCGCCGCCGTGCACGGCCAGATCGTCGCCATCGACCTGATGGAAGACCCTGAACGCGGCCTGATGGTCATCGAAGTCAACCACACCATGGAGTTCAAGAACTCCGTCAGCACCACCGGCGTCAACATCCCGCGCCTGATGGGCGAATACGCCATCAGCCTGCTGTAAGCAGGTGGCACGGACGTGGACCGGCAGCTTCGGCGGCCGGTCCACGGTTTCGTGTCGCGTGGGTCTGCCACGCGGCACCGCACGGTCAGCCCCCACGTTCTTTTCATTCGACAGATTTTAGATCATACAACTTTCAATCTGAAGCGTGGCGCTGTGCTTTACTGTCAGGCGTGACTTCCTCAGAACGACTTTCCGTCGCCATCGTGGGCGGCTCCGGCTACGCGGGCGGCGAGTTCCTGCGCCTCGCCCTGGCCCACCCCAACCTGCACGTGACCCAGGTGACGTCCGAGCGCAACGCGGGCAGCCCCGTGCACTTCGTTCACCCCAACCTGCGCGGACTGTGCAACCTGAAGTTCCGCAAAATGGCCGACCTGGAGGCCGCCGACGTCGTGGTGCTGGCCCTCCCGCACGGCAGCGCGGCCGGAAAGATCGCGCAGTTCGAGGGCTTGGGCAAGACCATCATCGACCTGTCCGCCGACTTCCGCATCAAGGACCCGGCCCTGTACCAGCAGTATTACGGCGAGGCACACCCCGCCCCCGAGCGGCTGAGCGAGTGGGTGTACGGCAACCCCGAACTGCACCGCGAGGAACTGGTGGGCGCGACCCGCATCGCGTGCGCCGGGTGTTTCGCCACGTCCGTCATCCTGGCGCTGTACCCGCTGCTGAAGCTCGGCGTGGTGCTCGGCAAGGACATCATCGCGACGGGCCTCGTGGGCAGCAGCGCCGCCGGGGCCAGCAGCACCGACGCCTCGCACCACCCGGAGCGCGAGGGGAGCCTGCGCGTCTACAAGCCCGTCGGGCACCGCCACACGGCCGAAGCGCAGCAGGAGCTGCCCGGCAACTTCCCGCTGCACCTCACGGCGATCAGCACGCCCCGCGTGCGCGGCATCCTGACGACCGCGCACGTGTGGGTGCCGGACGGGTACAGCGAGCGCGACGTCTGGAGCGCGTACCGCGAGGTGTACGGCGACGAGCCGTTCATCCGCATCGTGAAGGTCGGCAAGGGCATTCACCGTTACCCGGACCCCAAGCTGCTTGACGGCACGAACTTCTGCGACATCGGCTTCGAGATGGACAACGACTCGGGCCGCGTCGTCCTGATGTCCGCCATCGACAACCTCGTGAAAGGCACGGCCGGGCACGCCATGCAGAGCCTGAACATCGCGCGCGGCTGGGAGGAACGCACCGGCCTGGGCTTCGCCGGACTGCACCCCGCGTGACGCCCGCCCTGTCCGTCGTGCTCGGCTCCACCAACCCCGCCAAGCTGAAGCCCGTGCAGGCCGTGTTCGGGGACCTGTACCCCGGCGCGCGCGTGACGGGCGTGAACGTGCCGTCCGGCGTGCCGGAACAGCCGGTGGGGGAGGAGGAGACGCTGGCCGGCGCCGTGAACCGCGCGCGCGCAGCGCATGCCGCCCTGCCGGACGCCACGTACGGGGTGGGGCTGGAGGGCGGCGTGCGGTTCGACGCTTCCGGCTGCTGGCTGTTCGGCGCGGTGGCCGTCACGGACGGCACGCGCTGCGAGGTGGGCCGCACCGCCGAACTGCGCCTCCCGCCGCAGGTCGCGTCGCGCCTCCGGGCGGGCGAGGAGCTCGGGCCGGTCATGGACGCCCTGAGCGGCCAGCACAACATCAAGCAGAAGGCGGGCACGGTCGGCTTCCTGACGGGCGGGCTGCTGTCCCGCGCGGACGTGTGGCAGATGGGGCTGACGCTCGCCATGGCGCCCTTCCTGAACGCGGACCTGTTCGGGCGCTGAGAGGGATTCTGGAGGGGCGGGCCGGGCGTGTGTCCGGCCTGCCCCTCGTGCTATATCCCCGACCTGACCTGTCAAATGAAATACAAAACGCTGTAATAGTTTCCGTGTGATATCCTTCCGGTATGACCCAGGCCGCCCCCACCGCCACCCACCCCACCATCATCAAAGTCGGCGGCAGCGCCGGCATCGACTACGACGCCGTCTGCGCCGACATCGCCGCCCTCTGGAAGGCCGGGCAGCGCCTCGTCCTCGTCCACGGCGGCAGCGGCGAAACCAACCGCGTCGCCGAAGCGCTCGGTCACCCCCCGCGCTTCGTCACCAGCCCCAGCGGCTACACCAGCCGCTTCACCGACCGTGAAACCCTCGAAATCTTCGAGATGGTCTACTGCGGCAAGATGAACAAAGGCATCGTCGAACGCCTCCAGCGCCTCGGCGTGAACGCCGTCGGCCTGTCCGGCCTCGACGGCCGCATCTTCGAGGGCCGCCACAAGGACAGCGTCCGCATCGTCGAGAACGGCAAGACCAAGGTCCTGCGCGGCGACCACACCGGCACCGTCGAACGCGTCAACACCGCCCTCATCGACCTGCTGCTCGGCGCGGGCTACCTGCCCGTCCTCACGCCGCCCGCCAGCAGCTACGACGGCGTCGCCATCAACGTCGACGGGGACCGCGCCGCCGCCGCCCTCGCCGTCGCCATGCACGCCGACGCCCTCCTGCTCCTCAGCAACGTGCCGGGCCTCCTGCGCAACTACCCCGACGAGAGCAGCCTCATCACGCACATCCCCGCCGCCGACGTGGAACAGTACCTGGAGTTCGCGCAGGACCGCATGAAGAAAAAAGTGCTCGGCGCGGCCGAAGCCGTCGCGGGCGGCGTGAAACGCGTCATCTTCGGAGACGCCCGCGCCGGACAGCCGGTCAGCGCCGCGCTCGGCGGAGCAGGCACGGTGGTGAGCTAACAGGCTGATACGAGGCGAAGCAGAATGGCGCGCATCTTCTCGAAGCCGTCCAGGTCGTCGTGCCGGTGGCACCAGACCGCCAGGATCAGCGCGTCGAGGGACCGCACAGCTGCCAGAAACTGCGCTTCGTCCGGCGTCCACTCGCGTCCGTAGCCGTGCTGGAAGGCTTGCAGCAGGGCCTCGCCGTTCTCCTGCACGCTCAGGTCGTTGATCATCTTCGCCACGTCCAGCACGGCGGGGCCGGGGCGGGCCATCTCGGTGTCGATGACGGTCAGCCGGGTGCCGTCCCACAGCCAGTTGCGTGCGGTGTAGTCGGCGTGCCGCAGCACCACGCCGGGAAAGGAGCCGCGCAGCAGCTCACGCGCCTGCCGTGCCACCTCCCGGATCTGCGCGTCCGGCAGCACGCCTTCTGCACGCGGAAGGTAGCGGTCCATCAGGTTCTGCAGGTCGCCGCGCCCGTCGTCGAAGATCAGGCCGCGCGGGGCCGCGTCGTGCAGCCGCCTCAGGGCCACGCCCGCCGCCCGGTACATTGCCTCGGTCTGCGGCTGACCGAGGGCCAAAGCAGCCGGAACCCGCTCCAGCACCAGTTCCAGTCGCTCAGCGTCGGTCTGGAGCAGCTCCGGAAGCAGCCCGGTGTGTGCCCAGACCGCGTACCCGTACCGCTCCCTGGCGTGTTTTCTCAGCTCCCGGTGCCGCTTGAGCACGGCCTTGCGCCCCTGCCAGCGGGCGGCATACACCTGCGCCTCTCCATGGTTCCAGCCGATGGATTCGCCCACTTCCAGTTCCGGCATGCCCGCAGCGTAGCGGTGGCAGGTGCGGGGCCGCATCGGTCATCTGGCGGAGGTGAGGAGCGAACCCGCTACACTCTGGCCTGTGACTGTGCGTTCTGCCCGGAAATACAAGCTGCCCGCGCCGCCTCCGGGGGCGCTGGGGGCGGCGCAGGTGCTGGCGCTGCTGCAGCGTCAGGGGGGCCGGGAGTTCCTGGCGACGGTGTACTTCGGCGGTGAGATGAAGGGCGTGTACCGGTTGACGGCGCGCGGTGAGAACGTGCGGGCGCAGGGGCCGTCCGGGACGGTCAGCGAGCTGGACGCCGCGGGCTTCTCGGACCTGTTCGGGCGGTACCATTTCGTGGACCTTCAGCCGAGCGGTGTGCTGACGGACCTGGGGCCGCTGTTCGGCTGAGCGTTCAGCGGTAGCGTTCCTGCAGGATCTGCAGGTGTGCCCGCTCGTGCCCGAGCAGCATGAAGGCGAGGGAGCGCACGGTGACGCTCTGCCCGCTCGCCACGCCCCGGCCCTCCCAGGCGGCGTCCGGCAGGTGGGTCAGCCACGACAGGTGGCCTGCACGTACCGTCTCGAATTCGGTCAGCAGGTCCGGCAGGCGGTACGTGCCGAAGTCGGTGGTCGCCATCCAGTCGTCCTGCTCGAAGCCGGGCAGGGGAGAGGTGTCGGCCCGCGCGAACGACAGGGCGCGGTATCCGAAGACGCGTTCAGTGTCGGTCATGTGGCCCAGCACCTGCCGGACCGTCCACTTGCCGGGCGCGTAGGCGTGGTCCGGCCGGTCCGCGAAGGCCAGCAGGGCGGCGCGCGTGACGGGCGCCTGCGCCTGCATGGCGGCCAGCACGTCCGTTTCGGGCACGAGGTTCACGTAGCGGGCGTGGAATTCGCTGTGGTCGCCGGGTTGCGGTCGGGTGGGGGGTGGGGTCATGGGGTGGGGTCCTCCGGGCGGAGCAGGTGGGGGGACAGGGCGGGCCACTCGTCCGTCTGGTCGGCCGCGTCCGGCCAGTTCTCCTTGCCGCTCCACTCGCTGATCTGCAGGCGGTACACGCTGGTGCGGGCGAGGTCGTCGTCGCTGATGGGTTTCATGTCGGTGCCGGGCCGCAGCTGCGGGAACATCCTGGCGCACAGGTCGGTCAGGGCGTGCCGGGCGTCGTCGCCGTCCAGCAGCGTGACGGGCCCGAACGCGATGACGGAGCGGTACTGGATGCTCAGTTCGAGCGGATGGTTGGACGGGAGCAGGCGGCCGAACTCGGACGCCTCGAAGCACACGTGCTCGTCGCGGTCGTGGGCGCGGTCGGCGTTGGCGCGCAGGCGGCCCGCCAGATTGGAATGAAAGATGAGGTCGTGCGTGGCGGGCCGGTACACGAAGGTCGTCGGGTTGATGAACGCCCAGTCGTCCCAGCGGGTCGCGACGCGGCACACCTGCAGGCGTGAGAGCAGCGCCGCGGTCCACGCGTCGTCGCGGCGGTTGCCGGGCCTGCGGCTCAGGGTGGGGGAGCGCGTGGCGGGGTCGTAGTAGCTCACGTCAGCCCCTTGGAGAAGTGGTGCGCGCCGATGTCGAACCCGAACTTCAGGTACAGCCGGTGCGCCGGGAACCGCTGCACGCCCGAATCGAGGTGCAGTTCCTCGCAGTCCAGCGCGCGCGCCTCCGCCTGCGCCCAGTCCAGCAGGGCGCGTGCCAGGCCGCGCCCACGGTACTCGGGGCGGGTGCTGAGGTCGTCGACGTACAGGGTGCGGCCCGCGTACAGCAGCGTCATGACGCGCACACCCATCACGGCGGCCGCGTCCGCGTCGCCGTCCACAAACGCACCCACCAGCCGGTACCCTTCCGGGTGCGTGCCGACCCAGCGGACGAACGCGTCCGGCGTGGCGAGCGGCGGACGGTGACCGCGCAGGGCGTGCATGGCGGCGTACCCGCGCGCCACGTCCGCGCCAGTCAGTTCGCGCAGGTGCGCGGCGGGGGACGGTGGGCCTGCGGCGGGGTCCGGGCGGGTCATGCCTGATCTTGGCACAAGTCGCTGGCGGGTGATGACTGGTTCATCACCCCGAGCAGAGCGAGCCGCCAGCTCCTTACCTCGCAGGTGCGGGTGCGGGGCGTGTCATCATTCGGCATGCGAACCCGTCCTGCTGCTGTCGTTGTGGGGTCCGGACCGAACGGTCTGGCGGCCGGAATCACGCTCGCGCGCGCAGGATGGCGCGTCACGCTGCACGAGGG
Source organism: Deinococcus aquiradiocola (assembly GCF_014646915.1). NCBI lineage: Bacteria > Thermotogati > Deinococcota > Deinococci > Deinococcales > Deinococcaceae > Deinococcus > Deinococcus aquiradiocola. Next base: position 285,263 of record NZ_BMOE01000004.1, on the reverse strand, counting down.
GGCAGGCCGGGTGGGCGGCGCGCTCGGCAGTGAGGCGCTGACGCTGCCGGGCTTCGTGCATGACGTGGGGAGCGCCATTCACCCGCTGGGGGTGGCGTCGCCGTTCATGCGGTCCCTGCCGCTCGCCCGCTTCGGGCTGGAGTGGGTGCAGCCGCCCGCCGCGCTCGCTCACCCCCTGGAGGACGGCGCGGTCCTGATGTACCGCAGCCTGGAGGAGACGGCGGCGGGCCTGGGCGCGGACGAGGGCGCGTACCTGCGCCTGATGCGGCCCCTGGTGGACGGGTGGCACGGCCTGCTGGACGACACGCTCCGGCCGCTGCTGCACGTCCCGGCGCACCCGGTGACGCTCGCGCGCTTCGGGCTGCGGGCGCTGCCGGGCGTGTCGACGCTGGCGCGCGCGGCGTTCAGGACGCCGCAGGCGCGGGCGCTGCTGGCGGGCCTGGCGGCGCATTCGGGCCTGCCGCTGTCCGTGCCGGGCACGTCGGCGTTCGGGTTGATGCTGGGCGTGACGGGGCACGCGGTCGGGTGGCCGTTCCCGCGTGGGGGCGCGCAGTCGTTCGCGGACGCGCTCGCGGGCCTGTTCACCGAGCTGGGCGGCGAGATCCGCCTGAACGCGCCCGTGACGGACCTGCGCGACCTGCCGGACGTGGACGCGGTGCTGCTCGATACGTCCGTGCCGGGCTTCGTGCGGCTCGCGGGCGACGCGCTGCCGGGCGCCGTGGCGGCGAAACTGGCGCGCTTCCGGCCGGGACCGGGGGCATTCAAGGTGGATTACGCGCTGTCGGGACCGGTGCCGTGGCGGGACCCGCGCACGGCACTGGCCGGGACGGTGCACCTGGGTGGCACACTGGAGGAGCTGGAGCTGGCGGAGCGCGCGCCGCACGAGGGGCGGGTGGCGGCGCGGCCGTACGTGCTGGTGGCGCAGCAGAGCCTGTTCGACCGGACGCGCGTGCCGGGGGCGGGGGAGACGCTGTGGGCGTACGTGCACGTCCCGAACGGGTTCGAGGGAGACGCGCTCGCGGAGCTGGAGGGGCAGCTGGAGCGCTTCGCGCCGGGCTTCGCGTCGCGGGTGCTGGCGCGGCACGTGAGTACGCCTGCGGCCCTGCAGGGCTGGAATCCGAACCTGCGGGGCGGGGACGTGGGGGGCGGCGCGAACACGCTGTGGCAGGTGCTGGCGCGGCCGGTGCTGAGTGCCGTGCCGTACCGGACGCCGCTGCGGGGCGTGTACCTGTGCAGCGCGAGTACGCCGCCGGGCGGCGGGGTGCACGGCATGGCGGGCTTCCTGGCGGCGCGGGCCGCGATGCACGACCGGCGCTGACCCGGACTCCGGTCGCATCCCGTGGGACGTGTGGACGCGATCCGGGTGGACCGCAGCTGGTATCAAACGTAAAGTATTTGACACGTTTAACTTCCGAACGCATACTGTGCGTCACGGCGGCCCCCCCCCCGCACCCCACCCGCACGGCCACAGGTGTTCCTGACCGACACTCTGCCCGCCCCGCCCCACCTACACTGAACGCACAGCCCCACCCGGGCCCAAGGAGGCAACATGACCGTCACCGATCACCCCCAGCAGGACTGGCTGGCCGACGAACAGCGCTACGACAGCGGCGTCTACCACAAGCACCAGGTCGTCATGACCCGCGCCGAAGGCGCCACCGTCTGGGACAGCACCGGCCGCGAATACATCGACTGCGTCGGCGGCTACGGCGTCGCCAACGTCGGCCACAGCAACCCCGACGTGGTCGCCGCCATCCGCGAACAGGCCGGCAACCTCATCGTCATGCCGCAGACGCTCCCCAACGACAAACGCGCCGAATTCCTCACCGAACTCGTCAGCGTCCTCCCGCAGGGCCTCGACCGCGTCTTCCTGTGCAACAGCGGCACCGAGGCGATGGAAGCCGCCAGGAAATTCGCCATCACCGCCACCGGCCGCACCCGCTTCGTCAGCATGAAGCGCGGCTTCTCCGGCCGCACCCTCGGCGCCCTGGCGCTCACCTGGGAACCCAAGTACCGCGAACCCTTCGGCGCCGCCGTCGACAACGAACACGTGTCCTTCGTCACGTACGGCAACATCGACGAACTGCGCGCCGCCATCACCGAGGACGTCGCCGCCGTCATCATGGAACCCGTCCAGGGCGAAGGCGGCGTCCGCCCCGGCAACGCCGAATTCATCCGCGAGGCCCGCCGCCTCACCCGCGAGAAGGGCGCGCTGCTCATCATGGACGAGATCCAGACGGGCTTCTGCCGCACCGGCAAGATGTTCGCCACCGAACACTTCTGCGCCGAGCCGTGCCGGAACGCCGACGGCATCCGCTGCGGCTGCGAGGCCGCCGACGAGTGCCAGGTCGTCCCCGACGGCATGACGCTCGCCAAGGCCATGGCGGGCGGCGTCCCCATCGGCGCCTTCGTCATGACCTCCACCGTCGCCGACCGCATGCCCGCCGGCGGGCACGGCACCACCTTCGGCGGCAACCCGCTCGCCATGGCCGCCGGCGTCGCCGCCATCCGCTTCATGAAGCGCGAGAACCTCGCCCAGCAGGCCGCCGACAAGGGCGCGTACTTCATGGAGAAGCTGCGCGGCATCAAGTCCAGCAAGATCCGCGAAGTGCGCGGCATGGGCCTCATGATCGGCGTGGAACTCAAGGAGAAGAGTGCCCCGTACATCGCCGCCCTCGAACACGACGAGGCCGTCCTGACGCTGCAGGCCACGCCGCTCGTCGTGCGCTTCCTGCCGCCCCTCACCATCAGCCGCGAGCAGATCGACGCGGTCGTCGCCGCCTTCGAACGCGTCCTCACCGCCGAGAAGTAACTCCCGGCTCCCGCTCGTCCCTCGCCGCCCCGGTCCCCTGAGGTCCGGGGCGGTGTCGTGTCCGGCGACCGTGACCATCTGGCGTACGCCAGCGCACCGATGCGCCGCGCCCCACCCCTCGCCTACAGTCTGGGCGTGGCCGCGAACGCCGCCGCGCCCCCTTCCGGCACCCCTCGCTCGGACGCGCGCTCCCGGACGGAGTGCCGCCGGAAGGCCCGGCCCGCCGCGCGCGTGGCTACAGAACGTGAGCGGCTGGCCTGAACGTGTGGGCGCGTGCAAGTCGGTGGTCAACCGGAACCCGGAGGCGGGATAAGCCTCCGGGTTCATTTCCGTCTTCCCGTCCTGCCGTGCGGCTCTCCCGGCGGTGCCCGGGTAGGCACCCTCACGCGCGGCTGTTAGCCTGCTGGCATGCTCGACCCCCGCGCCCTGCCGTTTGCTGCCGACGTTCACTCCGACGCCCGCCCCGCGCGCCGATTGACCTGGGATTCCCGTGAGGCGGGACCGGACGTGGCGTTCGTGGCGCTGCCCGGCGAGGCCATGCACGGGAACCGCTTCGTGCAGGCGGCCCTGGATGCGGGCGCGCCGTTCGTCCTGACGGACCTGGACGTGCCGCGTGCCGTGCGCGTGCCGGACGCGCAGGCGGCCCTGCTGGCGTGGGCGCAGCACGAACGCGCGCGCGCCTCCCTGGTGGTCGGCATCACCGGCACGGCCGGCAAGACCACCGCGAAGAGTTACGCGGCGGCCGCGCTGGACGCGGCGTACCTGCCGGTGTTCAACACGCCGCCCGCCATCGCCACCTTCCTGATCGAGCACGGCGCGTCCGGGCGGCCCCTGGTGGTCGAGATGGGCATCGACCGGCTGGGCGAGATGGCGGAACTCGTGGAGCTGGTGCGGCCGGATGTGGGCGTGATCACCAGCATCGGCGCGGCGCACCTGGAGGGCCTGGGCAGCGTGGAGAACATCGTGCGCGAGAAGGGCGTGATCCTGGGCGCGCGGGAGCGGCTGGTGGGCGTGCAGGCAGGCCCCTATTACCCGGGCGTGCCGACGTACGGGTTCGGGGACGCGGTGCATGCCGGTACGGACCTGCGGCTGGACGCGTCCGGTGCCGGGTTCCGGTTCGGTGGGGTGGACGTGACGTTGCCGCAGGCGTCGCGCGTGCAGGCGGAAGCGGCCGTGCTGGGCCTGGAACTCGCGCGCCGCGCGGGCGTGGACCTGCACTCGGCGGCGGAACGCCTGTCGCGCGTGACGGTGCCGGGCGGCCGCTACCGGGTGCTGCCGGGCACCTTCACGGTCATCGACGACGCGTACAACGCCTCGCCGCTCAGCGTGCGCGTGGCGCTCGACGCGCTCTCGGCGCTCCCCACGCCCGCGCCGGGCGGTCGGCGCATCAGCGTGCTGGGCCGCATGCTGGAACTCGGGGAGACGGAACGGGAACTGCACGCCGGGGTGGGCGAGTACGCCCGGCAGCGCGCGGACCTGACGTACGGCGTCGGGGCCTTCGCGGACGAGCTGGGCGAACGCGCGTACCGCAGCGTGCCGGACCTGCTGCCCGCACTGCTGCGGGAGGTGCGGGCGGGCGACGTGGTGCTCGTCAAGGCGTCGCGCGGCATCTCGTGGACGCCGGAACGGCGCGCGCAGGAGGGCGTGGGCCTGGACTCCGTCGTGAACGCCCTGCTCGCGCAGCGGGACGCGACCGCGTGAGCCGCCCGGCCCTGCTCGTCGCGGCGGCCCTGCTGCTGGCCGGGTGCACGCCCACCGTGTCGCCCGCCCGCCCGTCCACGGTCCGGCCCGGCGCGCCCGCACTGCAGGCGAGCTTCTCGGAGAGCGGCGTGCTGTGGCTGGAGGGGGGCCGCGTCACGCTGGCCCGCGCGCCCGCCTACAGGCGCGTGAGCGTGCCGTTGCAGGCGCAGGCGACCGCCGTCGGCTGGCAGACCGCGAACCGCACCGACACGCCCTGGGTGGCGCTCGGCGCGGTCGGCGTGCTCGTCACGGCGGACGCGCGGCCCGTGGTGCTGCAGGCGGGACGCGTCGTCGCGCTCACCGCCACCCGCGCGTACCGCGAGGACGGCAGCACCGTCAGTTACGACGGGACGCCCGGCGCGGGCCTGCTCGGCACGCCGGACGCCACCGTGACCGGCGGTGACGGCCTGGAGTACGCCACGCAGGCCGGGAAGCTGTACCGCGTGGACAGCGGCGGCCAGACGCTCCTGAGCACCGCCGCCCTCCCGTACCTGTACGCCACGCCCGGCGGCGCGGCCACCTCCAACGCCCCCACTGCCGTCACCGCCAGCGGCAGCTACACCCTGACCGGCACGGCCCTGGAACGCCGGGACGCGGCGGGCGTGCTGCTGGCGTCCGTGCCGCACCCGCCCGGCGTGGTCGGCGCGGTCGGCCCGCTGATCGTGACGCTGCAGCCGGGCGGCACGCTGCGCTTCTTCGCGCCGGAACTGCGTGAACTGACGCCCTGAACCGTTCCCGGTTTCCCGGTCGCCGGGCCTCCGGACGACCGGGACGCGTGGAGGCCGAGCTTCGTGGCAACTGCCCCGCGCCCGTCCGTGCTGCCTGTCCACCGGCCCGCCTGCCGCGCCTGCCCGTGCGTGATACCTTGCCCGCAGCGTATGTCATACCTTTTCCCCTTCGTTCCGGTTCCGGTGGTGCGGCCATGATGGTCGTGGCCGCGCTCGTCTCGTGGTTCCTGGTGGGCCTCCTCATCACGCTCTCCAAACGGTACGGGTGGGGCCAGCCGATCCGGCAGGAAGGCCCGCAGACGCACCTCAAGAAGGAAGGCACGCCCACGGCGGGCGGCATCGGGTTCGTGCTCGCGCTGCTGCTCGTGTGGCTGGGCATGCTGCTCACCGGGCACGGCGGCGGCCGCAGCGAGACGCTGCTGATGCTCGCGGCGCTCGGCATGGGCGTCATCGGGCTGGTGGACGACCTTCTCAAGATCCGTTCGCGCATGGTGGGCGGCAAGAAGGAACTCCTCGCCCGCGAGAAGTTCCCGGCGCAGCTGCTGGTGGGCCTCGCGTTCGCGATCTTCGCCGCGCCGCTCGCGCCGCACGTGTGGCTGCCGGGCCTGGGCCTGTACGGCGACATCGTGCTGTACACCCTGGTGATGGTGGGCGCCGTCAACGCCTTCAACTTCACCGACGGTCTCGACAGCCTGCTGGGCGGCGTGAGCATCATCGTGCTGCTTCCGCTGCTGGGCGTGTCGCCCGTCAGTGTGCTGCTGGTCGGCGCGCTGCTCGGCTTCCTGTGGTTCAACGCGCACCCGGCCCGCGTGTTCATGGGCGACATGGGTTCGCACGCCATCGGCGCGGTCGCGGCAGGCGCGTACATCCTGCACGCCGACGTGTGGATGCTGCCTGTCGCGGCCATCATCCCGGTCGTGGCGGTGCTGAGCGTGGTGCTGCAGGTCGCGTATTTCCGGCGCACCGGCGGCAAGCGCCTGTTCCGCATGAGTCCCATCCAGCATCACTTCGAGGAGCTCGGCTGGCCCGAGACGCACGTCACGTTGCGCTTCTGGCTCGTCACGGCGCTCGGTACGGCCATCGTGTGGGGTCTGCTGCGGACCTTCCCGCCCATGAGCTGACCCGGCGGCCCCGGGGCGGCAGGTCGGCGCGGCGCGGTTCCTTCGGGGTCCGCGCCGCGCTCACGGTTCTTCCCATGCCCGCGCCGCTTTTCGCTACCCTGTCCCCATGACTTTCCTTACTGGCCCGACCCTGATCTACGGCCTGGGCCGCAGCGGACGCGGGGTGGCCCGCTTCCTGGCCCGCGAGGCCCAGGTGGCCGAGTGGTTCGACGCCCGCCCCCAGCCGGAGGACGAGGCCCTGATGACCGAGCTGGGCTTCGCGCGGGGCGACGCGACGCGCCCGTACCGGACCGTGATCGCCGCGCCCGGCGTGCCCATCGACCACCCGGACCTGCAGTCGCTCCGCGAGCACGGCGCGGAGGTGATGGGGGAGGTGGAGGTCGCGTTCCGCGCGCGGCCCGCCCTGCCGGTGGTGGGCGTGACCGGCACGGCCGGCAAGGGCAGCACCACCGTCCTGATCGCGTCGCTGCTGCGCGCGCAGGGCGTGAACGCGCTGGAGGGCGGCAACATCGACCCGCCGCTGCTGGACGTGGTGGACCGCGCCGAGGTGGCCGTCGCGGAACTGAGCAGCTTCCAGCTGGAGCGCGTCCCGACCTTCCGTCCGGCGGTGGCGGTCGTCACGAACCTCGGGGTGGACCACCTGGACCGGCACGGGAGCGTGGAGGCGTACCACGCCGCGAAACGCAACGTGGCGCGCCACCAGACGCCGCGCGACGTGCTCGTGCTGCCGGAAGGTGCGGCCGTGCCGGGCGCGGCCACCGTTCGGCGCTTCACGCCCCTGCGCCTGACGCTCGCGGACGGCCGCGAGGTGCTGCCCGTGCAGGACCTGCCGGAAGGCGTGCATCCCGCCAACGCGGCCGCCGCCGTGCTGGCCGCCGAGGCGATGATGGCTCACCTGGGCCGCCCGCTCGACGTGCCTGCCCTGGCGGGCGCGCTGCGGGAGGCGCGGGCCGTGACAGGCCGTTTCGAGACGGTCGCGCGGCACGGCGAGCTGCGCTTCGTGAACGACAGCATCGCGACGCGCACGCTGGCCGTGCAGGCGGCCCTGCAGCAGGCGGCGCCGCCCGTCGCGTGGCTGGTGGGCGGGCGTGACAAGGGCGCGGAACTGGAGCCCCTGATCGCCGCCGCGCAGGGCAAGGTGTCGCGCGTGATCGGCTTCGGGGAGGACGGTGAACGCTTCGCGCTCGCGCTGGGCCTCCCGTACCTGCTCGTGACCGGCCAGGACGGGACGGACGTGATGCGGCACGCGGTGCAGGCGGCCGTCGGCGCGCTCGGCATGGACGGCGAGCCGCGCGGCACGGTCCTGCTCTCCCCGATCGGGACGAGCTTCGACCTGTACCGCGACTACGCCGAACGCGGGCGGGCCTTCGTGCAGGCCGCGCAGGAGGCCGTGACGGCCCTGGACGGCCCCGCCCGCACCTTCAGCGGCACAGAGGTGGAGGCGTGAGCCTGAACCTCGTGCTGGCGCAGGTGATCCTGCTGATGCTGGGCCTGATCGGCATCTCCACCGCCGAACCGAACATGATTCCCGACCACGCCAGCAAGATCGTGGTCGCGCTCCTCGTGACATTCGCCCTGTCGCGCCTGCGCCCCAAGGCCTTCCTAAGCATGGGGACGGTCGTGTGGGTCGTCACGCTGATCCTGCTGGCGCTCGTCCTCGTGATCGGGGTGGGCACCGAACTGTCGCCCGGCACGAAACGCTGGCTGCGCATCCCGGGCTTCCAGTTCCAGCCGTCGGAGTTCGCGAAGCTCGGCCTGATCCTGCAGATCGCGAGTTTCTTCGCGCGGCGCGGCGTGCAGCACAAGCTGCTGAGCGCCACCCTCATGATCGGCCTGAGCACCCTGCTCGTGCTGCTCGAACCGGACCTGGGCTCCACCGTCCTGATCTTCTCGCTCGGCATCGTGCTGATGTACGCGGCGGGCGTCAAGATGAACAACATCGGCGGCCTGCTGCTCGGCATCTTCCTGATCGCGCTGCCGTTCGGGAGCCTGTACCTGGAACGCCACCCGTACATCCTGGCGCGCGCCACGAGTCACTTCGGGGACGACGTGCAGCCGGGCCTCACGCAGATCGGCATGGCGCACCGCGACCTGGGGTACGGCGGCCTGTGGGGGCAGGGGCCGGACGGGCTGCGGTACACGTACTTCGCGGACCATACGGACGCCATCGCGGCCACGGTGGGCTTCTCGACCGGGCTGCTCGGTGTGACCATGCTGATCTTCGCGTACTGGCTGGTGGTCAGCGCGGCCCTGCAGGTGTCCGAGATGGCGTCCCGCGTGCGGCCCATGACGCCGCAGGTGCACGGCGCGAGCATCCTCGCGACGGGCGCCATGTACATGGTGGTGGGGCAGGCGGTCGTGAATCTCGCGGTGGTGGCGGGCATCTTCCCGGTGACGGGCGTGCCGCTCCCGCTCGTGAGTTACGGGTTCTCCAGCATGCTCACCATGAGTGCCGCGCTCGCCCTGATCCACTCGGCGCTGCGCGAGGTGCGCCGTCACCTGCCGGAGGACGCGGCCGGGGCGCTGCCGGGCGCGGCGCCCACCCCGCCCGAGGGTGCGCCCGTCCCCACCCTCAGCCCGAACGCCGGAGACTGACCGGTCAGCGCGGAGACGCTCGCCCTGCCCGCCGACCTTCTGTCCTGCCTGCCCCCCGACGTCCGCGCCGGGGGGCTTCCGCGTCGTCCCGCACCGGGGCGCGCACCGCCCGCTACACTGCTTCCCGATGAAGCGAGTGGTGTTGGCGACAGGCGGGACGGGCGGGCACATCTACCCGGCGGTGGCGACCGCACGGGAACTGCAGCGGCGCGGGTACGAGGTCACGCTGCTCGGGCAGCTGGGCGGCATGGAGGAACGCGTCGCGCAGGATTCGGGCCTCGCCTTTCACGGGGTGGTGGCCGGGAAGTTCGCGCGCAGCGCGAGCGGCCTCGACCCCCGGCAGGCGCTGCGGGCCGCGCGGGGCCTCGCGCAGGCCCGCAGCTTCCTGAACCGCACGCGGCCCGGCGTGGTCGTCGGGTACGGCGGCTTCGCGAGCCTGCCGGGCGTGCTGGCCGCGCAGTCGCTCGGCATTCCCACCGTGCTGCATGAGCAGAACGCCCGGCTGGGCCTCACGCAGCGGCTCGCGCTGCGCCGCGCCCGCGCGGTCGGCACGGCCTACCCGGACGTGGCGGGCCTCCCCGCCGGGCGCGGCACGCTGGTCGGCATGCCGGTCCGTGAGGAGTGGCTGCTGCGGCAGGAGGCCACGCAGCGGCTCGGGCTGCAGGAGGGGCCGCTCACGGTGTTCGTGATGGGCGGCTCGCAGGGCAGCGTCGCCCTGAACAGCGCCGTGCCGGGCGTGCTGCGCGAGGTGCTGGGCGAGGCGGGCCTCTCGCCGGACGACGGCGTGCAGGTGCTGCACTCCACCGGTCCCCGCTGGCTGAGCGACGTGCTGCCGGAGGTGCAGAACCTCGGGTGGTACAAGGCGGTCGGGTACGTGGATTCCGTCGCGGCGTGGTCGGCGGCGGACCTCGCCATCACGCGTGCCGGGACGGGCACGCTCGCGGAGGCCGCGTTCTACGGCGTGCCGGTCGTCATGGTGCCGCTCCCCAGCAGCGCCGAGGACCACCAGCGCTTCAACGCGCGGGCCGTGGAGGCCGCCGGGGCGGGCCGCCTCGTGGAGCAGGAGGCCATGAGCCGATCCCTGGGGAGCGTGGTGTTAGAGTGTCTGAAGAAGGAGACGCGCGCTTCCATGCGGGAGGCCGCGCTCCGCCGTTCTCCTCAGGGTGCGGCCTCCCGCCTCGCGGACCTGGCCGAATCGCACTTCCGTTCCTGAGCACCACACCGAGCCAGCGCCCATGACCAAGTCCCAGACCATGACCCCCACAGACGCCCCTGCCGCACCGCCTGAGGTTCAGGCCACGGCGGGAGCCGCTGTCCAGACCGCCCCCGTCACCCCGCCCGCGCCCACCCCGGCCCGCCCCACCCACTTTCACCTGATGGGCATCGGCGGGATCGGGCTGAGCGCCTTCGCCCGCATCCTGCGCGCCCGTGGCTTCACGGTGTCCGGCTGCGACAGCGCCCCTTCCGAACTCACGCACCAGCTGCAGCTGGAAGGCACCGACGTCCTGATCGGGCACGGGGCCACGCACCTGAGCGGCGTGGACGTCCTGATCGCGTCGGAAGCGGTGAGCCGCACGCACCCGGAGATCGTCGCGGCGCGTGAGGCGGGCATCGAGGTCCGCCCCCGCATGGCACTGATGGAGGAACTGCTCGCGGGCGGCCCGTCGGTCGGCGTGGTCGGCACGCACGGCAAGACCACCACCACCAGCATGACGGCCGTCGCCATGTACGGCGCGGGCCTCGACCCGGCCGCGTTCGTGGGCGGCATCATCCCGGCCTTCGGCAGCAACGCCCGCGCCGGTCAGGGGCCGTTCGTGGCCGAGATCGACGAGTCCGACCAGGCGTTCCAGACGCTGCGCTGCGAGACGGCCGTGTTCCTGAATGCCGACGACGACCACATCGGCACGCCCGGCAAGAGTCAGGCCGTGTACTGGGAGACGGTCGAGGACCAGCACGCCGCCTTCGGGAAGTTCGTGACGCAGGCGGCCCGCGTGCTGTACTGCCACGACTGGCCGGGCCTGCCGGACTTCCTGTCGCCGGGCCAGCCGAGCTGGAGTTACGGCCTGAACGACGGCGCCGACTACCGCGCCACCGACCTGAACCCCGACCCGGAAGGCACGGACTTCACGGTCGTGTTCCGGGGCGAGGCGCTGGGGCGCGCGCGCGTCGCCATGCCGGGCCTGCACAACGTGCAGAACGCCGTGGCGGCCCTGGCGACCACGCACCTGTACGGCGGGAATTTCGCGCTCGCGGCGGCGGCCCTCGCGGAGTTCGGCGGGCCGCGCAGGCGCTGGGAGCGCGTCGGAACGCTGGACGGCGCGATCATCATCGACGACTACGCCCACAACGCCGCCAAGGTCGCGGCGGTCGTCGGGGCGGCCCGGCAGACGGGTCGCCGCGTCCGGATCGTGTTCCAGCCGCACCGTTACCTGCGCACGCAGCAGTCCTGGCCGCGCCTCGCGGACAGCCTCATGCCGGCTGACGAGGTGATCCTGCTCGACATCGCCGCGGCAGGCGAGGAGGCCATCACCGGCATCGACAGCACCCTGATCGTGAACCGCATGTACGAACTCGGGCACCGGGGCGTGCATTACCTCCCGCTGCGCGAGGAGGTGCTGACGTACCTGCGCGGCACGGTGCAGCCGGGCGACGTGATCGTCACGGTCGGCGCGGGCGACGTCTGGAAGATCGGGCGTGAACTGGCCGGGGTGAGCGTGTGAGCGTCCCCGTGACCAGGGCGGGCACCCAGCCGGTCAGCGTGAGCGTGACGGGCGCGGGCGTGCGCCGCGAGGCGATCGGGCGGTACACCACGCTCGGCGTGGGCGGCGAGGCCGAAGTGTGGACCGTCACGGACCACGCGCAGCTCGCGGAGGCCATGAGCGCCCCGTACCGCATCCTGGGCGGCGGCAGCAACCTCGTCGTGGCGGACGAGGGCCTCACGGAGCGGGTCATTCGCCTCGCGGGGCAGTTCGCGAGCACCGACCTGACGCCCGACCCGGAACGCAGCGGCCCGGAGCACGGCGACCCGGACGGCCTCGTGACCGGCTGGGTGGGCGGCGGCGTGCCCCTGCCCGGCCTGCTCCGCAAACTCCAGCGGCTCGGCTACAGCAACCTGGAGGGCACGGTCGGCATTCCCGCGCAGCTCGGCGGGGCGATCTGGATGAACGCCGGGACGCGCTTCGGCGAGACCTTCGACGGCCTGCACTCGCTGGAGATCGTGTCGCCCGAAGGCACGCGCGTCGTCACGCCGGACGACCTGAACTGGTCGTACCGCGACAGCGGCATCCCCCGCAACCACATCGTGACGCGCGCCCGCCTGCGCCTGCGCCGCAGCACGCCGGACGCCGTGCAGGAACGCATGGACGCCGCCGACACCGCCCGCAAGGGCCAGCCCAAGAACCGCACACCCGGCTGCGCCTTCAAGAACCCCACCCTCCCGGACGGCGCGCGCGCCCCCGCGGGCCGCCTGATCGACGAGGCGGGCCTCAAGGGCAGCCGCGCCGGGAACGCCATGATCGCGCCGGAACACGCGAACTTCATCGTGAACCTCGGCGGGGCGACCGCCGCCGACGTGCACGCCCTGCTGAACCTGATCCGCGAGCGGGTCGGCGTGCCGATGGAACTGGAGTACGAACTGTGGCCGTGAAGGGACCGGAAGCGCCCACGCGCGCCGCCCGTCCCGCCCGCCGCCTGTGGCTGGCCCTGCTCGCCACCGTCCTCGTGCTGGCCGTCCTGGCCGCCTCGTGGTTCCTGCTGCCCGTCCGGACCGTCACCGTGACCGGCAACCGTCACCTGAGCGCCGAGCAGGTCCAGGCGCTCGCGGGCCTCACCCCGCCCTTCGCCCTGACTGCCCGGCCCGGCGGGTGGCTGTACTACGGCGCGTGGCGCGCACGTGGCCTGCGGCAGTCGCCGTGGGTGGCGTCCGCGCAGATCGTGCGCCGCTTTCCCGGCAGCGTCGAGGTGAACGTGCAGGAGCGCGTCCCGGCCGCCCAGTGGCAGAAGCCGGACGGGACCCTCGTGGCGATCGCCTGGGACGGCAAGGTGCTGCCCGGCGCGCCGCTCGGCGGGCCGCTCCTCGTCGGGTGGGGACCGGACCGCCTGCCCGTCGCGAGGCGGCTCGCGCAGGCGTTTGGACGTTACAATGTGCAATCGGTCCGGTACACGCCCTCAGGCTTCACCGTGCAAACGGCGGCAGGGACGGCGTGGAGCGGGAATCTCGGTTCCTTGCTTAAGTATTCGGGCAGTGTCAAGATGTTTGCTGGAAAGCACATCAATATTTATCCCTGGGGGGTGAGCGTCCAGCAATGAAGGACAACCTGATCACTGTCGGTCTGGACATCGGCACCACGAAGATCACCACTGTGATAGGCGAAATCGCTGCCGACGGCAGCGTGGACATCATCGGCGAAGGAACCGTGCCCAGCGAGGGCATCAAGCGCGGCGCGGTCGTGAACCTGGAACGCACCACCGCCGCCATCCGCAACTCGGTCGCGGCGGCCGAACGCGTCAGCGGCGTCAAGGTCACGAACGCGTACGTCAGCGTCGCGGGCAACCACGCCAAGGCCCTCACCAGCCACGGGCTGGCCGCCATCCGGCGCAGCCAGGAGATCACGGTCTCCGACGTGGAACGCAGCATCGAGAACGCCCGCGCCGTGCCGCTCGACCCGAACTTCGAAGTCATTCACGCCATCCCCCAGGAGTACGTGGTGGACGGGCAGGAAGGCATCAAGAGCCCGGTCGGCATGCACGGCGTGCGCCTCGAAGTGGACGTGCACATCGTCGCCGGAAGTGTCGGCCCGCTCGCGAACCTGCGCCGCTGCGTGCAGGAGGCGGGCCTGCAGGTGCGCGGCCTCGTGCTGGAATCCCTCGCGTCCGGCACGGCCGTCCTCGACGCGTCCGAACGCGACCAGACGGTCGTCGTGATCGACATGGGCGGCGGCACCACCGACGTCGGCGTGTTCAAGCGCGGGAACCTCTCGCACTCCGCCTGCATCCCCATCGGCGGGGACCACGTCACCACCGACCTCGCGCAGATCCTCAAGATTCCGCTGGAGGAGGCCGAGAACGTCAAACGCAAGTACGGCGCGGCCCTCCCGGAACTCGCCGACCCGGACCTGATGCTGGAGATCACGAACGCGTCCGGCAGCACGCACGCCATCAGCGCCTTCGACCTGTCGCGCATCATCAAGCCGCGCATCGCCGAGATCTACGGCATGGTGCGCGACGAGATCGACCGTGAGCTCGGGCCGGTGGAACTCATCGCGAGCGGTGTCGTCCTCACGGGCGGCGGGAGCCTGCTGCGCGGCGTGTCGGAACTCGCCCGCGAACGCTTCCGCCTCCCGGTCCGCGTGGGCCGCCCGCGCGGCATGGGCGGCCTGACGGACATCGTGGCCGGACCCGTGCACGCCGCCGCCGTGGGCCTCGTGCTGTACGCCGCGCAGGAGCAGATGCACCCGGTCGGCACGGCCGCGCAGGCCCAGCCCGCCAACGGCAGCGGCTCCCCGTACGTGCGTCCGGCCCCCACGCCGATCGAGTACGACCTCACACCCCCCCCGGTGGACGAGACACCCACCCCCACCCCGAAGCCCGCACCGACACCCAAACCGCCCAGGGCGCCCCGCAACCCGGACGAGAAGACGCTGGTGGACAAGGTCAAGGACTTCTTCAAAGACTGGATCTGATTCCGGGCCTGATCCGGGCCGGGCGGCGCGTACCTGCGGGTGCGCGCCGCCCGCACGTTCAGGGTTCGGGCGTCCAGATGCTGTCGATCTGCACGTCGTACCGCAGCAGGATCGTCTTGAGGCGCTGCATGGCCGCCACGGCCAGCAGCCGGTCCTGCGCGCCGAACACCAGCGTCAGGGCCGCCACCTCGTCCTGCCGGGGCCGGGGCGGCGTGGCCTGCACCTGCAGCGGTCTCGCGAAGGCCGGGTCGGTCATCAGGTCACGCAGGACCCGGTGGAACGTGATCTCGTCGATGCCTTCCAGCGCGAACCGGATGCCTTGAAGCCCGCCTGCCGTCATGCCCCAGGGTAGCGCACCCCCAGACGGGCGGGCGTCACGCACCCGGGAACGCAGGCCCCGGGTCCCGCCGGGGCCGGTAGACTGCGCGTATGCTCGTCACTGAACCGGTGCAGGCCCTCCTCACGCGTGAACGCACGCTGCTCTCCGACCTGCAGGCGTACCTCCAGGCGCAGGGCGCGCCTGCCGAGGCGGTCACGCAGGCCCGGCAGGCCCTGCAGAACCTCGACGAGAGCTTCCTGCTGGTCGTGGTCGGTGAGTTCAACGCCGGGAAGTCCAGCTTCGTGAATGCCCTGCTGGGCGAGACGGTCCTGCCGGAAGGCGTGACGCCCACCACGGACCGCATCTACGTCCTCGTGCACGGCGAGAAGGGCGAGCCGGAAGCGACCGCCGACCCCTTCGTGGTGCGGCTGCGCGTGCCGATCGCGGCGCTGGACGGCGTGGCGCTGGTGGACACGCCCGGCACGAACGCCATCGTGCGGCAGCACCAGGTGCTGACGGAAGGTTTCCTGCCGCGCGCGGACCTGCTGCTGTTCCTGACGAGCGCCGACCGGCCCTTCACGGAGTCCGAACGGCAGTTCCTGAGCCTCGCGGCCCGCTGGGGGCGCGCCGTGGTGATGGTCGTCAACAAGGCCGACCTGCTGGAAACGCCCGAGCAGCGCGCGGAAGTGCGGGCCTTCGTGGAGGCGGGCGCGCGCGCCGAACTGAACCTCACGCCGCCCGTGTACCTCGTGTCCGCCCGGCGTGAACAGCGGGCCGCGCAGACGGGCGGCGACGAGGGCTTCCGCGCCCTGCGTGACGCGCTGCAGGCACGGCTGGGCGAGCGGGAACGCACGCGGCTGAAACTCACCGGCCCCCTGAACGCCGCCGCCGAGATCCTGGGCGGCGAGGAACGCCGCGCGTCCGCCGCACGCGACACCCTCAGGGCCGACCTCGACACGCTCTCCAGCCTCGAAGCGCAGCGCCAGCGGCACCACGAGACCATGCAGGGCGAACTGGACGGACAGCTGAACCGCGTGGGCCGCCTGCTGGCCGAGTTCGAGGCACGCGCCGACAAGTTCATCGACTCCACCCTGCGCATCGGGAACTTCCGGCAGCTCGTGAACTCGCGCGGCCTGGAGACGCAGTTCCGGGAGCAGGCCATCGCGGACCTACCGCAGGCCATCGAACGGCAGTTCGCGACGATGGTGGACCGCTTCGTGGAATCCAACCTGCACTTCTGGGAGGACGTGCAGACCTTCCTGCTGCGCCGCCAGCCGTCCCAGGACATCGCCCGTACCCGCTTCTCGTACGACCGGCACGCCCTGGTGGAAGGCATCGCGGGCAGCGCCAGCCGTCACCTGTCCGAGGTGACGGAAGCGCAGCTCACGCGGCAGCTCGCGGCCGACACCGAGGACGCCATGAAGGGCGTGGTGGGGCTCGGTGCGGGCGGCGTGGGCGTCGGCGTGATCGGCGCGGTGCTCGCGGGCACGCTCGCGCTCGACTTCACGTTCATCTTCAGCGGGCTCGCCATCGGCAGCCTGGGCCTGCTGATCCTCCCGGCCCGGCGCCTGCAGGCCCTGCGTGAACTGCGGGTGCGCGTGGCGGAACTGCGGGCGTCGCTGGAGGGCGTCGTGCGGCGCGAGTACGAGCGCGAACAGGAACGCGCCGACGCGCGCCTGCGGGACGCCATGAGCCCCTTCACGCGCTTTATCGAGGGCGAACAGGTGCGGCTGCAGGAGGCCGAGGGGCAGGCCGCCCGCCTGCGCGCCGACATCACGGCCCTCAAAGGTCAGGTGGACGCCCTCGGCTGACCCGCCCCGTGCGGTACGCAAAACGGGCCACGCGCTTCAGGTGCGCGTGGCCCGTTTTGCGTACCGGGCTGAAACCGGATCAAACCCGTACTTTTTGGTGCCCGCTTCGCTCGGCTGAACTCGGAAAGTTCAGCTCAACACCGGATCAGACGAACTGCTGCTCGGTGACGCGCGCCACGGCGGAACGGTCCTCGCCGTCCTCGGGTGCGTCGGGCGTGGCGGCGCTCAGGGCGCTGACCGGCTCGTTCGGCGCGGGCGGCAGGAGACTCTGCGTCCCTTCCGGCAGCGGCACCGCCGTGCCCTGAGGCAGCTCGGTCGGCAGGGGAGAACCTTCCGGCTGCGCGTGCCGGGACGCCAGCTCGTAGAACGACGCGACGAGTGCCCGGTACTGCGCCACGAACTGCCCCTGTTCGTCCCGCGCGCGGGACAGCAGCGTCGTCAGCTCGTTGTGCCGCTGGCTGAACACCGACTCCAGGTGCGCCGTGCGGGCCGCGAGGCCCTGCTCCAGCTCACGGTGACGGCGGTGGTACTGCGCTTCCAGGTCCGAGAAGCGCGCCCGGTAGCTGGCTTCCAGCTGCGTGCTGCGCCCCTGGTGCGCGGCTTCCAGTTCAGTGCTGCGGGCACGGTGCGCCATTTCCAGCTCGCCGGTGCGCGCCTCGTGGCGGGCTTCCAGGCCCACCGAGCGGGCGTTCGCCTGCTGCGTCACGCTGTCGCGGTACGCTTCGGCCTGCGTGGTGATGAGTTCCGCTTCCTTGCGGGCGTTCTCGCGGAGTTCCTGCGCGATGCGTTCGGCACTCACCACGGCGCGCCGCAGGTCGTCCTCCGACTGGCGGTACTCGGCCAGTCGCCCTTCCATCAGGGCGAGGCGCTCGTTGAGTTCCTGCCGACTCTGCAGCAGTTCCTCGAAGTCGTCCGCCAGTTCGTTCAGGAAGGTGCGGACATCGAGCCGCTTGTAGCCACCCATCGCACCAGGGAATTCCTGGTGTCGCACGTCCAGTGGGGTGTACTTCACCGCGCGCGCCCCCCGCTCAGATGCCGAATCATAAGGTCAGTTTAGCTCAAATCCGGCGCTCCCCCGTTCCCCGCCCGGCCCGCGTCCTGGGCACCGGCCCGGTCCACGCCGGACGCGGGTGTGAACAGTCGCCGCCCCACCCGCACCAGCGTCGCACCGTGCCGGATCGCGGCGGGAAAGTCGTCGCTCATGCCCATGCTCAGTTCCGGCAGGCCCAGCGTCTGCGCGTGCAGGGCCGTCTGCGCGAACACCCGCTCGGCGCCCTGCGGGTCGTCGTAGGGGGCCATGACCATCAGGCCGCGCACGGTGAGGCCCGTGCCGCGCACCTCGCGCAGCAGGGCGGGCAGGTCTTCGGTGCTCACGCCGTGCTTCTGCGCCTCGCCGTTGTGGACCTGCAGCAGCACGTCCGGCGCGCGCCCCCAGCCTTCGGCGGCCGCCGCGATGGCCTGCGCCTGCTCGGCCGTCTCGATGGTGTGTACGAGCGTCACGGCGCGCAGGTACTTGACCTTGTTGCGCTGCACCGGCCCGATGAAATGCCACTCCAGCGGCGGCCACGCCTGCGCCCCTGCGCCCTGGGTGACGCCACCCTGCGTGACGGCCACCTTGTCGCGCAGCTCCTGCCCGCGGTTCTCCGCGAGCGGGAAGCCGCCCGCCTGCAGGGCCGCGTGCGTCAGGACGGACGCACGGATCTCGTCCAGGGTGTGCCCCTTGCTGACCGCCACCAGCCGCGCCGAGCCGGGCGCGCGGCCCGCGTCCACCTCCGCCGCGCGGATCTCGCGCAGCACGTCCTGCAGGCTCACGCCTGGCCCGCCCGTGACCGGCATTCGCGCCTGCTAGGGCGAGCGGGGGAGACGGGCCGGACAGCAGCGCGGTGGGGGAGGGGCAGGACCTTCACGCCGACCATTGTCGGCCTCGGCCAGCCGCGAGACAAGGGCCGACCGCGCCCGGCGCGCCCATCCGGAACGGCAGATGAGCGGGGCATGGCATGCACCAAGAACTCGTCAAGACCGCTTCATCTTTCTCAGGGCCACAGACCCGAATGTGGCAGACTAGAGGGTCTGATGAAGCGCCCCACCCGTCAGGACCGGCCCGTGCCCACGCAGGGGCCGCCCAGGACGGACCGTTCCCGCAGGGAAACCGGGGCAACCCCCCACCCACACCGGACCACGTCCCTCCGCCCCCCACCCCCCGTCCCGCACCGGGTCACCCCGCACACCAGCGGCCCGACGCTCCCGCCGCGCCGCCCGAGGAGTTCAAGCATGCACATCCGACACACCCTGGTCCTCACCGCGGCCCTCAGCGCCCCCGTCGCGCTCGCCCAGACCCAGCAGGCCGCCACCCTCGACGACATCGCCGTGGCCGGCGCCACCGACCTGCTCGGCAACTTCGTGAAGGCCAGCCTCAGTGTGCAGCCCGGCGCGGTCCTCTCCACCGTCAACCTCCGCCAGGTCGAACAGGACGCCCTCGCCACCGGGTACCTCAAGAGCGCCACCGCCACCCTGCAGACCGTGAACGGCCAGAACGTCCTGGTCCTCAACGTCATCCCCAACCCCCTCATCGGCAGCGTCACCGTCAGCGGCGTGACCTTCCTGCCCGCCGACGCCTTCAAGACCTCCCTCGCGAACGTCCTGAACATCGCGCCCGGCGCGACCCTCAACTCCGCGCGCATCGACCAGTCCAAGCAGGCGCTCGCGCAGAACTACAAGGCCGAAGGCTACCCCTTCCTGCCCAGCATCAGCACCTCCACCAAGGCCCGTGCGGACGGCAGCGTCGACCTGACGTACACCGTGGACGAGACGGCCCCCGTCACGCGCATCGAGGTGAGCGGCAGCACCCTCCTCCCGCAGGACACCGTCGTCGGCGCCCTCAAGCCCCTCTACGACGCCAAGAAGTTCACGCCCGACGCGTACTTCGGCGCGCTGCAGCAGATCCAGCAGGCCTACCAGTCCGCCGGGTACCTCGCCAGCGGCGTGAACTCCGGCGCCAGCACCCTCGAAGGCGGCGTGCTGAAGGTCTCGGTCCTCGAAGGCAAAATCTCCGACGTGGACCTCTCCAACGTCACCCTGCCCGCCGGGAGCGCCCCCGTCCTCCTCAGCAAGGCGGGCGGCGTCCCCAGCCTCAAGGCGCTCGAACAGGACGTCCGCACCCTCAGCAACGCCACCGGCCAGTCCATCGGCTTCGCGCTGCAGCCCAGCGACCCCCAGAACCCCAACGTCGTCCGGGTCGCGTTCGGCGTCGCCGAAGCCACCACCGGCCCCGTCAAGGACATCCAGATCACCGGCAACACCGTCGTCCAGACCGCCGACCTCAAGGCCGCCCTGCAGACCCGGGTCGGCGACGTGTTCTCCCGCATCGCCGCCGAAGCGGACTTCACGCGCCTGCGCGACGTGTACCGCAAGGCCGGGTACGAGATCAGCACCCGCGACGCCATCGGGTACAAGGACGGCGTCCTCACCTTCAACATCCACGAGACGCGCATCGCCGGGTACGAGATCAACTGGACCGGCCCGCAGACCACCAAGGAACGCGTCATCAGCCGCGTCCTCCCGGAACCCGGCAAGCTCTTCAACGACAAGGCGTTCCGCAACGCCCTCGACGGCCTGAACGCCCAGGGCCTCATCAAGATCAACAGCGTCACCACCAAGGTCAAGGACCCCGCCAAGCCCGAAGACCTCACGTACGTGATCGGCGTGTCCGAAGTGACCGGTAACCGCGTGCTGCCCTTCGCGCTGCAGTACGACACCCTCTCCGGCTTCTCCGGCTCGGCGGGCCTGCAGAACAACAACCTCTTCGGGCTGGGCCACCAGGCGGAATTCAACGTCGTCGGCGCACTCAACGACGCCGGGCAGAACTTCACCGGCAACATCAAGTACACCATCCCCTGGCTCGACATCGACTTCCTCGACTTCCGCAAGGTGCCCACCAGCGTCAGCGCGAACCTCTACACCAACGTCACGCCCAACAACGCCCTGAACGACGCGACCGGTACCGACACCGGCCGCCAGTACTCGCTGCGCACCACCGGCTTCGGCCTGACCGCCGGACGCCAGCTGCTTCCCAACCTCACGGTGAGCGCCAGCGTCGGCACGAACTACAACACCTACTACCTGGAATCCATGACGGACGCCGAGAAGGCCAAGGTGTCCACCGCCAACCAGGACGACGCGACCGCGAAGACCCTGCTGCCCGCCACCAGCCTCACCACCGTGTTCGGCGTCGGCAGCAACTACGACAGCACCAGCACCCCCTCCTTCCCCACGGACGGCTTCCGCGCGAACGCCAGCGCCGCGTACGGCTTCGGACGCAGCGGCGACACGCCACTCAGCTGGACGAAACTCGAAGCGGGCGCCAGCACGTACTTCGGCCTCGGGCAGACCCTCCAGAAGGGCTTCAACATCAACCAGAAGCAGCAGGCCATCGCGGTGCGCGTCAACGCGGGCGACTACATCGGCACGCCGCCCCCCGGCACGTACTTCGGCATCGGCTACGCCAGCGCCAACCCCGCCTACGAACTGCGCGGCTACGACAGCAACGCCTTCAAGGGCAGCAGCTACGTGACCGGCAGCGCCGAGTACCGCTACGACCTGAACGTCAGCAACTCCTTCCTGCAGGGCGTGTACCTGATCGGCTTCGCGGATGCCGGCAAGGTCTTCGGCAGCACCGCCACCAACGCGGACGGCACCGCCAAGGACACCTTCGGGTACTCGGTCGGCGCGGGCATCCAGACCAACATCAGCCTGCTCGGCGTGGGCGTGCGCCTCGACTACGGCTTCAGTCCCATGACCCAGAGCGGCCAGTTCCACTTCCGTCTCGGTAACCTCTGGTAACACGGACGCCGACCAACGAAGGGGGGCGACGCGATTATGCGTCGCCCCCCTTCGCCTTTGTCCGCGTTCGGGCCCGCGTTCAGCCCTTCCCGCCCGACGTCGCCTCACCGCGTCCCGCGTACCGGGCGCGGTGCTCTTCCTTCAGCCGCCGGTAGTCCGGGTGCGCGGCGGCCTCGTCCCACCGCGCCCGGAAGATGCGCGCCGATTCGGCCTTCACCGGGTCCTCCGGATCGCGGGGCCGTTCCGGGCGGCCGTGCGCGCCGCTCACGCCGCGCTTCTCTTCCGGGACCGGCCCCTCGTACTTGCGGCCGCCCCGGTGGTTCGCGTATCGGCGCGCGCGCGTGTACCCCATCTGCAGGAACTTGCGCGCCATGTCGGCCCCCACGAAGTCACCCGCCCTCAGGTACGCCAGGAACATCCCGTACAGGCGCTCGCTGCTCTCCCGTGCCGCGTCCGGCGTCGCGAACCGCCAGTGCGGGAGCAGCTCGGACTTGTACGGCTGCACGAGCAGCACGCCCTGCTCGCCCACGCCCACCCGGTACAGCTCCGGGTGCTCACGCAGGTTCAGATGCGCGTAGTCCAGCGAGTAATCGAACTTCTCGGACACCGTGGACCTCCCGTGCCGGTCTTGAACGAAACCGGCCGTGCGCAGTGCACGGCCGGAAGGGGAGTTGCCGGGACTTCAGTCGAGGCGCGCGTCGTCCAGCATGGCCTGCAGCATCCAGCGGACCTCGTCCACCGTGTGCAGGATGCCGTTGTACATGTCGGCGGTGGCGGGATCGCCCGCGTCGTCCACGGCCTTGCTGTCGTCACGGTACCCGCGGGCGACGCGCGTCAGGTCGTCCACCAGCGCCGTGAGCTGCTCGCGCGCGTCGTGGATGGTGGTGGTGGGCACGTCCACCACGCTGTACTTCTGGATGTCGCTGGGCGCAGCGATGGGGCTCCCGCCGAGCATCACGAGGCGCTCGGCCTGCTCGTCGATGCCGGGAAAGATCTTCTCGATGAAGTCGTCGTACGCGAGGTGCAGGTCGCGGAAGTGACGGCCGCGAATGTCCCAGTGGAACTTCTTGAGCTTCAGGTACAGGCTGATGGTCGTCGCGAGGTTCCGCTGCAGGCTCTCGGCGACCACGTCGAAGCCCGACTCGGTCAGGTAGCTGTGGTCCACGAGCTGCGCGAACTTGGCTTCCGTGCCGCCCTGGCCCGCCTGGTGCGCGGCGTCGGTCTTGCCGACCGGATTGCTGTCCTTGGCCTTCTTGGGCGCTGCCTTGGGCTTGCTGCTCGCTTTCGTCATGCGTGCACCGTACCGCCCGCACCCCGGCGTCCGGGTGATGCCTCCATAAGCACCCCTTTACGCTCCAGTCCGCTCTGCCGGGCCGAACAGCAGCCGGTTGCCGTGCACCCGCAGCGTCACGCGGCCCGCCGCGAGCAGTTCCGTGAGGTGCGCGCTGACCACGCCGCGGTTCAGGACGACGGCGCCCGCGTCCGCCATGACCACGTCCAGCGCCGCGCACACGCGCACCAGCAGCTCGTCCACCGACGCCTCGCCCGCCTGCACCGCGTCCAGCACCACGCCCGTCAGGCGCTCCAGATGCCGCGCGTTCAGCCCGGCGAGCGCCACGAGGTCCGCCGTCGGCTCCCCGTGGCCCGGCACGCTGACCGCCACGCCCGTCAGGGCCGCCAGGGCCTGCACGCTGGCCTTCTGCGCCGCGCTGTCCGCGCAGAACGTCAGCGGGTGCTTCGCGAGGGCGGCCGGCCCGAACAGCGCGTCCGCCGCGTACAGCGCCGCGCCGCGCCGCACGGCCAGCATCTGCACCGCGTGCCCCGGCACATCCAGCAGGTCCACCGTCACGCCGCCCAGCGTCCGCGTGCCCGCCAGCACCTCCTGCGCGGGACTGGCGGGCGCGAGCAGGAACTTGCCGCGCAGCTCGCGCGGCGGCGACGCTCCGAACAGCGACAGCGGCTCCAGCAGCGGGTGCCGGATGACGGCCGCCTCCAGCGGCGGCGCGAACACCGGCAGGTCCGGCAGGCGCCCGAGCAGGAACGCGTTCCCGCCGTGATGGTCCGCGTGACTGTGCGTGTTCAGGACGGCGCGCGGCGTGAAGCCCGCCTCCTGCACGGCCCGCAGGAGCTTGCGCGCGTGAGACTCGTCCAGGCCCGTGTCCACCAGCAGCGCCGACTCGCCCTCCGTCACCACCACGCTGTTCACCGCGCCACGCAACACGTACATGCCGTCCGTCAGGAGGTCCAGGCCCATGCCCGCAGGGTAGCGCGCCCGCCCAGCCCGCGCGTGCCACGGCGCCACGCGGGCGTAGACTGCGCGTCGTGACCGCCGCGACCCGCCCGCACGCCCCCTTCCGTCCGAGTGCCGCGCAACTCGCCCTGATGCTCAACAACTTCCTGATGTGGGGCGGGTTCTTCATGGTGATTCCGCTCGTGACGGTGCACTTCTCGCACGGGCTCGGCTGGAGTGCCGCGAGCGTCGGCGCGGTCCTCGGCCTGCGCCAGATCGCGCAGCAGGGCCTGACGGTGTTCGGCGGCGCGTACGCCGACCGGTTCGGGCCGCGCCCCCTGATCGCGGCGGGCCTCGCGGTGCGCGCCGTGGGCTTCGCGCTCATGGGGCTCGCCACGACCTTCCCGGCCCTGCTCGCCGCGGCCCTCCTCGCCGGACTGGGTGGCGGCCTCTTCGACGCGCCCAAGAACGCCGCCGTGACCGCCCTCACCCGCCCGGAGGACCGCAGCCGCGTCTTCTCGCTGATGGGCGTCGCCGGGAACCTCGGCATGGTGACAGGCCCCCTCGTCGGCGCGTGGCTGTCCGGCGCGGCCTTCGGGACCGTCACGCTCGTCAGTGCCGCCGTGTACCTCGCGGCCCTCGCCGTGCTGCTGCTGCTCGTGCCCGCCGTGCCGGGCGGCGGCAGCGCCGGACGCGGCGGACTGGGCGGCCTCGGCGTGGCCGTGCGCGACCGGCGCTTCGTGCTGTTCACGCTCGCGCTCGGCGGGTACTTCATCCTCAGCACGCAGATCAACGTGGCCGTCACGCTGCGCGCCGTGGCACTCGCCGGGACCGGCGTGACCGCCGCCCTGTACGGCCTGCAGGCGGGCCTCGCCGTGCTGCTGCAGTACCCGCTCCTGCGCCTCGCGGAACGCCACCTCGCGCCGCACGTGCTCCTCCCGCTCGGCGTGACGCTCGTCGGCACGGCCCTGGGCCTCATGAGTCTCGCCGCGACCTTCCCGGCTCTGCTCGCCTGCACCGTCCTGTTCAGCCTGGGCAGCATGGTGGTCTTCCCCAGCCAGCAGACGCTCACGGCCCGCCTCGCGCCCCCCGGACTGGCCGGCAGCTACTTCGGGTTCGGCGCGCTCAGCCTCGGGCTGGGCGGCGGCATCGGCAGCGTCCTCGGCGGAACGCTCGTCGACGCGGGCGCCCGGCTGCACCTCCCCGCCCTCCCGTGGCTCACGTTCCTCGCCGTCGCCCTCCTCACCGCACTCGCCCTCACCCGCGCCCTGCGCCACCTGCCCGCCCCTGCCGCATGAGCCCGCCCCGGTGACGCCCGCCCTGCACACCGTCCGCAGCGGCCCGCCCGACGCGCCCGCCGTGCTGCTCCTGCACGGCGGCGGGCTCAGCAGCTGGAGCTGGCAGGAACAACGGCCCGCCCTGCACGGCTGGCAGACCCTCACGCCCGACCTGCCCGGCCACGGCCTCAGCCCCGGCCCCTTCAGCCTCGCGGGCGCCGCCGCGCACCTCGCCGCCCTCCTCGAACACACCGGCCCCGCCCGCGTGATCGGCCTGTCCGTCGGCTCGCAACTCGCCCTCACCCTCCTCGCGCAGCGCCCGGACCTCATCCACTCCGCGCTGCTGTCCGGCACGCTCGCCCTCCCCACCCGCCTCGGCGCGTGGCTGAGCGGCCCGCCCAACGACCTCCTCACCCGCCTCACCTGGCCCGCCCACACCGGCCCCACCACCCTCACCCTCCAGCGCCTCGCCATGAACCTCCCCGCCCGGCACGCCCACCACCTCGCCCGCGACGCCCGCACCGTCACCCGCCAGACGCACCTCGACCTGACCCGCGAGAACCTCACCTACCGCCCTGACCCCGGACTCGCCCGCACCACCGTCCCCGTCACCCTGCTCGTCGGGAGCCGCGAACACGACATCCTGCACCGCAGCGCCCGCCACCTCACGCAGCTCCTCCCGCTCGCCCGCGCGTACCGCGTGCCACACATGACGCACCTGTGGCCCCTCACGCACCCGCAGCACTACAACGCCGTCCTGCATGCCTGGCTGCACGGCCAGCCCCTCCCGGACGCCCTCCAGCCGCTCTGAAGCGGCGTGACCGGCACGGCGAAGGGCGCGGCGGATTCCCCGTTCAGGGTCTCCCGCCGCGCCCCCGCCTCACGAACCGCCGGTGAACGTTACAGGCCGAAGCTGACGTACTTGGTCTGCAGGTACTCGTCGAGGCCCCAGTGGCCGCCTTCCTTGCCCATGCCGCTGTTCTTGAAGCCGCCGAAGGGGGCCTGGGCGGCCGCGCCGATGGGGCCGCCGTCGTTCACGCCGACGATGCCGTACTCCAGCGCTTCGGACACGCGGAAGGCGCGGGCGAGGTCGCGGGTGTACAGGTACGCGGCGAGGCCGTACTCGGAGTCGTTGGCGAGCGCGACGGCCTCGTCGTCGGTGCGGAACGTCACGATGGGCGCGACCGGTCCGAAGGTCTCCTCGTGCAGCATGCGCGTGCCGGGCTGCACGCCGCTCAGGACGGTGGGCGGGTAGAAGCGGCCGCCGTGGCTCCGGCCGCCCGCGATGGCGGTCGCGCCGCGCGACACGGCGTCCTCGACGTGCGCGCTGACCTTCGCGTGTCCCTGTTCGTCCACGAGCGGGCCGATCTCGGTGCCGGGGTCGAGCGGGTCGCCGACCTTCAGGGCGCTGGCGGCGCGGGCGAAGGCGTCCGCGAAGGCGTCCGCGATGCTCTCGTGCACGTAGAAGCGGTTGGAGGAGATGCACGTCTGTCCGGCGTTGCGGAACTTGCTGATGACGCTCTCGCGCACGGCGAGGTCGAGGTCCGCGTCGGCGAACACGATGCTGGGGGCGTGCCCGCCGAGTTCCAGGCTGACCTTCTTGAGAGTGGGGGCGGCCTGGCGGAACAGCAGGCGGCCCACGTCGGTACTGCCGGTGAACGCGACCTTGCGGACGCGCACGTCGTCGAAGAAGGGCGCGCTGAACGCGGCGGGGTCGTTCGTCGGCAGCACCTGCAGCGTTCCGGCGGGGCCGCCCGCCTGCGCCCACAGTTCCGCGAGGAGCAGCGCGGTGAGCGGGGACTGCTCGGCGGGCTTCAGGACGACGGTGCAGCCGGCGGCGAGGGCCGGTCCGGCCTTGCGGGCGATCATGCTCATGGGGAAGTTCCAGGGCGTGACGGCGTACACCACGCCGATCGCCTCGCTGGTCGTCATGCCGCGCTTGTGCGCGAACCTGCTGGGGACCCGTTCGCCCGCGATGTGGCGCGCGGCGTCCGCGTAGTAGCGGATGTAGCCGACGCCGCCGCCCACCTCGCCTTTCGCTTCGGTGAAGGGCTTACCCATTTCGAGCGCCATGACGCGCGCCATGCGTTCGGTGTTCGCGTCGATCAGGTCGGCCCAGCGGGCGATGATGTCGGCGCGGCGGAAGTTGTCGGTCTTCCAGGTCGCGAAGGCCGTGACGGCCGCCTCGATGGCCTCTCGGGCCTCGTCGGGACCGCAGTCGGCGACGTGCGCGAGGTCGGAGCTGTCGTAGGGGGTGTCCACCACGAAGGTGCGCGGCAGGGTGCGCCACTCCCCGGCGATGAACGCGCCGGTCGGGATGTCCTGAAGTTCGGGGCGGGTGGTGGGCGTGGTGGTCATCGGTGGACTCCTTGGGGCGGCCTCGGCGGGCCGGGGTGGGGGAGAGGAAGGGGTGCGGAGGGACGGAAGGGGGTCAGGCGGGGCGTGCGTCGATGGGTGCGTTCACCTCGCGGGCCGCGACGACCGTGCCCAGCACCTGCAGTTCGCCCGGCGCGGGGTGCGTGAGCGGGTCGCCGTTCAGGACGGTCAGGTCCGCCCAGTGGCCGGGCCGCAGTCGGCCACGGTTGTCGTCATCGCCCTGCGCGAGCGCGCCGCCCACCGTGTACGCCCGCAGCGCTTCCAGCGGCGTGAGGCCCGCTCCTGGCGTCATCGGTTCCTGCACGGCCGCCTGCAGGCCCACCAGCGGGCTCACTTCCCGCACGACCGGCCCGTCGCTGCTGAGCGCCACGTTCAGGCCCGCGTCCAGCATGGCGCGCAGGTTGTACGTGCGCGGCAGGTACGGGTCCGGCAGGTACCGCAGGAAGTTCCCGCGCAGTTCGTGCAGGAAGATCGCCTGCGGCACGGCGTGCACGCCCAGCTCGCGCGCGAGCTGCAGGTGCCGGGGTTCGGCCAGCCCGAAGTGCTCGATACGGTGCCGGATGGGCGTCTCACCGGCGGGCGTGTCGCGGTGCAGGCGGCGGTACACGCCGAGCACCTGATCCATCGCGACGTCCCCGATGGCGTGCGTCCCGATCCGGAAGCCCGCCCGCTGCGCCTCCAGCGCCAGGGCGTACAGGTCGTCCGTGTCGAAGCGCAGGAAGCCCCGGCTTTCCGGTTCCACGTTCCGGTACGGGACGGACAGGGCCGCCGTCGCGCCGGACAGGCCGCCGTCTGCGAAGAACTTGACGCTGTCGCAGCGCAGGAACGCCGAGTGATGCCGTTCCGGCAGCGGGTACGTGGCGCTCTCCCCGTCCGGGCGGCGCATGTACAGCAGGTTCACGCGGATCGGCAGGCGTCCCGCCGCGTCCAGCGCGCGGTACGCGGCGTACAGGGGCGCGTCCACGGCGGGGTCCGTGACGCTCGTGAGGCCCCGACGGGCGAGGTGCTGCAGGCCCGCCAGAATCCACCCTTCCAGGTCCGCCTGCGCCGGGGTGGGCAGGACGCGCAGCGCGAGCCCGAACGCCGTCTCGTACAGCAGTCCGCCCGCGAAGTCGATCTCGCCGCCCGCCGGGGCGGCCGTGTCTGCCGTGACGCCCGCGCGCCGCAGCGCCTCGCTGTTCAGGACGTGGATGTGCGCGCACGTCCGCGTGAGCAGCAGCGGGTTGCGGGGGCTGGCGGCGTCCAGCGCGGCCACGGCGGGCCGACCGCCGAGCAGCGCCTCGTTCCAGCCGCGCCCGACGAGCCACTGGCCGGGCGCGAGGGTCGCGGCGCGCTCCTGCACGCGCCGGTACACGTCGTCCAGGCTCGTCAGGCCGCGCAGGTCCAGGCTGGTCGTCTGCAGCTGCCCGACCTTCCAGACGTGCACGTGCGCGTCGTTCAGGCCCGGCACGGCCACCGCGCCCGCCAGGTCGTGCAGGCGCGTGGACGGCGTGATCAGGCCCCGCAGGTCCTCCAGCGTGCCGGTCGCCACGACCCGCCCGCCGCGCGCAGCGACGGCTTGCACGGTCGGCTGCCGCCCGTCGAGCGTGTGCACCTGCCCGCCGTAATACACCACGTCCGCACTCACGCTTCACCTCCGCGCTCGGGGTTGCGCCACACGATGAACACCCCGTAATTCCGGCAGCTGGCGTCCTCCAGGTACTCCGGGATGACGCCCCACACGCGGTAGTGCCGCCGGAGCTGCACGCTCAGCACCGGGTCCTGCAGCTCGTTCAGGATCACGCGGTGCACGTACTCCTCGATCGGCATGCGGTGTGCGTGCCGCCCGTACCCTTTCGGCATGGCGCCCGCCACGTGCCCGCGCAGCCCCAGCTGCCGCACCAGCGACTGCCGCGCCGCGTACAGCAGGGTGCTGAGGCCCTGCCCGCGCGCGTCCGGGTGCACGCCGATGTCCGCGCCGTACAGCCACTCGCCGTGCGGGTCGTGCGTGCTGAGCGTGTTGTGCCCCACCTCCTCCATGTACGGGTGCGCGTACCGCGCGAAATCCACGTTCAGTCGCAGGTCCGTGCTGCTCGCCACGACCCGCCCGGCGTGCGTGTCCCACACGGCGTGCTGTCCTTCCGGGAACACCTGCAGGTGCGCGCGGAAGTGCGCGGCCGTCATGAGTTCCGCCTCGCTCAGGTCCGGGAAGCACGCGCGCTGCACCTCGGCCAGCCCGTCCGCCATCCACGCCTGACTGGGCAGCACCACGTACCGCCCGTCTGCGCTCGCGCCGAGCGTCGGCAGGGCCGCGAGGTCCGCGCCGCTGGAGGTCATGCGAAGTCCGTCTCGCCCTTCTTCTCGGCCCACACCTCACGGACCACGTCCGCGACCACCGCGAGAGCTTCCTCCAGCTGCTCCTGCGGGATGTTCAGGGCGGGCAGGAAGCGCACGGCGTTCGTGTACAGGCCCGCGCGCATCACGATCACGCCGCGCCGGAAGCTGCGCTGCACGACCTCCAGCACCGGGTCCGGCCAGGGCGTGCGGGCCGCGTCGCGCACGAACTCGATGGCCATCATGCCGCCGATCCCGCGAATGTCGGCCAGGGCGGGCACGTCGCGCTGCACGTCCGTGAACACGCGCCGCACGGCGTCCTCGATGCGCGCGGCGCCCGCCAGGAACTCCGGCTGCGTGAGCAGGTTCAGGCTCGCGAGGGCCGCCGCGCACGCGAGCGGCCCGCCGCCGTACGTGCTGCCCACCGCGCCCAGGTGCGGCGCGTCCATGATCTCGGCGCGGCCCGTCACGGCACTGATCGGCAGGCCCGCCCCGAGGCTCTTCGCGGCGATCACCATGTCCGGCACCACCCCGGCGTGCTCGATGGCGAACAGCTTCCCGGTGCGCCCGGACCCGCTCTGGATCTCGTCGGCGATCATGACGGCGCCCACCCGGTCGCAGATCTCACGGATCTTGCGCAGGAACTGCGCGGGGACCGGCACGATGCCGCCCTCGCCCAGCACCGGCTCGATCACGATGGCGGCGATGGCAGACCCGTCGATGTACGCGGTCAGCGCGTGCTCCAGCTGCGCGTCGCACCAGTCGAGGTACGCGTCCTGCGTCATGCCGGGCGGCATACGGAACAGGTTCGGGAGCGGCAGCCGGTACACTTCCGGCGAGAACGGCCCCATGTTCTTCTTGAAGAGGCCGTACTTGCTGGTCATGGCCATGGTGAGGTTCGTGCGCCCGTGGTACGACCCCTCGAACACCACGATGCCCGCGCGGCCCGTGAAGTACCGCGCGATCTTCACGGCGTTCTCGACCGCTTCGGCCCCGCCGTTCGCGAGGATGGTCTTCTTGGGGAAGTCGCCGGGCGCGTGCCGGTTCAGGAGTTCCGCCACCTGCGCGTAATGGTCGTGGTTCACGACGAGCATGCCGGGGTTCACGGCCTGCCCCGCCTGCTCCACGAGGGCCTGCACGACGTCCGGGTGGTTGTGGCCCACGGCGAGCACGCCGATCCCGCCGATCAGGTCGATGACGGTGTTGCCGTCCACGTCGTGGATCAGGGAGCCCTGCGCGCTCTTCACGCTCAGCGCGACCGTCTGCCCGAGCGCGGTCGTGACGTGCTCCCGGCGGCGCGCCTGCAGCCGCTGGCTTTCCGGGCCGGGGAGGGGCGTCACGAGCTGGATGCTGGGTTTCGTTCCTGGGGTGGCGGTCATGTCGGACTCCTTCGGGGGTGGGGTGGGCGAGCGTGGGGACTCCCTGGGGCGGGGTCAGGCGAGGGCGGGCGCGGCGTCCTGCGTGGCGGCGAGGGCGCGGCCCAGGACGGCGAGGCCCTCGTCGATGTCGCGGTCCTCGGCGGTGAGCGGCACCAGAATCCGGATGACCGACGCGTACATGCCGGCCTTCAGGAGCAGCAGGCCGTCCGCGCGGGCCGCCTCCACCACCCGCTGCGCGAGCGCGCCCGCCGGGGCCTTGGTGGCGCGGTCCTCGACCAGTTCGATGGCGAGCATGGCGCCCAGGCCGCGCA
Organism: Deinococcus aquiradiocola; assembly: GCF_014646915.1. Lineage (NCBI taxonomy): Bacteria > Thermotogati > Deinococcota > Deinococci > Deinococcales > Deinococcaceae > Deinococcus > Deinococcus aquiradiocola. The sequence goes on along the minus strand of NZ_BMOE01000004.1, from coordinate 253,731 downwards.
CGTCCCCGATGGCCGGGAAGCGTGCCGCGAGCGCGTCCAGCCCGGCCCGCAGCCGCTGCCCGAGCCGCACGGAGCGCGCCAGCAGGTCTTCCTCCTCGAACACGTCCAGCACGGCGTTCGCGGCGGCGCACGCCAGGGGGTTCCCGGCGTACGTGCCGCCCAGCCCGCCCGGCGCGGGCGCGTCCATGATCTCGGCGCGGCCCAGCACCCCGCTGATCGGCAGGCCGCCACCGATGCTCTTCGCGAAGGGGATCAGGTCCGGCTCCACGCCGCTCTGCTCCACCGCGAAGAAGGTCCCCGTGCGCCCGATGCCCGCCTGCACCTCGTCCGCGATGAACACGATGCCGTGCTGCGTGCACAGCTCCCGCACGCCGCGCAGGAACGCTGCCGGGACCGGCAGGAAGCCGCCCTCGCCCATCACCGGTTCGATGATGACGGCCGCCACCTGCGAGGCGTCCACCGTGGTGCGCAGCAGTTCGTGCAGGCGCTCCAGCGCGTCCTCGGCACTCACGCCCCGGTACTCGTACGGGGCGGGCGCGTGGTACACCTCCGGCGCGAACGGCCCGAAGTTCTGCTTGTAGTAGCTGGCCTTGCCGGTGAGCGTCATGCCCATCAGGGTGCGGCCGTGGAAGGAGTGCGTGAAGCTGATGACGGCGGGCCGTCCCGTGAAGCTCCGCGCGATCTTGATGGCGTTCTCGGTCGCTTCCGCGCCGGTGCTGAACAGCGCGCCCTTCACGTCGCCCGCGATGGGCGCGCGCTCGCTCAGGCGGCGGCACAGGCGCACGTACCCGTCGTACATGGCGACCTGGAAGCAGGTGTGCATGAAGAGGCCCGCCTGTTCCTGCACGGCCGCCACCACGCGCGGGTGGTTGTGGCCGACGTTCAGCACGCCGATCCCGCCCACGAAATCCAGGTACTCGCGGCCCTCGGCGTCCCACAGGCGGGCGTTCTCGGCGCGGACCGCCACGACGGGGTGCGCGTTCGAGACGCCGCGCGCCACGTACCGCTGACGGTCCGTCAGGACCTCCTGACTGCTCACGCCCCGCGTGGTGGCCTGGGTCATGGTGGCCTGCGTGCCTGCCTGCTTGCCTGTCGTGTCGCTCATGGCGTTCCTCCTGCCCGCTCCGGGACGTGCGTCCCGCGTGATCGTGTCTGCCTGCCGCTGTCTTCCCAGTGTACGGGCCGCCCAACGGCACGGGTACGGACACGACCTCCAGAAATGCCGCTCAACCTCTGGAGTCGAACTCCAGGTTCCGGGCCGGGTGTTCGACCGTTTCCAGCCGCAACGCCAGCTCCAGCTCGAAGCGCACGTCCGGCGAGGTCACGTCAGCCCCGAGCAGCGCCTCCAGCCGCTCCAGCCGGTACCGCAGCGTGTTCGCGTGCAGCGACAGCGCCCGCGCCGTGTCCTTGAGACTGAACGCGTGCCGCACCAGCGCCCGCAGCGTCACGAGCAGCTTCGGGTGCGGCGAGAGCGGCGCCGTCCAGCGGTCCACCAGCGCCGCCCGCGCCCGCCCGTCCCCGTTCAGCGCGCCCTGCACCAGCAGGTCCGAATCCAGCGTCAGCCGTCCCGGCGGCGCGTGCGGCAGCAGGGCACGCACCGCAGCGTATCCCTGCGGCAGGTCGCCCGCCGCCACCCCGCGCGACAGCAGGCCCGTCAGGTCCGCCGTGCCGTGCAGCGCGGTCCACACCTCCGCGCCCAGGCCGGGCGGCAGCAGCGCCACCACCTGATCCTGCGCCACCGTCACGAGCGCCGCCGCGCCCGACCCCGACAGGCGGCGCCGCACGTCCTGCGCGAGCCGTTCACGCCGCTCGAAGGTCGCCGTGCTGAGCGGCGTTCCGCCCGGCAGCGCCAGCAGCAGCACCCGGTACGTGCCGCCCGGACCGAACCCCACCGCCCGCGCCCGCTCCATGCTCTGCGGCGAACCGTCGAAACGGCCCTCCAGCACGCTGTCCACGAAACTGTACCCCAGCCGCGCCTCCAGCGTCCGCGTCGCGCGCTCCTGCGCCAGCGTCAGCCCGAACACCACCGCCGCGTGCTCCAGCGCCCGCGAATCCAGCGCCGTGAGCGGCGTGCCCGCCTCCAGCGCCCACACGGTCGCGGCCGCCGACTCGCCCACCCACACCGGACACACGAGCGCCGCCCCGCCCGTCCCGACAGCCGCGCCTGCTCCGACTCTGTCGTCTCTGCCCGGCACGTCCAGGCCCGGCCCGTGCCCGCCCGGCACGACCTGCGCCAGACTGCCGCGCCACACCGCCCGCACGAGCCCCAGCCGCTCCAGGTGAGCGTGCAGCGCCGCGCCCGGCACGCCCGCTCCCTCCCCGCCGCCCTCCGCGTGTGGACCACCCCAGCGGGCCAGCACTTCCAGGTCCGGGCCGCGCACCTCCACCGGCCGCGACAGCACCTCGCCCAGCGTCCGGCACAGGCCCGCCAGCCCCAGCTGCGCCGCCGCCGCGCGCGTCAGGGTCAGGTGCACCTGCTCCGCCCGCACGCTCAACGCCAGCTGCCGCGACAGCAGACTGTCCTGCACGCCCCCCACGATGTCCGCGAACGGCGTCTCCCACGGAATCTCCAGCACCGGCAACCCCAGCAGTTCCGCCTCCTGCCGCGCCGGTTCCGGCAACGCCTCCAGGTACTGCGGGACGGCCAGCCCCAGCACCGCCACGCCCGCCCGCGCGTACCCGCGCATGAAGGCCCGCAGCGCCTCGCCCTCGCGCGGCCAGTGCATTCCGGTCGTCAGCAGCAGCTGGCCCGGCCGCAGCCACCCGAACGGGTCCGGCAGGTCCACCACGTGCGCCGACGTCACGTCCCGCAGGCTGTCCGGCCCCGCCTCCGCGCGCGCACTCACCAGCCGCGCGCCCGCCAGGCAGGGGAGAGCCAGCGCCTCGTGCAGTTTCACGCCCCAGGTATACGCCACGTCCGGCCCCACGCGAAAGCCCGCCCGTGCCCACGGTGCGGCGCAGGTCACGGCCGGGCCGGACTGGGTTAACGTGAGCACCAGCGTTCCCGTTCCAGCGTCCAGCCCTTCCCGCACCCACCCGCGCAAGGAGACCCCATGACCCTGAACCCCGCCACCCCCCGCCTGCCCGCCGCCCGCCACACCGACCTCCTCATCGGCGGGGAACTCGTGCAGGGCAGCGGCGACGCCCTCCCCGTCCACGACCCCGCCACCGGCAAGGCCCTCCTCGCCGTCCCGCAGGCCAGCACCGAACAGGTGAACGCCGCCGTGAACGCCGCCACGCACGCCGCCCGCAGCTGGAGCCGCACCACGCCCGCCACCCGCGCCGCCCTGCTCCTCGCGCTCGCCGACCGCATCGACGCGGACGCCGCCACCTTCGCTCGCCTCGAAGCCGACAACTGCGGCAAACCGTACGCCGCCGCGCTCGCCGACGAACTGCCCGCCGTGTCCGACACCTTCCGCTTCTTCGCGGGCGCCGCCCGCACCCAGCACGGCTCCGCCGCAGGCGAGTACCTCGAAGGGCACACCAGCTTCACGCGCCGCGACCCGGTCGGCGTGGTCGGCAGCATCGCCCCCTGGAACTACCCGCTCATGATGGCCGCCTGGAAACTCGCGCCCGTCCTCGCCGCCGGGAACACCAGCGTCCTGAAACCCTCCGAGCAGACGCCGCTCAGCACCCTGCACCTCGCACGGCTCCTGCAGGAGATCTTCCCGCCCGGCGTCACCAACGTCGTCACGGGCCTGGGCGGCACGGTCGGCGACACCCTCATCCGCCACCCCGGCCTTCACATGATCTCCCTGACCGGCAGTATCGCCACCGGCCAGATCGTCCTCGACGCCGCCCGGAACGGCATCAAGCGCACGCACCTCGAACTGGGCGGCAAGGCCCCCGTCATCATCTTCGACGACGCCGACCTGAACGCCGCCGTGGACGCCATCCGCACCTTCGGGTACTACAACGCCGGGCAGGACTGCACCGCCGCCTGCCGCGTGTACGTCCAGGCCGACATTCACGACCGCTTCCTGAGCGCCCTGCAGGACGCCGTGAACACCATCCGCCCCGGCACGCAGGACGACCCGGACACGCAGATGGGACCCCTCGTGACGGCAGAGCACCACGCGCGCGTCGCGGGCTTCGTGGACCGCGCCCGCCAGACCCCTCACCTGGAGGTCATGACGGGCGGCCACGCCGTCCCCGCCCACGGGTACTACCACGCGCCCACCCTCATCGCGGGCGCCCTCCAGACGGACGAGATCGTGCAGCGCGAAGTGTTCGGTCCGGTCGTCAGCGTCACCCGCTTCCACACGCCGGAGGAAGCCGTGACGTGGGCGAACGACTCCGCCTACGGCCTCGCCAGCAGCGTCTGGACGCGCGACGTGAGCCTCGCCATGCGCGTCAGCGCCGAACTGCGCTACGGCTGCACCTGGGTCAACACGCACTTCATGCTCGTGAACGAGATGCCGCACGGCGGCTTCAACAGCTCCGGCTACGGCAAGGACCTCAGCACCTACGCCCTGGAGGACTACACCGTCGTCCGGCACGTCATGATCCGCCACTGACACCGGACGAAACTGAACCCCAGCAGCTCAGCCGAGCGGAGCGAACGCCAACACGGACGGTCTGGCGAAGGTGGGACGGAACCCGGTGCGCTGCCCGAAACCCACGCAGCCGGAAACCGGCCTGGGGCGGGGAGGGAAGAGGACAGCGGGGCGGCGCGGGAGGAGTTCCCGTGCCGCCCCGCTCCGCTCCGTTTCGCTTACGACAGGCTGCTGTCGAGGGCCGCCAGGGCCGCCGCCGGGTCCGTGATGCCCGCCTGCGCCATGTCGGGCCGCCCGCCGCCCTTGCCGCCGCCCGCCGCGGCGAGCCGCCCGATCAGCTGGCCCGCGTGCGCGCCACGCGCCACGGCGTCCTTGGTGGCCTTCACGACCAGACCCTTGTCGGTCGCGATGACCACGAGGTCCGCGCCGCTGCTCTCCAGCAGCGTGTCGGCCGCGCCGCGCAGCTCGCCGGACTCCACGCCGGACAGCTGCACGGCCGCCACGCGGTACCCGCCGATCTCGCGCAGCGGCGCACCCGCGCTGCCGCCACCGCCCGCACCCATCTGCAGCTGCGTCACCTGACGGCGCAGGCCCGACAGGTCCTTCTCGGCCGCCTTCAGCTGCGCCTGCAGGCCGGTGACGCGGCCCTCCAGGTTGTCGGGACTGGTGTTCAGCAGGGCGGCCGTCTTCGCGGTCGCATTCAGCCGTTCGCGCACCCAGGCGGTCGCCTGCTCGCCCGCGAGGGCCTCCACGCGCCGCACACCGGCCGCGACGTTCTCGTCACTGAGGATCACGAACGCGCCGATGTCGCCGGTCCGCGTCACGTGCGCGCCGCCGCACAGCTCCATGCTGCTGACCGTCTGCCCGGCGTACTCGACGCTGCCGCCCACCCGCACCACACGCACCGTCTCGCCGTACTTCTCGCCGAACAGCGCGGTCGCGCCCGCCGCCTTCGCGTCCGCGATGGGCATCTCCTGCCACGTGACGGGGAAGTTCGCGCTCACCCAGCGGCCCACCAGGGCCTCCACCGCCGCGATCTCCTCCGCGCTCAGGGGCGCGCCGTGCGAGAAGTCGAAGCGCAGGCGGTCCGCGGCGACCAGCGAGCCCTTCTGCTGCACGCCGCCGCCCAGCACGGCCCGCAGCGCGGACTGCAGCAGGTGCGTGGCCGTGTGGTGCCGCTGGATGGCCTGCCGCTCGCCCGACACGGCGGCGCGCACGCTCACCCCTTCCTTCAGCTCGCCGGACTCCACCAGCACGTCGTGCAGGAACACGCCCTGCGGCGTCTTGCGCGTGTCGCGCACCACGCCCGCCCCGCCGTCCCACTCGATGCGGCCCGTGTCGCCCACCTCACCGCCACCCTCCGCGTAGAAGGGCGTGCGGGACAGCACCACCGTCGCCTCCGACCCGGCAGGCAGGTGCTTCAGGCGCTCGCCCGCACCGACCAGCGCCACGACCTCACCGTCCGCCTGCAGGTCGTCGTAACCCACGAACACGGTGGGGGACAGGCCGTCCAGCGCCTCCTGATTCCCGCCGAACAGCTCGCTCTTGCCGTACTTGCTTCCGGCCCGCGCGAGGTTCTGCGCGTTCTCCAGGCTCTCCGCGTACCCGGCCTCGTCCACGCTGACGCCGTACTCCTCCGCAATCTCCTTCGTCAGGTCGACCGGGAAACCGTAGGTGTCGTACAGCACGAACGCGTCACTGCCGGACAGGGTCGCGCCCTTCTCCATGCCGCTCAGCAGCTTGCCGAGGCGCTGGATGCCGCCCTCCAGCGTCCGCAGGAAGCTCTCCTCCTCGGCCCGCACGGTCGCCGCGATCTTCGCCTCGTTCTCCCGCAGCTCCGGGTACGCGCCGCCCATGCGCTCCACCACGATCGGCACCAGCCGGAACAGGCTCGGCTCACGCAGGCCCAACAGGTAAGCGTGACGGCACGCGCGGCGCAGGATCTTGCGCACCACGTACCCGCGCCCGGTGTTGCTCGGCTGGCTGCCGTCCGCGATCACCATGCTCACCGAGCGGATGTGCTCGGCCACCACGCGGTGCGACACGCTCTGCGGCCCCTCGTACGCCTGCCCGCTCATCTCGGCGACCTTCGCCACGATCGGCGCGAACACGTCGTTGCTGTAGAAGTCGTACACGTCCTGCACCACGGTCGCGATACGCTCCAGCCCCATGCCCGTATCGATGTTCTTGAACGGCAGGTCCTTCAGGACCGGCGTGCCGTCCGCCAGCGGCTCCTGCCGGTCGAACTGCGGGAACACGTTGTTCCAGATCTCCAGGAACCGCGCGCTCTCACGGGTCTCGGCGTACTCGGCCCACGTGTCGTCCCCGTACTTCGGGCCACGGTCGTAGAAGATCTCGCTGCACGGCCCGCACGGCCCGTTCGGGCCCTCCTTGGGCGCGTCGGCCGGCCAGAAGTTCTCGTCCGCCCCGAAGCGCAGGATGTGATCCGCGGGCAGGCCGTTCTCCTCCGTCCAGATCGTGAAGGCCTCCTCGTCGTCCTGATAGATCGTCGCGTACAGGCGGCTCTTGTCCAGACCCAGCCACTCGGGACTCGTCAGGAACTCCCACGCCCACGTCAGCGACTCCCGCTTGAAGTAATCCCCGAAACTGAAGTTCCCGAGCATCTCCAGCAGCGAACAGTGCCGCAGCGTCCGGCCCACGTTCTCGATATCCCCGATCCGCAGGCACTTCTGCGCCGTCGTCACGCGCTTGCTCGCCACGCCGCCGAACACGGCGGGCGCACCCATGAACTGCTCCTTGAACGGCTGCATGCCCGCCACCGTGAACAGCGTCGTCGGGTCCGGCGCGACCGTGCTGTAACTGGCGAGGCGCAGATGCCCCTTGCTCTCGAAGAACCGCAGGTACCGCTCACGAATGTCCGCCGTGCTGAGCGGCGCGAACTGGGATGAACTGGAGGAGGCAGACGCAGTCATGCCCGCGAGTATAGAGCGCCACCCCCGCCCGGAACGTCACCGGCCGCGCCCGGCCAGCATCGGCCCCCCAGGCAGGGGCTAGCGTGACCCCCCCCCGGGCGGCCAGACTGGACGACATGAAGAACTCCCGCACCACGGAAGGAGCCACCCTGGTTCTGACCGTCCTCATCGTCCTGTTGATGCTCGCATCAATCGTGGTCGTGACGGGTCAGCTGGCCCTGTCCGCCCGGCGCAACAGCAACGATCAGGAAAGCACCCTGCAGGCCCAGTACGCGGCCGAGTCGGGCGTGGCGCGCGCCCAGGCCCGGATGAATGCCGTGAACGCACTCATGTCCGGTAACCTGAAGCCCGCCGCGGCGACCACCACGCCGCAGATGCTGCTTCAGATGGCGAACCTGTGCGGCATCTCGACCCCCACCGCTGCCATGTCCAACCTGACAGGCGTCACGGCCGCCAACCCGCTCACGCTCTGCAGCAGCAGCAACGTCCTGAGCGGGTTCACGCCCACGACCCTCGCGGTCGCCGGCGTGATCAACCTGAACTTCTTCACCGGCAACATCGACAACGCCTCGTACGCCGCGAACGGGTACACCCTCTCCGGGGATCAGACGGCCGCAGAACGGCAGTTCTGGGCGGAATCCCTGCTGCCCGGCGGCGTCACCCTGAACGGGACGGTGAACGACAAGACCGTCAGCGGCACCTCGGGACTGACGCTCACCAAGGTGCAGCGCACGGGCGTCGACAGTTACCGCCTGACCTTCAACGTCCCGGACGTCACGGTTTCCGGAGCGTCGTCGGACCAGTCCGTGAGCCGCAAGCTGGCCGTGTCAGGCGTGGCCAGGGAGTACACGTACGAGATCAGTCGCGGCAGCTTCGCGAAGTACGCACTCTTCACCGACCACCACTTCGCGGATCAGGCGAGCGAAGACGCGTGTGCCGCGAACGCCAGCAACTGCAACCGCGTGACCTTCACGAGCAACACGCTCTTCTCCGGCCCCGTCCACTCCAACCAGAACTTCCTGATGCAGGGCACGCCGTACTTCGCCGGGCAGGTCACGTCGGCGGGCTGCCCCCCAGGCAAGATCGTCACGAACAACGGCGTCGAGTCCTGCAATGCCACCGCGACGCCCGGCGCCTACTTCCAGTCCACGAAGCTCGTCGCTCCGGGCAGCATGAGCCCCAGCTCCAGCGCGCCGGTCGCCTGCAGCGTCACCACCGTGCCGTGCCCCCCCACCAACATCATCAACCCGCAGTTCGCGGGCGGCGTCAACTGGAACGCCGGGTTCCAGCCGCTGCCACAGAACGCCAACAGCCAGGCGAACGCCGCCATCGGCCTCAACGCGGACGGCTCCGCGAAGGGCGACACGGGTCTCCTCCTGAACGGCAACGTGGACGCCATCGACTTCGCGGTCGGCAGCATCACGCCCAGCGGCAGCTCCACCGCCACGCCCGCACAGTTCATCAACTACAAGATGAGCGGCTCGGCCACCACCGTCCAGCTGGCCGTGGACGCCAACAAGACCATGTACATCAAGGTGGGGACCGCCTGGAAGCCCGCCGTGCAGGTGGGCGGCGTGTGGATCGATGCCAGTCTCCCGGCAGCGGCGGGCGTGACGGTCCAGCCGTTCAACGGCGTGATCTACACGAACGGCGTGGTCACCAGCGTGAAGGGCCCTGCCAGAACGACCGCCAGCGACCCCAACACGGCGGCTCCCGCCGTGGCCAGCTTCTCGCAGATGACCCTCGCGGCGACGGGAACGATCCACATCAAGGGCGACCTGAAGTACCAGAACCCGCCGTGCAACGGCAGCAACAGCGTGTCGGGCACGACCTTCACGGCTGCCCCCTGCCCGAACACCAGCGAGAAGAACATTCTCGGTCTGTACTCTTCCGGAGGGGACGTCGCCATCGACAGCCCCGCCAAGTACGGCGCGGCCAACGGGGTCGGCAAGGACGTCACCATTCAGGCCGTCCTGATGGCCAGCCAGGGCCGTATCACGGTCGACGGCTACGACCAGGGAACCGCCGACGGCAGCCTCGGTCAGGTCAAGCTGCTGGGCGGGATCATCGAGAAGTACTACGGTCCCTTCGGCATCACGGACGGGCGCGGCTTCGGACGAAACTTCGTGTACGACCCCCGGACCGGTGACGGCCTCGCGCCGCCGTCCTTCCCCACGCAGTCCAGCTGGGAAACCGCCTTCAAGCTGACCTCGGCCTCGGGTGCCAGCACCCCCACCCCCCTCAAACTCGACGGCAGTTATCGGCAGACGAACTGATGCGCCGCACCCGAAGAACACTGAACGGATTCACCGTCGTGGAACTGCTCGTCGTGGTCGCCGTGATCGGCATCATCTCCGCCTCACTCATCGCTCTTTCGGTGCGCAGTTACCGGGACGCGCAACTCCGGGACGGCGCCGTCCAGCTCATGACCGAACTGCGGCAGGCTCGGGCCGCCGCGCAGCGCAGCAACCAGTCGAGCACCGTCACGCTCACCAGCACCAGTTCCACCGTCCCGAAAGGGACCTACACGGTGCAGGTGGGCGGCGCGGCCACCGCCACCACCCGCTCCCTCCCGGCGAATGTTCAGGCCGCGCCGTACAAGCCCGCTTCCACGTCCCAGTACCCGAACAGCGCCGTCTACACGGCCCCTTACGCCGAGATGGGCGGTGCGGGTGCCGTGACCGGCGTCATCTGGGAAGTGTCGAGTACGCAGTCCAGCCGCAGGTGGTATATCAAGACCGTCGGAGTGACCGGCAAGGTGATGCTCAGTGCGCAAGCGAACTAACCACACACAGGGGTTCACGATCATCGAGGTGCTCGTCGCGATCGTCCTGCTGGCGATCGTCGTGACGGCCATCCTGATTCCGCTCACCGGATTCTTCGGCGTGACGCGGCGCAGCACGCAGCAGGTCACGGCCACCAACCTCTCCCAGCAGACCGTCGAACAGATTCGCGGCGAGTGGCTCAACCAGGGCAAGTACGATCAGGGGTGCGTCACGAACGCGCTGCCCAGCACGGTCCCGACAGTCAGCATCCAGAACGAGGACGTGCAGGGCAACGCCGTCGGGACGGCAGGCGCCCTGACCGTGAGCGCGTCCTGCGGTTCGGGAAGTCTTCCGGCCGGGCCGCCCCTCAGGAAAGTCACGGTCACGACCGTCGTGAGCGGGCAGGCGTCGAACACGTCCACCCTCGTCGTGGAGGTGGCCAGACCATGAAATCACCCACCGCAGGGCTTACCCTGATCGAACTGCTGATCGGCCTTCTGCTCGTCGGGGTCGTGATGGCGGCCCTCGCCACACTGAACCTCGGCACGTCGCGCGCCACCCGCGCCCTCCAGGCGCAGAACGAGCTGCTGTCCGAGGAGCAGACCACCATCAACTACATGGCCGGGAAGCTCCGCGAGGCGGCGTACGTCTTCCCGAACGGCAGCAGCTTCCAGCTCGCCTCCTCCGGCAACACCCTCAAGGACCCGAGCGGAAGTTACGTCTGGAATATCGGGACGGACCCGATGGTGGCGTTCGTGATCCCGCCGAGAACGGTGGAACCGGGCCGCTGCGCGACCGAATCCGCGAAGACCTCAGGTGACTGGGCGCAGTACTGTTACGCCTTCTACGCCTTCTACGCCATCAAGCGCTCGGACCTGACCGCGGACACCGGCGCGACCAGCCGCACCAACAACCCCGGCCCGGACCCCAGCAACGACACGGACGCGTGGGTCCTGATGGAATACCGCGGGTACTACACCACCACCGTCCTCGGGTATCCCGGGAGCGGGTATTCCAACACGCTCACCAACATTCCCGGCGCCACCAGCAACGGCGGCAGCAGCGGCCGCCTCCTGATGGACTACCTGCCAAAGATGGATACGCCTCCGGCGCTGTTCGTCTCCCCGGCCAGCGGGACGCAGGTGGCCGGGCAGACGACCGTCGTCATGAACATCGCAGCCCAGCAGCTGGCAGGCGGGGCCGGGAACGGCGGCATGATCAGGGTTCCCAACACCGGCTACACCACGCTGACGGTGTACCCCCGCAACATCGGGAAGCCTCAGCTGCTGAACTGAGTTCCAGCAGGAAACGAAAGGCCGCCCAGGACGAGTGATGTCCTGGGCGGCCCTCTGTCATCGCCGTGCGTGTGCAGGCCACGTCGGCTGGTCGGTCACTGTCCTTCGATGGTGAGGGTGTGCTGTTGGCTGAAGTGGCCGGGGAGGCGGGGGATGATGGCGCGGAACGCTTCCGGCACGTGTTCCAGGGTGAGGGGGGTGGCGGGGGCGGCGAGGAGGGTGTACGTGTCGCTGCGGGCGGCGTCCGGCGCGTCGCCCGCAGCGGGCTGCGCGTCGTAGACGTACAGGCCGCGGCGTTGCGGCTGGGCGAGGAGGGCCTGGAAGGTCCCTTCGGGGATGCTGAGCGCTTCGCTGAGGGGCTGCTCGTCGAGCCAGAGGTGCAGCGCGAAGAGGTCTTCCTCGCTGCTGAGGGCGGTGTCCGGCACGCGGCCGTGGCCGCTGCTGAGCATCTGGGCGAGGTGTCCGGCGTCGTCGGTGGCGAGCCAGTCGAATTCCATGCCGGGCAGTTCTGCGGGGTCGACGGGCGTCAAGCGGGGTCTCCCTGCGTGAGTGCGGCGGTGACGACGTCCTGCGCTTCCTGCATCACGGTCTGCAGGTGCGTTTCGCCTTTCCAGCTTTCGGCGTAGATCTTGTAGATGTCTTCGGTGCCGCTGGGGCGAGCGGCGAACCAGGCGTGCTCGGTGGTGACCTTGAGGCCGCCGATGGGCTGGTCGTTGCCGGGCGCGCGGGTGAGGCGGGCGGTGATGGGGTCGCCCGCGAGCGTCTGCGCCTGGACCTGTTCGGGCGAGAGTCGGCTGAGTCTGGCTTTCTGGTCGCGGGTGGCGGGCGCGTCGGCGCGGGCGTAGGCGCTCGTGCCGAACTCGCGGCTGAGGGCCGCGAAGCGTTCGCTAGGCGTCTGACCGGTCACGGCGGTGATCTCGGCGGCGAGCAGGCCGAGGATGATGCCGTCCTTGTCGGTGCTCCAGGCGCGCCCGTCACGGCGCAGGAAGCTGGCGCCGGCGCTCTCCTCGCCGCCGAAGCCGAGCGTGCCGCCGTGCAGGCCCTCCACGAAGTACTTGAAGCCGACCGGCACTTCGGTGAGGGGACGGCCGAGGCGCGCGGCGACCTTGTCGATCAGGCTGCTGCTCACGAGCGTCTTGCCGATCCCGGCCTGCGCGGGCCAGTCGGGGCGGTGCTGGAACAGGTAGTCGATGCACACAGCGAGGTAGTGGTTGGGGTTCATGAGGCCGTCGCGGGTGACGATGCCGTGCCGGTCCGCGTCGGGGTCGTTGCCGATGGCGACGTCGAAGCGGTCCCTGTGGCTGAGGAGGCCCGCCATGGCGTAGGGGCTGGAGCAGTCCATGCGGATCTTGCCGTCATGGTCGACGCTCATGAAGGAGAAGGCCGGGTCGACGGTGGTGTTGAGGATCTCGAGGTTCAGGTCGTGCGTCGCCTGAATCTGCTGCCAGACGGGCAGGCTGGACCCGCCGAGCGGATCGACGCCGATCTTCACGCCAGCCCGGCGGACGGCGTCCAGGTCGATGATCTGCGGGAGGGCCTGCACGTACGGCGTCACGAAGTCCCACTCCTGCGCGTGGCGCAGCGCGTCCGCGAGCGGCACGGTCTGCACGCCCTGCAGGTCCGCTTCGAGGAGGGCGTTGGCGCGTTTCTGCACGCCGCCCGTCACGTCCGTGTCGGCGGGACCGCCGGACGGCGGGTTGTACTTGAAGCCGCCGTCGCGGGGCGGGTTGTGGCTGGGCGTGATCACGATGCCGTCCGCGAGGTCCGTGCTGGCCGCGTTGTGTTCGAGGATCGCGAAGCTGACGAGCGGGGTGGGCGTGAACACGTCACCCTGACTGCGGCGCACCTGCACGCCGTTCGCGGCGAGGACGCGCAGCGCCGTGTGCAGGGCGGGCAGGGACAGCGCGTGCGTGTCCGCCCCGATGTACAGCGGGCCCCGGATGCCCGCGGCGGCGCGGTGCTCACACACGGCCTGCGTGATGGCGAGAATGTGCGCCTCGTTGAAGGTCCGGTCGAGGCTGCTGCCGCGGTGCCCGCTCGTCCCGAACGCCACGCGCTGCAGCGGGTCGGCCGGGTCGGGGTTCAGGCTGGTGTAGGCGTCCAGCAGGGCGGGGATGTCGGTCAGCAGGCTTGCGGGTGCGGGGTGTCCGGCCAGCTCGGAGATGGGCATGCGGTCAGTGTAATGCCTGGTCCCGGGGGGGCCGGTCGTCCTGCCCAGAGGAATCGTTCAGCGTCGCGCAGATGGCGGGGCGGGGGACAACCGTGCTCGGGTGGGGTGCTAGCCTGACCGTATGGGCGAGAAGCTGCGGGAACTGTGGACGGATTTCTGGCGGGTGAACAAGCTGATGGCGGCCGTGATCGCCGGGCCGCTCGTGCTGTACCTGCTGCTGCTGTGGGCGGGCGTCTTCAGGTGATGCGGGGGCCGGTCGGCGGGTGACGCCCTCCCGACTGGACGCGGAGGAAGGCGGCGGGGCGCACCGTGCCCTGCGTGCCTCGTGGTGCCTGCCAGGGCCGAGGGTCGCCGCGACTGCGAGGGCTGCCTCGTTGGCCTGGCCCCGCACCGGGTGACACCTCTGGAAGCGCTGCCAGCGCCGGGCCGCGCCACGATTCGTGTTACGGTGCAGGTATGAACAAATCCGCACCCGGCCAACCCACTCCCTCCCCGCACAATGACCAGTTCGGCCTGGAGCACGCCCTGGTGCTGGAAACGGCCCGCGTCACCGAGGCGGCCGCCCTCGCCGCGAGCCGCCTCGTCGGGATGGGCGACAAGAACGGCGTGGACGGCGCAGGCACCGAAGCCATGCGCAGCGTCCTGAACTCCCTCGACATCCGCGGCACCGTCGTGATCGGCGAGGGCGAGATGGACGAGGCGCCCATGCTGTACATCGGCGAGAAGCTCGGCAACGGCAAGTACGAGGTGGACATCGCCGTGGACCCCGTCGAGGGGACCGTCGTGACCGCCAAGGGCCTCCCGAACGGCCTCGCCGTCATCGCCATCAGCGAGAAGGGCGGCCTGATGCACGCGCCCGACTGCTACATGGAGAAGCTGGTGGTGCCGCCGCCCGCCGCGGGCCGCGTGAACCTCGACTGGCCCGTCGAAGCGAACCTCGCCGCCATCGCGCAGAGCCTCGACCGGAGCGTGCAGGACCTGCTCGTCGTGATTCTCGACCGCGAACGGCACACGGACCTCATCCGGCGCGTCCGGACGGCCGGTGCGCGCGTGAAGCTGATCGGGGACGGGGACGTCGTGGCGAGCCTCGCCGTCGGCGTGCGCGGCACGGGCGTGCACGCCCTGATGGGGTCGGGCGGCGCACCCGAAGGCGTGCTGAGCGCCGCGGCCCTCAAGTGCCTCGGCGCGGAGATCCAGGGGCGCTTCGTGGCGGAGGATGACGCCATGCGCGCCCGCTTCGCGGAGATGGGCGTGGACGAGCACCGCATCTACAGCACCGCCGACCTCGCGCCGGGCCGTCAGATGGCGTTCTCCGCGACCGGCATCACGGACGGCGAACTGCTCGACGGTGTGCGCCGCTTCGGTGGCGGGGCGCGCACGCACACGGTCGTGATGGGCTACGCGACCCGCGTGGTGCGCTTCCTGGACAGCGTGCACCTGGAAGGGGACGGGGCGCGCGTCGTGATCCGCGTCTGACACCGGACTGAGCTGAGCGCCTGAAGTTCAGCCGAGCGAAACGGGCTCCGGCAGATACGGTCTGAAGGACACGGAAGCGGGCAGGCGTCCTGTAGGGCGTGCCTGCCGGGCTTCGGCGGGCAGACAGGGGAGGGGAGGCGACTGGCGGGATGCCAGGGCCTCCCCCTCGCCCTGTGGCCTGTGCGGGGTCAGGCGAGGTCGTCGTCGAGGTCGGGGAGGTTCCCGAGGGGCAGCCAGACGTTCACGGTGCTGCCGACGCCGACCTCGCTCTCGATCCAGATGCTGCCGCCGTGCGCGTCCACGATGCCCTTCACGATGGCAAGGCCCAGACCCGCGCCGCCCTTGTCGCGCGCGCGGGATTCTTCCACGCGGTAGAAGCGGTCGAACAGCTTCGCGAGGTGCTCCGGCGCGATGCCGGGGCCGTCGTCCTGCACGCTGAGGCGAACGCCGGGGAGGGGCTTCTGGTTGCGGGCGGGGCGTTCGCCGGGCGGCACGCCGGGCACACCGTCGGCGGGCGAGCTGCTGAGCGTGACGGTGTTCGAGCCGACCTTGAGGGCGTTGGAGACGAGGTTGATCACGACCTGCTTGACGCGGTCCGGGTCGCCCTCGAAGGTCACGTCCTGCCCGCCTGCCTCCAGGACCGTGCCCTGTGCCTGCGCGAGGGGCCGCAGTTCGCGCGCCACGTCCTGCAGCAGCAGCAGCGACAGGACCGGCTGGCGGCGCAGCTGCAGCACGCCGCCGTCGCTGCGCGCGAGTTCCAGCAGGCTGCCGATCAGCAGGGTGAGGCGCTCGGATTCGTTCTTGATGATGTTCAGGCTCTCCTGCTGCTGCTCGTTCGGGCTGGTGCGGCGCAGCAGGTAGCTGGCGTGGCCCTGGATGGCCGTGACGGGCGTCCGCAGTTCGTGGCTCGCGTCGGACGTGAAGCGCCGCTGCGACTCGAACGAGCCTTCCAGGCGGTCCAGCATGAGGTTCAGGGCGTGCGCGAGCGCCTGCACCTCGTCGCCGGTACGCGGTTCGGGGACGCGCACGGTGAGTGTCTGCCCGCCGATCTGGTCGGCGGCCTTCTTGAGGTTACGCAGCGGCGCGAGCGCCTGTCCGGCCAGCAGGTACGCGCCGCCCGCCGCGGTGCCCGCCCCGATCAGGAAGAGGGCCACCATGATCGTCTGCAGGATCTTGAGGGTGCGGGCCGTTTCCTCCAGGCTGCGTCCGAAGTACGCGATGGTGGGCGTGGAGAGCGTGCTGCCGTCCGACGTCTGCCCGTACGCGAAGGGCGTGAGTTTCACGAGGACGCGCGTCAGGGCGGGCGGGTAGCCCACGTCCTTGATCTCCATGTTCAGCAGCAGCTGGTGCGCGGGAGACGACACGAGCCGCAGCAGCTGCGCGTCGGACAGGTGGATGGGCGCGTTCGGGTCGATGTTCGCGATGCGGCGCGTGCCGGGCGCGTCCATCTGGTCGCGCAGGCGGTTGAGCAGCAGCTGCTGCTCGGTGGGCGTCCCGGCGGCCTGCCGCATCAGGTCCGGGATGTCCTCCCCGATGAGCGCCTCGAACTGGATGCGGTAGTCGGGGAACGCGCCCCGGATGTCGGAGATGGTCCGCTGTTCGTTCTGCAGGCCGAAGGGGTCGCCCGGCTGGGGGATGCTGTTCGGAAAGGGGCGGATGTTCAGGCGTTCCGCGAAATTGGTGTACTGCCCGTACGCGTCCCGCAGGTCGGCGTCCACGCCGTTCAGGAGGCTGCGCTGCATGACCGTCAGGACCGCCACGGCCAGCAGCAGCAGCAGCAGCGAGAGCAGGGCGGTGTACAGGAGGGTCAGGCGGGTCCGCAGGGTCACGCGGCCAGTGTAGAGCCGGATGCTGAGGACCGTTCCCGACCCTCAGGGAACGGCGAAGGCCGCCCGGTGAAGTCCGGACGGCCCGAGTTGCCTGGTTGCGGTTACTCTTCGCGGAGCACGTAGCCGACGCCGCGCACGGTGTGGATCAGGCGGCGCTCGCCGCTCTCCTCCAGCTTGCGGCGCAGGTAGCCGATGTACACGTCCACGACGTTGCTGCCGCCCGTGTATTCCGGCCAGACCTTCTCCTCGATCTCGAAGCGCGAGAAGACCTTGCCGGGGTTGCGGGCGAGCAGTTCCAGCAGTTCGAACTCCTTGGCGGACAGCTCGACGCGGCGTCCACCACGGAAGATCTCACGGCCGTCGAGGTTCATGACGAGGTCGGCGACGCGCACCTCGCCGGTCACGGCGGGGTTCACGCGGCGCAGGTGTGCGCGCACGCGGGCGAGGAGTTCCTCGATGCTGAACGGCTTGACGAGGTAGTCGTCCGCGCCGGAGTCCAGGCCCTCGACCTTGTCCTGAATGTTGTCCTTGGCCGTCAGGATGATGATGGGGGTGTTGCTGGTCTTGCGGATGCGGCGCGCGACCTCCAGGCCGTCCAGCACGGGCAGCATCAGGTCGAGGATGACGAGGTCGGGGTTCACTTCACGGAATTTGCTCAGGCCGGTCACGCCGTCGAAGGCCACCTCGGTGGCGTAGCCTTCGGCAGCGAGTTCCAGCTCTATGAATCGGGCGATGTCCTTCTCGTCCTCGATGACCAGTACCAGCGGCTTGCGTTCCATGCACTCAGCCTAGCCCCCGCTCTCATGAGAAGCCCGGACGTTAGACTTAACCGGTTTTCATGCCAGCAGAGGCAGCCCCGAGTCCGGGGAGAGCAGGCGTGTCCAGCACGCGGCGCACGACGCCCAGTTCCTCGAAGCCCGACAGGTTGCTCACTTCACGTTCGCCAAGCGCCACGCCGGGCGCATACACCGGCAGGGCCGGGCAGGTGAGGGTCTCACCGGGCGCCGCGGCACTCGCGAGGCGCCGCGCGAGGTTCACCGGCAGACCGTAACAGGTGGGTGCGCCGCCCACGTTCACGCGGATCACGTCGCCCACCGCGAGGCCCACCCGCAGCTCCAGCGTCAGGCCGAGCACTTCCGCCAGCCTCAGACGGCGCGTACGGCTGTGGCTGTGCTGCGCCGCCATCACGGCCGACGTGGCGTCCTCCTTCGGCCAGACGCACACGACCGCGTCCCCCTGGTGTTGCAGCACCTCAGCCCCGTACGCCTCGAAGTGCAGGATGAGCAGCTGCACCATGTCGCTCATGACACTCACGTACTGGTGCAGCGGCAGCTGCCGCGCCAGGCGGGTACTGCCGACCAGGTCGGCGACGAGCATGCACACGCCGTCGAGTTCCGGCGGCAGCAGGGGGTCGGGCAGGGGGAGCAGACGCTCGTTCATGGGTGGCCCTGGAGTGGTCGTTCCGGGGGTGTCCCGGAAGGGAAGCTGCAGACGGACAGCGCCGAAGGTGAAGGCAGGACCGGCCGGCGGAAAGAAGAATCCACGAAGGGACGCAGGGCGGTGCAGGGTGCACGGGGGTCTTGCCGAGGACTGGCCGTGTTCGCCGGTCCTGACCTGAGCCTGAGAATAGCGTGAGCGTGTCATGGCTGCATGAGAGCGTTCACAGGATCGACCGCTCCATCCGGATGCCTTCAGCGCGCAGGCGACGTGACCGTGAACCCATGCAGCAGCGGCTCCGTCGCGAAACTGACCCAGTCGCCCACCCGGAAATCCGTGAGGGACTCATGGGCATTCAGCACCAGCATCAGCCTCGCCTGCACCACCAGCGTCGGCGCGCCGCCCCGCGGACGGTCCAGCACCTGCCCCACGCCCTCCAGGCCCGACACGCCCTGCACCGACAGCGACTCCGACCTCGCGTCCGTGAAGGCGCAGCGGTTCAGCACGCCGTTCACGATCACCCGCGCCATTCCCGGACGCGCCGTGTACGGCCCGCAGCGGTCCAGCAGGTACAGCACGCGCCCGCCCGCCGCGAACTCCAGCAGCGGGCTGCCCTCCGGCTGAGGGTAGATCAGTCCCTCCGCGGCGTACTGAAGGTGCCGGTCCGTGAATTCCTCGGGCGAGATCTCGATCATGGACAGAGTGTAGAGTACCCGCCCCGCCCCACGTTCCCGTCCCGCCCTACCCCGCGCCCTCGGCGGCCCCGCCTGTCCTGTCATCGTCCGGGTCCAGCCATTCCAGGCCCGGATACCCCAGCGCCGGGTACCGCACGGCCAGGGCGTCCAGCAGCCGGTCCGCCCGGTCGAGCGCGAAGGTGCCCTCCACCTCGCGCTGCACCGCGATCCACAGCAGTCCCTCCAGCCGTTCCAGGATCGCCCACTCGGCCGTGCCGGGACGCTGCCGCTGCCGCGCCCGGTGCAGCAGCGTCGCCGCCAGCCGCTCGTTTCCGTCCCGGTACGCGGCCAGCACGTCAGGCGACACGAGGTCCGCGAAGCCCGCCCGGGCCGCCGCGCTCACCCGCCCACCCTGCACCATGACGTGCCTGTCAGGTGAGGGTGCGCCACGTCACGTCGGCGATCACGCCGACCAGCATGGTGATGGCCAGCCACATGTTCGCGTCGAAGAACGCCACGTTCGCGCGCGTCAGGTCCGACGGGTTCACGATCCGGTGCTCGTACAGCAGGATGCCGCCCATCACCAGCGCCGCAGCGTAGTACCAGAAGCTCGCACCGACCGCCACGCCCACCGCCACCAGCAGCACGAATGTCAGCGCGTGACTGACTGCCGCGATCTTCAGTGCGCGCGGAATCCCGAAACGGGCCGGAATGCTGCGGATGCCGTTCGCGAGGTCGAAAGCGTAGTCCATGGTGGCATAGATGGTATCCAGCCCGACCATCCAGAAGATCACGACCAGCCACAGCAGCCACGCGCCCAGCCCGAAGTGCCCTGTCACCGCGACCCAGCCGCCCGCCGCCGCCGCGCCGTCCGTGATGCCGAGCCACAGGTGGCACAGCCACGTGAAGCGCTTCGTGTACGGGTACCCGATCAGGAACACCACCGCGAGCGGCATCAGGGCCAGGCACAGCGGGTTCAGCTGCCACGACGCGAACGCCATCACGACCAGACTCACCAGCACCAGCACCCACCCCTGAGCGACACTGACCTTCCCGGCCGGAATCTCCCGGCCCGCCGTGCGCGGATTGCGGGCGTCGATGGCCCGGTCGATGATGCGGTTCGCGGCCATCGCGGCCGTACGGGCACTCGCCATGGCGACCGTCACCCACAGCAGCACCCCGAACCCCGGCCAGCCCGTCCCGTGCAGCTGCATCGACGCGAGCAGCATGCCCGCGTACGCGAACGGCAGAGCGAAGACCGTGTGCTCGAACTTGACGAGGTCAAGGAGGGTCTTGGCGCTCAGGGAGGGCGAAACGGGGCTGGCGCTCATAACGGCTCATCATAGCGCCGGGGGTGGGGGGCACGAGGCTGTCTAAAGTTACGATCAGCTGCGCGCCGAACGGGAGACGGCGCGCCCAGTCACTTCAGGCCTGCCGCTTCAGGCCTGCCGTTTCAGGCCTGCGGGGGCGGCGTCCAGCTCTCCGTGACCGTGAACGCCCACGCCCTGCAGCCGACCGGCACCTCCAGCGGCGGCACGTCTCCCTGCCAGCGGCTCTCCAGCAGGCACAGGCCCGGCTGGTCCGGCGAGCACAGCAGGTCCGCGCCCACGAAGCCCGGCAGGTGACCCAGGCCCGCCATCAGGTCCGACAGCCTGAGCGTGATGTCCGGCCCGCAGCGGTCGCTGTGCCCCTCGATGTAGTGCACCTGCACGCCCATCTGCGCCTCCCGTTCCGGCCGTTACTGGTCGAGGTACTTCTTGAGCGACTCCAGATTCACGATGATCGGCGTCCGGGCACGCACGATCGCGCCCTCGTCCCGCAGCTTCCCGAGCGAGTGACTGACCGTTTCGCGCGTCGCGCCGACCATCCGCGCGATGTCCTCCTGATTGAGCTTCAGGGCCAGTTCCGTGCCCTGCGGGTGACTGCGCCCGAACTCGCGCGCCAGACGGTACAGCAGGCTCGCCACGCGTTCCGGGGCGCTGTACGCGCTGACTTCCGCCGTCCACGCCTGCGCCTCGAAGAACCGGGCCGCCATCAGCCGGATGAGCTTCATGGCGAGGTCCGGCTTCACGGCCAGCAGCTTCTGCAGTTCGTTGCGCGGCAGCACGATCAGCGTCGTGCGTTCCAGCGCCTCCGCCTGCGTCGGGCGGCGCTCCTCGGGCTGCAGCAGCAGTTCCCCGAAGGTGTCGTGCTGACCGACGACGCTCAGGATGGCTTCTTTACCGTTCGGGAAGAGCTTGCTGATCTTGATCAGCCCGCTGCGCACAAAGTACAGGGCGTCGGCCGGGTCGTCCATGCGGTAAACGACCTCTCCAGGCTGATAGGAACGGTAAGGGGTCGTGGCCGCCACCTTCTCCAGTTCATTGAGCTCCAGATCGGCGAACAGCTCTGTGCGTTTGAGGTGCCACACCAGGCTGGGATAGTTCATTATGCGTCAGAATACCCCAAGATCGCTGTCAGGAAGTGCGCAACGCCGCCGTCCTCGCCGGGCAGAGTGGCAGGCCGCCCTCCAGTCCCGCATTCAGTCCCGCGCGAGCCACAGGTAACGCGCGCCCAGCGTGCGCTGAGGCGACCACGCCGCCACCACCGCGAGCGGGTCCGCGCCGGGATAGAACTGCTCCAGCCCGCGCCGCAACCCCAGGTCCCCGTGACTGAACACGTCCGGCCGCGCCAGCGAGAACATCAGGAACATCTCCGCCGTCCAGCGCCCGATGCCCGGCAGCGGCAGCAGCGCCGCGATCACCGCCTCGTCGTCCAGCCCGGCCAGATGCGCGAACTCCACGCTCCCCTCCACCGCCGCCTCCGCCAGCGCCCGTACCGTCCTCACCTTCGCCCACGACAGCCCCAGCGCCCGCAGCGCGTCCGGGGACAGGGCCAGCACGCGCCCCGCCGCGTCCGGTGGCCACACGCCCGCACTCCCGGCGTCCGGCACGCCCAGCGCCGCCTCCAGCCGCGCCGCGATGGCCGACGCCGCCCGCACGCTCAGCTGCTGCCCCAGCACCGCCCGCACCAGCGCCGCGAAGGGGTCCGGGGAGGGCCGCAGCGGCTCCAGCGGCCCGTACCGCGCCACGAGGTCCGCCATCACCGGGTCGCGCGACAGGTGCAGGTGCGCAGCGTCCAGTCCATTCGTGTCCAGCCCGCCCGTGTCGACCGCCCGGCGCGGACCGCCAGGCGGCGCGGCGTCCGGCGTCACAGGTTCCAGCCGCCCGCGACCTCGGTGATCTGCCCGGTCACGTAATCGCTCGCCTGCACGAAATGCAGCACCTCCGCGCTCAGCTCCTGCACCGTCCCCAGCCGCCCCGCCGGGATCTCCCGCACCGGCTGACTCACGCTCGTCTCGATCACGCCGGGGCTCACGACGTTCGCCGTGATGCCGTGCGCGGCCTCCGTCTTCGCGATCGCGACCGTGAGCGCGATCACGCCGCTCTTCGCGATCGCGTACGGCAGGATGCCGGGCCGCGCCAGCAGGTGCTGCGCGCCCGCGTACCCCAGATTCACGATCCGCCCGAACCGTGCCGCCCGCATGAACGGCAGCGCCGCACGGCACGTGTAGTACGTGGCGTGCAGGTTGCTGTCGAACATCTCGTGCCACTCCGCGATCTCCAGCTCCGCCAGCGGCTTGTGCACGTAATTCCCGACGTTGTTCACGAGGACGCCCAGCCCCGCCCCGCCGTCTCCCAGGAACGCCGCGTGCGCCGCCTCCACCACGCCCGCCGCCTCGTCCGGCCGCGTCAGGTCCGCCCGGAGCATCCCGGCCCGCACGCCCAGCTCCCGGATCAATCGGACCGTTTCGGCCGCGTCCTGTTCGCTGCTGCGGTACTGGATCACCACGTCGTACCCCAGGCCCGCCAGCCCGAGCGCGATGCCGCGCCCGATGCCGCGCGCCGCGCCCGTCACGAGCGCCGTCCTCACCGCAGTCACGCGCGCTCCTGCGCCCGCGCCACCAGTGTCCGCGTGAACGAGTTGAGCGGGTAGCCTGCCGCCTCCTCCAGCGTCACCCACGCCCACGCCTCGATCTCCTCGTTCGGGCGCACGTCCGTGTCGTCCGTCCGCGCCAGGAAATCCATCAGCATCATGTGCGACGGCTCCCGGAACTCCTCGCTCAGCACCGCCTCCTGCGCCTGCACGTACATCAGGTCCTGCAGCGCCAGCCCCACCTCCTCCCGGAACTCCCGCACGGTCGCCTGCTCCAGCGTCTCGCCCCACTCGACCTTGCCGCCCGGCACGCCCCACGCGCCGCGCCACTTGGTGGTCCGCACGATCAGGTACCGCCCGTCCGGGCCGCGCACGAGCGCCCCCACGCACAGCAGCGGTCGGCGGGCAGGAGTGGACGGAGGAGAGGCCGACTCGGGAGCGGGAACGTTCATGCGCCCACGCTAACGCAGGGCGCGCGCGGCCGGATGTAGCAAGTGCCGCCATGCCCGCCGGTCGTCCGCCGAGAGGGCCGCCGTCAGCCGCGCCGCGCCCGCGCCGCACGCCGCACCCGGCCCTCCCGCCACACCTGCAGCGCCCCCAGCACGCCCGCCTGCACCGGCAGCGAACGCGCGTACCACTCCGGCCGCCCCGCCAGCACGCACGCGCCCAGCGCGAGCAGCTGCGTGGACAGCCCGAGGTTCGCGGTCACGGTGTTCAGGAGGACGGGCGTGTACGCGACACGGTCCTCCGGCGTCGGCTCTCCCGGCAGCGTGGCCTGCAGGCGCCGTTCGAACAGCCCGCCCAGCAGGCGCTCCTGGGGCCGGAAGTACACGTCGTACGCGCCGCGCAGCACGGCCAGCACGCGCGGATCGTCCCCGTGCTGCGCGGGAGGCGCGCGGAACACCTCGCCGCGCGCCTCCCGGTGGTCGCGCTCCCACAGGAACTCCACCGTCATGATGAGATTCAGCAGGAGGGTGGCGCTCAGGCCGCGCCGCACGCCGAGAATCGCCGACAGCAGGGCGGCGTTCACGACCACGTCCATCTCGGAATCCAGGTAGCGGCCCGTCTCGGTCGTCTGGTTGGTCGCGCGGGCGAGCTGCCCGTCGAGATTGTCGAGCACCGTCTTCACCTGAATCAGCAGGGCAGGGGAGACGCGCGACGTGAACGTCCCGCGCCCGTGGCGGACCTGCCATGCGGCCAGCAGGCCGAGTGCCGTGTGAAACAGCACCACCCGTGTGGGCCTCAGCCCGGCGCGGGCGGCAGGCCCGACGAGAAGCTGCGCGAGCGGGCGGAACACGGCGCCGCTCGACCACTCGTCAGCGGGGCGGGCCTTCTTGGTCTGGGCCAGGGTGGTCATGACCAGTCATTCTAGAAGGACCGGGCTGCGGTGACGGGGGGAGATCACGCTGTCCCTTCCAGCCACCAGCCGTTCCCGGCCTGCGTGTGGGCTTGGGGTATGGGCGCGTGAAGTGTGCCGTGCGTTTCACCCGGCCGCTCGGCCTGCTGTTAGACTGCAATGCTTGCGGGGCGGCCCTGATCCCCCCGCCACCCCTGGAGGACGCGCCATGACGGCCAGCACCCTATTCTCACCCTCACCCGCCCCGCAGGACCCGGTCTACCCCGCCCCCATCAAGAGTGTCGAGCCGGGCAGTCCCGCCGACCGTGCGGGCGTCCGTCCGGGCGACCTGCTGCTGCGCGTGAACGGTCAGGCGCTGACCGACGTGCTCGCGTACCGCCACGCGCTGCAGGCGGGCGTGGCGACGCTGCAGCTGTCCCGGCCCGCGCAGGAGCGCGAGGTCGCGCCGGGCTTCGTGCCTCAGGACCACCACACCACCCGCCTGGACGAGGAGGCCCTCACGTACAGCTTCCAGGTGGAGTGGGAGGACCCCGGCCTGGAGTTCGAGGAGGTGCTGTTCGACGGGATTCGCAAGTGCGCGAACAAGTGCGATTTCTGTTACGTGCACCAGATGCCGCGCGGGTTCCGCAAGAGCCTGTACGTGATGGACGACGATTACCGCCTGTCGTTCCTGTACGGCAGTTTCGTGACGCTCACGAACCTGACGGAGGGAGACGTGCAGCGCATCCTGAACGAGAACCTGTCGCCGCTGTACGTGTCGGTGCACGCCAGCAATCAGGAGTTGCGGCAGGACCTGATGAAGTGGTGGAAGCTGAAGGTCAAGGATCAGGCCGTCACGCAGATTCAGGACATGATCGAGCGGCTGGAGAGCATCGACCTGTACACGCAGATCGTGCTGCTGCCCGGCCGGAACGACGGTGACAACTTCGACGAGACGCTCTCGTACCTGACGTCCCGCCCGAACGTGATCAGCGCGGCGGTCGTGCCGATCGGGCTGACCGATCACCGCAAGAACCTGCCGGACGTGCGGACCTTCACGCGCGAGGAGGCGCAGGACGTGCTGCGGCGCGCGAACGTCTGGCGGCGCCGGATGCTCGCCGAGCGCGGGACGCGCTTCATCTTCCCGAGCGACGAGTTCTACCTGCTGGCGGGCGAGGCGCTCCCGAACGAGGAGGAGTACGAGGGCTTCCCGATGCTGGAGAACGGCGTCGGCATGATCCGCGACTTCCTGCACGAGCCGCTCCCGGAGCTGCCTGCGGCGCTGCCCTCGCCGCGCCGGGTGATCCTGGGGACGGGCCTGCTGTTCGCGGAAAGTCTGGACCGGGCGGTGGAGCCGCTGCGGGCCATCGAGGGCCTGGAGATCGAGGTGCGGGCCGTGGAGAACAAGACCTTCGGCAAGGTGACGACCGTGGCGGGCCTGCTGACGGGGCGCTGCTTCCGGCACGCGGTGAGTCAGGGCGAGGCGGATCTGCTGATCGTGCCGCCCACCACGCTGCGGTACGGCACCGAACTGATGCTGGACAACATGAGCCTCACGGAGCTGAGCGCGGACCTGCGGATGACGGTCCGGGCGGGCGGCAGCACGCTGGGTGAGCTGGCGCGCGTGATCCTGCAGGACGCGGCGAGCAGCGGTCCGCAGTTCGGGATGAGCGCGCACGCCGTCAAGGACGGTGGGGGGCGCGGTCAGGCCTGAAATTCGGGTACGCATGCCGGGGCGAAGAGAGGTGGGTTCTTCGCCCCGGCCGTTGTTCCGGTCGGGGCCGTTCATGTTCGTTCTGTTTCGTGAATCTCAAGTATACGCCTGCTCTGCCATGAATATGAGATTTCTGGTGTTGTCTAGACTTTTCCCCCGACGGGGGGGTTTGATGAAGAGTTCCTTCAGGGTAACAATGCAGACATGATTAAAGGATTCCGGGATTTCATCATGCACGGCAACATCGTCGACCTCGCTGTCGCCGTCGTCACCGGCGCCGCCTTCGCCGCGCTGGTCGGCGCGTTCTCGGCCGCCTTCATCAACCCCCTCCTGAAGCTCGTCACGGGCGGCGGCAAGATCGGTGGTCAGTTCGTCATCAACGGCGTCGCCTTCCCGTACGGCGACTTCATCACGGCCGTCATCACCTTCCTCATCACCATGGCCGTCATCTACCTCGCGGTCGTCGTGCCGTACAACACCTTCCGCAACCGCATGACCAAGCCCGCCGCCCCGGCCGGCCCCAGCACCGAGGAGAAGCTCCTCACCGAGATCCGCGACGCCCTGCGCGCCCGCTGAACCCGCCACACCCGCACACCCCGAGGGGGCCGTCCAGACCGGGCGGCCCCCTCGCCTGTCGCCGCGCTCCCGGAACCGTCCCGCACGCGTGCTCTATCCTGACGGCATGACCCACGCCGAACGCCTCGCGCAGTCCTTCCTCGCCCACCGCACCGCCCTCACCACCCTGCTGTCCGAAATTCCCGAGGAGAGCGCCACGCACGCCCCCTGGGACGGCGCCATGACCTTCATCTCGCTCGGCGACCACCTCGACGCGTCCTCCAGAGGCATCCTCGCCGCGCTCGGCGGTCAGGCCCCCTCACGCGACGTCGTGCCCAGCCAGACGCTGCAGGAAGCCCGCATGCGCCTGCAGGACAGCGGCCAGCAGGTCACGGCCGCCCTCACGGCCCTCAGCGACGAGGACTTCGCCCGCGTCGTCCCCGCTTTCGGTGGCCGCCAGATGCCCGTCTCGCAGCTCGCCGAACTGCTCACCGCACACGAAGCGCACCACAAGGGCCAGATGTGGCTGATGGCCCGCCAGGTGGGCGTCAAACCGCCCTTCTTCATGTCCATGTGAGGCCCGCCCCCAGGCCCTGCCCGTCCGAGACGGGGGGAAAATGGGGAGATGCTGCACCGGCGCCCAGAACGGCGCCGGTGCAGGCGGTATAGTCCCCCGGTGCAGGCTGTCTCCCCACCCACCCACCTCGTCACCCTCCCCAACGGCCTGACCCTGGCTGCCGAAACGCGGCCCGGGCCGGGCTTCGCGCTGGACCTCCGCGTCCCGCTCGGCAGCGCCCACGACCCGCAGGGCGAGCAGGGCAGCGCAGCCCTGCTGGAGGAATGGCTGAGCAAGGGTGCCGGGAACCGCGACGCGCGCACCTTTCAGGACGCGCTCGACGATCTCGGCCTGCGGCGCGGCGGTGGCGTGGGCGCCGAAGCGACCCGCTTCGCCGTGAGCGGCCTGAACGCCGACCTCGGCCCGGCCCTGCAGCTGTACGCGGACCTCGTGCAGCGCCCCCAGCTGCCGGACGAGGAATTCGAGGTCCTGACCGACCTCGCCCGGCAGGACCTCGAAGCGATGCGCGACAGTCCCGCCGAACAGCTCGCGCTGGAAGCGCGCCTGCGGGCCTTCCCGGCCCTGGACGGCGTGCACGCCGGGTACGCGCACCCCGCCAGCGGCACCAGCGAGGGCCTCGCGGGCGTCACGCCGGACACCGTGCGCGCCCTCTACGGCCGCTACGGCGCGTCCGGCAGCATCCTGAGCGTCGTGTCCGCCCACGACGTGCACGAGGTCGAAGCGCTCGTCCGCGCGACCTTCGGCGACTGGCGGACCGGCGAGGCGCACAGCGTCCCGCTGCACTTCCAGCCGGGCCTGACCACGCACCTGCCCGGCGACACCAGCCAGGCGCACCTGTCGCTGTACTGGCGCGGCGTGAACCCCACCCACCCCGACTGGCTCCCGTGGCACCTCGCGATGGGCGTCCTGTCCGGCGGGAGCGCCAGCCGCATCTTCGTCGCGGTGCGCGAGGAGCGCGGCCTCGCGTACAGTGCCAGCATCGGCGCGCAGGTGCTCGGCACGCAGGGCTTCGTGGGCGGGTACGCGGGCAGCACGCCCGCCCGCGCCGCCGAGACGCTCGACGTGATGCTCGGCGAGTTCGCGCGCCTGAAGGCCGGCGTGACCGACGCCGAATTCCAGCGGGCCCGCGCCGCCCTGATCGCCAGCACCGTGTTCGGCGCGGAGAGCCTGCGCGGCCGCGTCGTCGCCCTCACGCGCGACCTGACCCTCTTCGGCGCGGTCCGGCAGCCGCGCGAACTGCGCGCCCAGATCGAGGCCCTCACCCTGACGCAGGTGAACGACTTCCTGCGCCGCTGGGATCCCGGCGAGCCGAACATCGTCACGCTCGGCCTCCCGCAGGAGGTGCAGGCATGAATCCCCAACCGTCAGCAGGTGCAGGCATGAATTCCCAGCCATCCGTCAGCGCAGCGCCCGCCGTCCACACCCTCAGCAGTGGCCTGCGCGTCCTGCTCGCCCACGATCCGCTCGCGCAGACCGTCGCGATGGGGTACTTCGTGCAGACCGGCGCGCGAGACGAACGCCGCGCCGAGATGGGCGCCTCGCACTTCCTCGAACACCTGATGTTCAAGGGCAGCGAGCACGTCAGCGGCACCGAACTCAACATGCGTCTCGACGCGCTCGGCGGGCACGCCAACGCCTTCACCAGCGACGAGGCGACCGTCTACCACGCCGCCAGCCTCCCCGAACAGGCGCCCGAACTGCTCGCCGCGCTCAGCGTCCTGCTCGAACCGGCCCTGCGCCCCGAGGACGTCGAGATGGAACGCGGCGTCATCCTCGAAGAGATCGCCATGTACGACGACCAGCCCGAATCGCGCGTGTTCGACGCGCTGCGCGCCGCGTACTGGAACGACCACCCGCTCGGCCATCAGGTGCTCGGCACGGCGCAGACCGTCGCGGCCCTCACGCCGGACGCGCTGCGGCAGAACTTCACGGAACGCTACGGGACGGGCGCCGTCACGCTTGTCGCGACCGGCCAGCTCGACGAGGCGGCCCTCCTCGCGCAGGCCGAGACGCTCAGCGCGCACTGGCCGCGCACCGCGCCCACCCGCACGCCCCGCCCGCACACGCCCGCGCCCGCCCTGCACCGCCTGACGGACGACACGCTCGGCCGCCTGCACGTCGCCGTCTGCTCGCCCGGCGTGCCCGTCACGCACCCGCTGCGGGAGGCGGCCGCCGTGCTGTCCGAGATCGTCGGCGGCGAGAACGGCCGCCTGTACTGGGCGCTCCTCGACACCGGCCTCGCCGACAGCGCCGACCTGTCGCACGCCGAGTACAGCGAGGCGGGCGTGTTCGAGGGCGGCTTCTCCTGCGACCCGGAACGCGGCGCGGAAGTCCTCGCGCTGTACCGGGACGCGCTGGTCACCCTGCAGCGGGACGGCGTGACGCCCGCCGAGGTGCGCCGCGCTGCCCGCAAGCTCGCCGTGTCCACCCTGCTGCGTGCCGAGACGCCGCAGGGGCAGCTGTTCGGGTTCGGGATGGAGTACCTCGCGCTCGGCCGCCTCGTGACCGTCGAGGAGGCCGTGGAGCGCGTGGCGGGCGTCACGCCAGGGGACGTGCAGGCACTCCTCGACCTGCGGCCCTTCGACGTGCAGGTCACGGTCGCGCTCGGCCGCACCGACGCCGTCCAGCCCCTCGACTGAACTTGCTGCCGCGCTGCCCTCCCCGCTCTGACCGGGTTCAGGACGGGTGGGCGCTCAGTTCGGCCAGCAGGTACTCCAGCCGCGTCTGCGCGCCCTCCTGACTGCCGTACACGCTGCGCAGCAGCTCGCCGCCCGCCGCGAACACCAGCGTGTGCGGCGTGCCTTCCGTCTCCCACGCGGCCGCCACGCTCCCCGTCAGGTCGAGCGCCACCGGGAACGGCAGGCGCGCGAACGTCGTCACGAAGCGCCGCAGCTGCGGTTCCACGTCCTCCCGCGCGAACCCCCGGTGCCCCCGGCTCGTGTGGACCGCCATGACCTGCACCTCACGACCGAACTCCGCGTGCAGCCGCTTCAGGAACGGCAGGCCGCGCGACACGCAGCCGGGGCACTCCAGGTTGAAGAACATCACCACGCCCGGCCGCTCCCACGCGTCCGGGGGCGGCACGGGCGGCCCCTGCACGAAGTCCTGACGGTCCGGCCACCGCCCGTCATGGCCCGCGTCCGTGTGATGGGGGGAGGTCGGTGCTTCGCTCACGGCGCTATCCTACCCTCCATGAAGCGTTCCCTGCTCCTCCTGTCCGCGCTGCTCACCGTGTCGTCCGCCCTCGCGTCCAGCGTCGCGGACGTCAAGAAGAAGGGCGTCCTCGTGCTCGGCACGGACCCCACCTTCCAGCCGTTCGAGTTCAAGGGCGCGGACGGCAGCTTCCAGGGCTTCGACATCGAGATCGCCCGCGCCGTCGCGAAGGACCTCGGCGTGAAACTGCAGATCAGTCCCGTCGGGTTCGGGGCGCTGATGCCTCAGAGCGTCACGAGCGGCCGCGTGGACATCGCCATGAGCGCCATCACCATCACGCCGGAACGCGCGAAGATCGTGAGCTTCAGCGCCCCCTACTACCGTTCGGCGCAGGTGTTCATCGTGAAGGGCGGCAACCCCGGCAAGTTCGCGTGGCCCGCGAACGTGAAGGGCAAGGTGATCGGCGTGCAGGCCAACACCACCGGGCAGTTCGCCGCGAACGACACCCTGAAACCCAAGGGAGCCGTCATCAAGGTGTACGACGACTTTGCGGCCGGGCTCGCGGACGTGCAGTCAGGCCGGATCGCCGCGCTGCTCGGCGACGCGCCCACCGTCACGAGCCTCCAGAAGCGCCTGCCGGGCCAGTTCGCGCAGGCCGGGAAGGAACTCGTGTCCGAAGATTACGGCATGGTGTTCAGCAAGGGCAGCGACCTCGTCGCCGCCGCCAACAGGACGCTCGCGCGCCTCAGGTCGAGCGGCGAGTACCAGAACCTGCTGGAGAAATGGATCGCGCAGAAATGATCTGGCCCCCGGCCACCACCGCCTGAGGGGGCGGGCCGGAGCAGATGGAGGCCGTCCCCGTGACGCGCAGAGAGGGGCAGTCGGCCTGGACGGGTCCGGCTGCCCCTCACTCTGGTCAGTGACTGAGGTGCATCAGGAGGACGCTGCCGAGGATCAGGCCGAGGCCGGCCCAGCCGCGCGCGGTGAAGCGCACGTGGTCCACGCGCAGGCTGAGGAGGGCGGTGAGGATGATGCCGAGCCCCCCCCAGACGGCGTACGCGACGCCGAGCGGGACGCTGTGCAGGGCGATGCCGAGCAGCGTGAAGGCCATCAGGATGAGGGCGATGCCGCCCACGGCGGGCAGGGGGCGGCGCAGACCGTCCGAGTGCTTGAGGAGCAGGTTCGCGGCGACGTCCATGAGGGCGGCCAGCGCGAGGAGCAGCAGCGGCGTCCACGTCATGGCCGGACCGCCCGGGCGGGGCGCGTGCCGTGGTGCAGGAGCCACGCACCCGCCCCGAGGCCCAGCATGGCGATCAGGCGGGCGGGCGTGAGCGTCTCGTGCAGCAGGACCACGCCCGCGAGCGTGACGAGGGCCAGTCCGGCCGCCTCCCACACGGCGAAGGCGACGGCGACGGGAATGCGCCGGAACGCCTGCGCGAGCAGCGCGTAGGACGCCGCCAGGAACACGTACGTGACGAGCAGTCCGGCCCCGTGGTGATGCAGGGCGGACAGTTTGAGGGTCAGGGTGCCGGTCACCTCGAAGGCGATGGCGGAGAAGAGCGCGAGCCAGGCCCGCATAGAACACCTTCCTTGTCAGGTCGGGGACCTGAAGTGTGCTTGATCTCGAATGGTGGCGCGCGTGCGGCCGGGGGCACGGGTGACGGTTCGCGGGTACGCGGACGCCGTCACGCTGGCCTGCACTGCTTGGCCGCCGGGCCGGTCGCCGGTCGGGGCGGGTCCGGGGCGTGGGCGGTGTGGGTCCGGCGTGCGTGGGGCCTACGTCCAGCTGCGGACGTAGAGCGAGTCGATCACGGTGTGCGGCACGGTCCCTTCGCGGGTGTCGCGTGCGCGGGCCACGGGGTCGCCGCTGCGGGCGAGGTCGGGCACGGTCGGGTGCTGGGGTGCCAGGACTGGCATGAATTCACGTCTACCTTGAGGTCCGGTATGGGGGGCTCAGTCCAGGGGGGACTGTCCGCGCGGGCCTCACTCCAGTGTAAGGGGCGCGTGTCAGGGCATGGTCTGGTCGGGCACGGTTGCGGGGCGCGGTGTCCCTGGGTGCGTGGCGTGCCGGGCCGCTATCCTGTCCCGGTGAATGACCTGCTCATCGGCTTCCGGGCCATCCTGTCGGGGGACTACCCGGCGCTGCTGTGGGCGGGGCTACAGCTGACGCTCGGCGTGAGCGTGTCGGCGCTGCTGGTGTCGGTGCTGCTGGGGACGCTGCTGGGCGTCGTGCGGACCTTCCGGGTGCCGCTGCTCTGCACGCTGGGCAACGCGTACGTGGAGGTGGTGCGCGGCGTGCCGCTCATCGTGCTGCTGAGCGTGGTGTATTACGGGCTGCCCGCGCTGGGCGTGACGCTGCAGGGCTTCCCGGCGGCGGTGCTGGCGCTGGGGCTGTACTCGGCGGCGTACACGTCCGAGATCGTGCGCGGCGGCCTGCGGAGCGTGCCGGACGGGCAGCTGGAAGCGGCGCGCAGCCTGGGCCTGTCGCGCGTGCAGTCCCTGAGGTTCGTGGTGCTGCCGCAGGCGTGGCGGGTGGCGCTCCCGGCGCTCGGGAACGAGTTCGTGTCGCTGATCCTGGGCAGCAGTCTGGCGAGCGCGGTGACGCTGCAGGAACTGTTCGCGCAGGGCAAGTACATCACGAACGCCACGTACCGGCAGTTCGAGGTGTACGCGGTGCTGGCCGTCGTGTACTTCCTGCTGACCTTCACCCTGACGCGCCTCGTGCGCCTGATGGAGCGCCGCCTGTCGCGCGGGGAGCGGCTGCCGGAACGGCGGGTCATCTGATGCGTGTGGCCCGCTCGCCGTTCCTGTCGGGCTTCACGGCGATGCTGCCGCTGTGGCTGGGCGTCGCGCCGTTCGCGGTGGCGTACGCGGTCACGGCGCGCGCCGCCCACCTGAGCGTGCTGGACACGCAGCTCATGAGCCTCACGGTGTTCGCGGGCGCGTCGCAGTTCGCGGCGGCAGGCCTGTTCGGACAGGGGGCGAGCGCGCTCGCAGTGGTGGGCACCACGTTCCTGCTGAACGTCCGGCACGTCCTGTACGGCCTCAGCCTCGCGCAGAGCCTCCCGCTGCACGGGTGGCGGCGCGGGCTGGCCGCGCAGTTCCTGACGGACGAGGCGTACGGCGTGGTGATCGCCGCGCCGCAGGGCACGCTCAGCCTGCCGTTCCTGCTGGGCGCGGAACTCAGCCTGTACGTCGTGTGGAACGCCTTCACGCTGCTGGGCGCCCTGGTGGGGGCGTTCATTCCGGACCCGGCGGCGGTGGGCGCGGACGTGATCTTCCCGCTGGCGTTCCTGGGCCTGCTCGTGCCGCTCCTCACGTCGCGCGTCACGCTGATCGTGGCGGCCGGGTCGGGCCTGCTCGCGTGGGCGGTGTCGCGCGTCCTGCCGGGCGGCCTGACGGTCCTGATCGCCGGGGTGGGCGGCGCGCTGCTCGGCGCGGCCCTCACCTCCAGGGGCGCGGGGGACGCGGGCGGGCGGGAACCGTGAACGTGCTGCTCACCATGCTGGGCATGTGGGCCGTGACCTTCGCGTCCCGGTACCTGGGCCTCAGTCTGGGCGGCGTGCGCCTCCCGCCGTTCTGGCTGGCGTTCCTGCGGTTCGTGCCGGTGAGCGTGTTCGCGGCGCTGGTCGTGCCGGACGTGGCGAACGCCGCGGACGCCCCCAGGCGCGCCGTGGCGGCGCTGGTGGCGGGCCTGCTGATGTGGCGCTCCCGTCAGCTCGCGCTGGGCATCCTGGGCGGGTTCGGCACGTACTGGCTGCTGCGCTGGCTCGGGCTGGGCTGAACGCGCGTGCCTGCCGGGTCGGTCAGCGCCAGGTGGTGCCGATCCCGGCCTGCAGCGCGTCGCGGATGCCGGACGCGACGCCGAACGCCACCCGGTCGAGGTAGTTGCTGTCCTTGAGGTTCTGCCCGTCAATGGGGTGACTGGTGTACCCGATCTCCACGAGGGCGGCCGGGATGCGCGACAGGCGCAGCACGGCGAGCGTGTGGACGTTCTTCAGGCCGCGCGAGTACGCGGCGGTGCTGGCGACCGCGTCCTGCTGGATGCTCTGCGCGAGCGCCTGCGAGTTCGGGTGGTTGTTGTTCCACCACGTCTCGATGCCGTAGCCCCTGAGGGCGGACGCGGCCTCGGTGCTGTTCACGTGGATGCTCACGAACATCTGCGCGCCGGTGGTCGTGCCCAGGGCGGCGCGCATGCCGAGGTCGGTGGTCTTGTCGGCGGCGAGGGCGGTGTCGCTGTCGCGCGTCATGATCACGTCGATGCCCGCCTGCGCGAGGTCGGCGCGTACGCGGCGGGCCACGTCGAGCGTCACTTCCTTTTCCACGATCTGCCCGATCGCGCCGGGGTCGCTGCCGCCGTGACCGGGGTCCAGCACGACGCGCGGACGGTTCGGCGTGCCGCTGAAGGCCAGCATGGCGGGGCGAGCGCTGCGCAGCGGGGCGAGCGCGAGCGGCCCGAGGGGGCTGGTGTCGGCCAGGGCGGGCGACACGTCGATGGCGAGGCGGGCGAGCTGGCTGCCGTCGGCGGGCGGGAGGAGCACGTCACGCCACCCGCTGCGCAGCGTGATGGGGGAGGACGTGAGCAGCGTCAGGGACGCGCCCGTAAGGTTCGGGGCGACGCTCCAGCCGCGCACTTCCGGCGTGAGGTTCGGCGCGCTCGTGAGCTGTCCGGCGCTCACGCCGCTCAGGTCGATGCGCAGGCCGAGCGGGAGCGGCGTGACGCGGAAGGTCGCGGCGGGCGGCAGTTCCAGCACCACGCGCGTCAGGCCAGGGTTCTTGCCGATGCGGGGCGCGCCGAGCGTGGCGGGTCCGGCGGGCGTGCCGGGCACGGTGCCGCTCGTGAGGCGGCTGCTGTCGCTGCTGCCGGGCAGGGCGGGCGTGGGGGTGGGCAGGGCGTTCGAGCCGAGGGCGCTGGCGGTGTCGCCGGGCGGGAGCTGGTCGGCGGTGGGGACGGGCGCGCCCGCGGTGGCGGAGGGACTGCCGGGCATGGCGGGCGGCGCGACGGCGAGGACCGTGCCGCGCACGCTGGGTTCCGCGCCGCCGCCCAGGGCCGCACCGAAGTTCAGGATGAGGACGCGGCCGCCGGTCGCGATGGTCGTCTCGCTGGCCGTCCAGCCCTGCGTGCTGCCGAGCGGGAACGGCGTCTGCAGCAGCAGCTGCGAGCTGCCGTCGCTGCCGAGCGTGAGGCTGTAGTCGCTGACGGCCGCGCCGGGCGCGGGGACGTGCTGCGCCTGCACGCGCACGCCCGGCTGGGCGTTCACGTCGAGGCGCAGGCCGCTGAAGGTGGGCGTCAGCGAGTACCGCAGGCCGGCGGGCAGGTCGAACACGACGCGGGTGTTGCCGCCGGTGCTGCTGAAGCGCGGCACACCGAACGCCTGCACGGGCGGCCCGGCCAGCACGGGCGCGGCGGTGGTGACGGGGGCCGGGGCGGGGGCCGCGCTGCCGGGTGTGGCCGGGCCGCTGAGGGTGGGGGGCTGCGCGACCGGGCCGGAACGCAGGAAGGGGTCGGGGGCGGCGGCGTGCGCCCCGCTGCCGAACGTCAGGGCCGTGAGCAGCGCGAGGGTGCAGGAGCGGAGGCCGGAGCTGGCGTCGCGGGAAGCAGGGAGGCTGGCCATGAATTGACCGTACTGTACGTGGCCGCGCGGTGAGAATGTGACCTGCGTCCTCATGAGATGAGAACGGCTTCTCATACGGTTTTGAGGAGGTGGAAGCGGGCAGGCGTCCTGCAGGACGTCCGTTCTGCCCAAGAAGCGGGCAGGCGTCCTCTCCTGCGGAGCTGTCCCAGTCATGGGCGCTGTTCTGCCCAAGAAGGGATGTCAGCGCTTATCCCGGCGTCCCCGGAATCGGATCAACACCGTTTGTTGGTGCTCGCTTCGCTCGGCCGAACTCCACGAGTTCAGCTCAGAACCGTATCGGTCCTGCGGCGCGGTAGCCTGAACCGTGCCCGACCCCACCGACCGCCCCGCCCACCCCAACTGGCCCACCCTCGTCCCCGACGAACAGCAGCCCTGGGAAACGCTCGGCAGCGAGACCGTGTCCGGCCCCCCGCACGTCCTGCACCGCGATCATGTCCTCACCGGCAGCGGCACGCGCCTCACGTACCTGTACCGGCCGCGCGGCCCGCGCGCCGTGTTCGTGCTGCCCATCACCCCGGCCGGAGAGGCCGTCCTCATCCGCCAGTACCGCTACCCGCTGCGCGCCTGGATCACCGAGGTGGTCGCGGGCGGCATGGAGCCCGGCGAGGACGTGCTGGACAGTGCCGCCCGCGAACTGCAGGAGGAGGTGGGCGGCACGGCCCGCGAATGGATCGCGCTGCCTGCCTTCTACCCGCAGCCCAGCGTGAGCGGTGTCGCCTTCTACCCGCTGCTGGCCCTCGGCGTGACGCTCGGCGACGCTCACCCCGAACCGGACGAACTGATCGAACGGCTGGTGCTGCCTCTCCCTGAGGTGTACCGCAGGCTCCTCGCGGGCGAGATCCTGCAGGGGCCGGGCGCCCTCACCCTCTTCCACGCGCGGCGGCACCTCGTGGAACGCGGCCTTCTGCCCGCCTGATACGGTTTTGATCCGATTCCAGGGATGCCGGGAACAGCACCGACATCCCTTCCACCTGCGCCGCACCGTCCCTGTTGCCACTCGCTCCGCTCGGCTGAACTCGGAGCGTGTTGTGCCATTCCGTGTGAGTCCGGCGGGCGTCAGTGCACGCGGTCGCGGCGGCCCGTCCCTTCCGGCACGGCGCCCGGCGTCTCGATGCGCATCAGGGCGGGCGACGCGAAGCCCAGCAGGCACACGGCCGCCGCGAGGAACCCGCCCCACGCGAAGATGCCCTGCGTCCCGATCCGCTCCCCGAGCGGCGCGGCGAGCGCCAGCCCCACCGGCCCCGCCAGGCCCGTCAGCGTGCCGAGCAGCGACAGGGCCCGGCCCTGTAGGTGGTTCGGGACGATGCTCTGCAGCAGGGC
Organism: Deinococcus aquiradiocola; assembly: GCF_014646915.1. Classification (NCBI taxonomy): domain Bacteria; kingdom Thermotogati; phylum Deinococcota; class Deinococci; order Deinococcales; family Deinococcaceae; genus Deinococcus; species Deinococcus aquiradiocola. The sequence continues at coordinate 216,450 of NZ_BMOE01000004.1, read as the reverse complement.
CGTCTGCGGGGCGCTGCCGAGACTGAACGTCACGCCGCTCACCACCCACCACACCACCGCCAGCCAGAACAGGTGCGGCGGGGCCAGGGCCGTCAGCGCGACCGTCCCGCACGACACCGCGAACGCGATCAGGACCGCCGCGATGCGGCTGCGCCACCGGATCACGGCGGCCAGCAGGCCACCCGCGATCATCCCGACGCCCGACAGGCCCTCCATCAGCGCGACGCTGTTCACGCCCAGCCCGAAGTGCTGCTTCACGAGCAGCGGCGTGAGCGTGAAGGTCGGCATGATCACCAGCACCACGGCCGCGATCAGCAGGTACAGCCGCGTCAGGGCGGGCGAGCCCGTCACGAGGCTCAGGCCCTCCCGGAAGTCCTGCCACACGCTCTGCTGCACCTCCAGGCGGCCCTGCGGAATGCGCCAGAAGAACAGCGGCACGATGCCGAGCAGCGCGGTGAACACGTCGATCAGGAGGGCGCCCTGCAGCGGCAGGACACTCAGGGCGAGTGCCCCGAGCGGCGCGGCGGCGACCGTCATGATGCCCTGCAGCGACTGGTTGAGCCCGGCGGCGCGCGGCAGCCAGCTGCCGGGCACGAGCATGGCGGTGCTCGCCTGCGCGGCCGGACTCTGGAAGGCCTGCATGCTGGAGCGCACGAACATCATGGTGTAGATGTGCCACAGCTGCACACGGCCCGTCGCGAACAGCGCGATGAGGACCAGCATGCACGCGGCGCTCACGGCGTCCGTCAGGATCATGATGACGCGGCGGCTGTAGCGGTCGGCGAGCGTGCCGCCCAGCGGTCCCAGCAGGGCCTGCGGGAGCAGCGCCATGATGCCCGCCACGCTGAGTGCGCTGGCCGACCCGGTCTGCTGCGTGATCCACCAGATCAGCACGAACTGCGTGAGGGCCGACCCGATCAGGGACAGGGCCTGACCGCCGAACACCGTGTAGAAGCGCGGCTTCCACCGCTCGTGCGGGAGGGGCGCGGTCACGGCTGCCGCCCGTGGGGGGGAGCACCGTTCACGGCTGCGTCCACGCGAGCAGCTGGGCGTACAGGTCGGCGCGGTGCGCGTCCCGGATGGGCGGGAGGCCCGCGAGGTCGCTGAGCCACAGGCCGTCGCACGCGAGGCGCAGGGCGGTGGCGCGGGCGGGCGGCAGGCCGTCCTGCAGGCTGTCCTCGTCCACGAAGGTCATCAGGGTCCGCAGGTGCGCGTTCAGGGTGGGCTGCGCGGCGACAGCCCCGGCGAGCGCCAGGAACACCGCCTCGTCGTGCGCGTCCTGACCGGGCGCGAAGGTCGCGTGAACGTACGCGCGTGCCCAGCGGCCGGGCGTGCCGGGCGTCTCGCGGTCCAGCCACACCTGCAGGTCGTCCCGGAAGCGCTGCACGAGCCGGTCGGCGAGCCCGAGGAGCAGCGCGTCCTTGCTGGCGTAGTGGTGCAGCAGGCCGCCCTTGCTGACACCTGCGCGGGCGGCGACGGCGTCCAGCGTGAGGCGGTTCACGCCGCCCGCCAGGAGCAGGTCGGCGGCGGCCGTGAGCAGCTGCTGCCGGGTGAGGTCGGTGTTGCGGACGTGGACGGAACTGGAAGCCATGCCCTAACATACCGTCCGGACGGTATGTTCGATCGCGCGGCAGGCGACACTCCGCCGTGCCGTCCCGCCCCGTTCGTCCGGCGCGCGGGCCTCCTGCTACGCTGCCCGTCATGACGCCGGACCCCTTCACGACGCTCGAGGCCACGCCCGGCGCCCCCTGGCGCGCCGACACCGTGACCCAGGGCAGCGAATTCATCGCCCTCGCCGCCCGCACCGACACCCCCGAAGAGGCGCTGGACTGGGTGCGTTCGCTCCGCGCCGAACGTCCGGACGCCACGCACGTCTGCTGGGCCTACGTCATCGGGACCGCGTACCGCTTCAGCGACGACGGCGAACCCGGCGGCACCGCCGGACAACCCATCCTGCGCGCCCTGCAGGGCCAGGGCGTGGACCACGTCACGGTCGCCGTCGTCCGCTACTACGGCGGCATCAAACTCGGCACGGGCGGCCTCGCCCGCGCGTACGGCAACCTCGCCGCCGAATGCGTCCGCACCGCCCGGCGACACCTCGTGCGGCCCCGCGTGACCGTCACGGCCAGCGTGCCCTTCGCGGACGTCAGCACCCTGTACCACCTGCTCACCCAGCACGACACCGAACGCGGCGAGGAGACGTACACCGCCACCGGCCTCACCCTCACCCTGCACCTGTACCCCGAGGACACCGGCACCTTCCGGGCCGCGCTGCGCGACGCCACACGCGGCAACGGCGAACTCAGCGAAGCCTGACCGGTCGCCCACCGGCGGGCAGGCCCGTCCTGCCGCTGTCCCGCCTGTTCAGGCACCGTCCGGCACGGCCTGCCGGTCACGGCGGCCCGCCCGGTACCGCCACACCGTCAGCGCGAGCGACACCAGCACGGCCGCCGCACTCAGCGCGAACGCCGCCCGGAACCCGCCGTGCTCCACGAGCAGGCCCGCCACGCTCGGCCCCACGAACTGACCCACCGCGAAGAACACCGTGATGGCGCTCAGCGCGAGCGGCGCGTCCGCGTGCGGCACCTCCTCCGTCCCGGCCGCCTGCAGCAGCGTGAAGTACCCGGAGATCGTCAGGCCCAGCAGCACCCAGTGCAGCGCGAACGCCGCCGGGTGAGGCCACGCGAGCGGCGCCGTCATGGCGACCAGCGTGAGCGTGCCCGCCAGCATCATGGCCGGGCCGCGCCCGAGCCGGTCCGACAGCCACCCCCACCCGACGCCCGCGAACACGCTCAGCAGGCCGTGCACGGCGACCAGCGTGCCCGCCACGGCAGGGGAGACGCCGGACTGCAGCGTGAAGCTCAGCATGAACAGCGTCTGCACGCTGTACGCCAGCCCGCCCAGCCCGTACGCGCCGCCCACCCGCAGCACGCCCGCCGAACGGTACACGCGCAGGCTCGCGCCCGGCACGCGTTCCGGCCGTCCGCCCGCGCGGGGCGCCTCGCGCAGCACGGCCGCCGCGAGCGCCAGCACCAGCACGCCCAGCAGCGCGAAGGCCGCCCACATCAGTCGCCAGCTGCCCGGCCCGTACGCGTGCGTCAGGCGCGGCAGCAGTACGCCCGTCAGCAGCAGTCCCACCCCGACGCCGCTGGACGCGAGCCCGATCACGGTCCCGCGCCGCGCCGGGAACCACGCGGTCAGCAGCGACACCAGCGGCGTGAACACCAGCGCCGTCCCCAAGCCCAGCAGCACCATCAGCAGCCGCAGCGGCCCGAGCGACTGCACCCCCCACAGCCCCACGAACCCCAGGGTGTTGAGGGTCAGGCCGATCAGGACGCTGCCGCGCGCACTCCAGCGCCGCGCGAGCTGCCCGGCCGGAATGAGCATCAGCAGGTAGCCCAGGGCCGTCAGCGTGCCGAGCGTGCCCGCCTGCGCGTACGACAGGTGCAGGCCCGCACGCATCTGCGGCAGCACCAGCCCGAACGCCAGCCGCGCGCACGCCACCGACACCAGCGTGACGAGCATCCCCACCCACGCCATGCGCCACTGCCCGCGCACCGCGTCCGGCCCCGCCGAAACCGTGGCGGACGGCGCGCTGCCGGACTTGCCGCTTATGTCCCCGCCGCCGGACTGGCCGGTGATGTCCCTGCTGCCGGACTTGCCGGTTATGCCCGCGCTCCCGTCATTCGAGCGCGCCGAGGCCCGTGATGTCGCGCCCGACGATCAGCGTGTGGATGTCGTGCGTGCCCTCGTAGGTGTCCACCGTCTCCAGGTTCAGCATGTGCCGGATGACGGGGTACTCGGTGGTGATGCCGTTCCCGCCGTGCAGTTCCCGCGCGAGCCGCGCGCCCTGCAGCGCCACGCGCACGTTGTTGCGCTTGGCGAGGCTCACCTGCCCGAAGGTCATGCGGCCCGAATCCTTCAGCTGTCCGAGCTGCACGGCCAGCAGCAGGCCCGTCGTGTGGTCCGTCAGCATCCGCACCAGTTTGTCCTGCACCAGCTGCCGCGCCGCGATGGGCTTGCCGAAGGTGCTGCGGCCCGTGGTGTACTCCAGCGTCGCCGCGTACACAGCTTCCAGCGCGCCCATCGCGCCCCACGCGATCCCGTAGCGGGCGCTGGTGAGGCAGCCGAGCGGCCCCTTGAGGCCCGCCACGCCCGGCAGCATGCTGCTCGCCGGAACGCGGCAGTCCTCCAGCACGATCTCGCCCGTCACGCTGGCGCGCAGGCTCATCTTGCGCCCGATCTTGGGGGTGCTGAAGCCCCTCGTGCCGCGCGTCACGATGAAGCCGCGCACGGCGTCCCTGCCGTCCTCGCCCTGCAGTTTGGCCCACACGACCGCCAGGTCCGCCTCGGGGCTGTTCGTGATCCACATCTTGTTGCCGTTCAGGACGTAGTCGTCACCGTCGCGGCGGGCGCGGGTCCGCATGGCACCGGGGTCGCTGCCGCCGTCCGGTTCGGTCAGGCCGAAGCAGCCGACGAGTTCGCCGCTCGCGAGGCCCGGCAGGTACTCGCGTTTCTGCTCCTCGCTGCCGTACGTGTAGATGGGGTGCATGACGAGGCTGCCCTGCACGCTCGCGGCGCTGCGCAGGCCGCTGTCGCAGCGTTCCAGTTCGTACATCATGGCGCCGTAGCTGCTGTAGCTGGCGCCCGACCCGCCGTACTCCTCGGGAATGGTCGGGCCGAGCAGGCCCTGCGCGCCCAGGCCCTTCATCACGTCGCGGACCGGGAGGTCGGCGTCGTCCCACCACCGGGCGATGTGCGGCATGAGCTGCGCGTCCACGTAGCTGCGAACACTGTCCATCACGAGTTGTTCGTCTCCGCCGAGGAGACTGCGGGCCTGGAAGTAATCGAGCATGGTGCAGGCATTGTAGGGCCTGCGCGGCGGCCCGGAGGGTGTGCCTGGACGCGCCCCGGCGGGACGTTTGTCACGCGGACGGAGACAGCCCGCCGTGCAGGCGAACAAACGCCCGTCAGGACGCACGCGGGGCCACCCGGACCCATTCCTGGCCGCCCGGTGCGGAGGAGCCGGACCTTCACATCCGGCCCCCATCTGTGATACACGTGAGTCACATCACAACCCAGAGCGCCCGAACAGGAGGATTCATGACCGCCAGTCCTGCCTTCAGACCTGCCCGTTCCCGCCACACCTCCCGGAGCACCCCTTGACCCCGGCACTCCAGGCCGTTCACCTCTGCAAGGAATTCCGCGGCTTCCGCGCCACCAACGACGTCACCCTCGACATCCGCGAAGGTGAGATCCACGCCGTCATCGGACCGAACGGCGCGGGCAAGACCACCCTCTTCAACCTGCTGTCCGGCTTCCTGAAACCCACCTCCGGCGAGGTCCGCCTGTTCGGCGAACGCGTCGACACGCTCTCCCCGCAGCACCTCGTGCGGCGCGGCCTGTCCCGCTCCTTCCAGATCTCCAGCGTGTTCGGCAGCATGACCGTCCGCGACAACCTCGCCGTGGCCCTGCAGGCCCCCACCGCCCTCCCGCACCGCTTCTGGATCAGCGACCGCGCCCTGCAGCGCTTCGACCCCCGCATCGACGAGATCGTGGCACAGGTGGGCCTGCAGGACGTGCAGCACCGCCTCGCGGCGGACCTGTCGCACGGCGAGAAACGCGGCCTGGAGATCGGCCTGTCCCTCACGCAGGAGCCGCGCGTGCTGCTGCTCGACGAACCCACCTCCGGCATGGGCTCCGAAGGCATCGAGCGCGTCATCGCGCTCGTGCGGCGCGTCGCGGCCGGACGCACGGTCGTCATGGTGGAACACAACATGAGCGTCGTCGCGCAGCTCGCCGACCGCATCACCGTCCTGCAGTACGGCCAGGTCATCGCGAGCGGCCCCTACGAACAGGTGCGGCAGGACCCCGCCGTGATCGCCGCGTACCTCGGACACGAGGAAGACATCTTCGCCGAGGACGGCAGCGAGGCCGACATCGCCCCCGGCCACGGAAGCCGCGCATGACGCCGCTCCTGACCGTCCGCGACCTGCAGGCCTTCTACGGCCAGTCGCACGTCCTGCACGGCGTGAACCTCGACGTGCAGCAGGGCGAGGTCGTGTCCCTCATCGGCCGCAACGGCGCGGGCAAGACCACCACCCTCAAACGCATCATGGGCGTCCTTCCGCCCCCGCGCGGTCACAACGGCGGCAGCGTCACCCTGGACGGCCAGGACATCACGCGCCTGAACAGCAACGCCGTCGCCCGGCGCGGCGTGGCGTGGGTGCCGGAAGAACGCGCCATCCTCGGGAACCTGTCGGTCCGCGAGAACCTCGAACTGCCGCCCCTGCGACCGGGCGGCTGGGACCTGAACCGCGCGTACGACGCCTTCCCGGTCCTGCGGGAACGCGCGCACCACCCCGGCACCAAACTCTCCGGCGGGGAACAGCAGATGCTCGCCATGCTGCGCGTCCTGCGCGGCGCGCCCCGCCTGCTGCTGCTCGACGAGCCGTCCGAGGGCCTCGCGCCCGTGATCGTGCAGGCCATCGGCCGGATGCTCGACGACCTCAAGGCGCAGGGCCTCGCCATCGTGCTCGTCGAGCAGAACCTCAGCTTCGCGGCGCGCCTCGCCGACCGGCACTACGTGATGGTGGACGGCCGCATCGTGGACGAAGTCCCGCGCGAGCAAGTCCGCGAACGACGACGGGACCTGCTGCACCACCTCAGCGTGTAGGCACACCCCGCCCCCCCATCTCACCGCACACAGGAGATCCCATGAACAGCACCCGTACCCGCGCCCGCCTGACCACCGGCCTCGTCACCGCCGCCCTGCTGATGCCCAGCCTGAGCCTCGCGCAGAACGCCCCCCTCGCCGCGCTCAGCGACGGCCAGATCCGCATCGGCGTCATCACCGACCTGTCCGGCGTGTACTCCGAAGTCGCCGGGCAGGGCGCCGTCAAGGCCGTGAACATGGCCGTCGAGGACTTCATCGTCGCCAACCCCGCCTACCGGGGCAAGATCACCGTCACGGCCGCCGACCACCAGAACAAGGCCGACATCGCCAGCAACAAGGCCACCGAGATGATCGAACGGCAGGGCGTGGACTTCATCACCGACCTCGTCAGCAGCGCCGCCGCGCTCGCCGCGTCCGAAGTGGCCCGCCAGCGCAAGATTCCCGTCATCGCGGTCGGCCCCGGCACCAGCACTCTCACCAACGAGAAGTGCAACAGGTACACCTTCCACTACGCCTACGACAACTACATGCTCGCCAACGGCACCGGCACCGCCGTCACCAGACGCGGCGGCAAGACCTGGTACATCATCTACCCCAACTACGTCTTCGGGCAGGACCTCAACCGCCAGATGACGGCCGCCGTGCAGGAGAACGGCGGGAAGCTCGTCGCGCCCAGCGAAGCCACCCCCTTCCCGAACACCGACTTCTCCAGCTACCTCCTCAAGGCGCAGTCCCTGAAACCCAAGATCTTCGGCACCATGCAGGCCGGCGCGGACCTCGTGAACGTCGTCAAGCAGTACAACGAGTTCGGCCTGAAGAAACAGGGCATCGGGCTCGGCATCGGCCTGCTGTTCGACACCGACGTCACCGCCCTCGGCCAGGACGCCTACGCGGGCGCCATCGCGACCGTCCCGTGGTTCTGGAACATGGACGCCCTCAGCCGCGCGTGGGCCGCCCGCTTCGAGAAGGCCTTCGGCAAGAAACCCACCTGGGAACAGGCCGGAAACTACAGCGCCACCACCCAGTACCTCAACGCCGTCGTGCGCGCCAGGAGCGACAACGGCGACGCCGTCGTCAAGGCGCTCGAAGGGTACCGCTTCAACGACTTCTACGCCCGCAACGCCTACATCCGCCCGCAGGACCACCGCGTCACGCTCGACGTGTACACCGTGCAGGTCAAAGCCAAAGCCGACGCCAAGGAACCCGGCGACTACTTCAAACGCACCGCCATCATCCCCGCCGACAAGGCCTTCACGCCCCTGAGCGAGAGCAAATGCAAGATGCAGTGACCCCGCCCCACGCCCGTGAAGCGGTGAACGCATGAACGCCCAGCTGCTGCTCATCCAGGTGTTCAACGGCCTCGTCAACGGCGCCTTCTACGCCCTGCTCAGCCTGGGACTCGCCGTGATCTTCGGCATGCTGCGCATCGTGAACTTCGCGCACGGCGCGCTGTACATGCTGGGCGCCTTCGGCGCCTTCGCGCTGTCCGAAACGCTCGGCCTGGGCTTCTGGCCGTCCCTGATCGTCTCACCGCTCATCGTGGGCCTGATCGGCGTGATCCTGGAACGCGTGCTGCTGCGCCGCCTGTACGGCCTGGACCACAGCTACAACCTGCTCCTCACCTTCGGCCTGACACTGCTCATCCAGGACCTCGTGAAACAGGTGATGCTCAGCCAGTTCGCGGTCAGCAGCGCCCCCTACACCCCGCCCGAGATGCTGACCGGCGTCGTGAACCTCGGCTTCGTGGTGTTCCCCAAATACCGCCTGTTCGTGATCGCGCTCAGCCTCGCCGTGTGCCTCGTCACGTGGTACGTCATCGAACGCACCCGCGTCGGCGCCGTCGTGCGCGCCGCGACCGAGAATCCCACCGTCACCCGCTCCTTCGGCATCAACGTCTCCGCGTGGGTCACGGCCGTGTTCGGGGTGGGCGTGGCCCTCGCCGGACTGGCGGGCGTGCTCGCCGCCCCCATCTACAGCGTCGACCCGTACATGGGCGCCGAACTCATCATCACGACCTTCGCGGTCGTCGTGATCGGCGGGATGGGCAGCATCCTCGGCTCGGTCGTGGTCGGCTTCGCGGTCGGCGTCCTCACTGCCGTCGGCGCGGCCCTCTACCCGCCCATCAGCAACACGCTGGTGTTCATCCTGATGGCGCTCGTGCTGCTGTTCCGCCCCAGCGGCCTGTTCGGCCTGCCGGAAGGTGCCCGGTGACGGCCCTCCCCACCACCGCCCGCACCGCCGCCCGCCCACGCGCCCGCCTCGGCTGGCTGCTGCTCGGCGCGGCCCTGCTGCTGGCCCTCCCGCACTTCGTGTACCCGGTCCTGGCGCTCGACATCCTCGCGTGGGGCCTGTTCGCCGTCGCCTTCGACCTGCTGTTCGGGTACGCGGGCCTGCTGTCCTTCGGGCACGCGGCCTTCTGGGGCACCAGCGCCTACGTCACCGCGTACGCCCTCTCGCACGGCCTGAACGTCCCCGTCTCCCTGCTGGCCGGAGCCGCCAGCGCCCTGCTGCTCGCCGTGCCCATCGGCTTCCTGTCCGTCCGCTCCTACGGCATCTACTTCAGCATGATCACGCTCGCCTTCGCGCAGATGGTCAGCTTCGTGGCGCTGCAGCTCACGGATTTCACGGGCGGCGAGAACGGCCTGCAGGGCATCCCGCACCCGAACCTGCCGGGCCTGAACTTCGACAGCAACCTCGTCCGGTACTACTTCGCGCTGCTGGTGTTCGCCGCCGGGATGGCCGCCGCGTACCGCCTCGTGCACAGCCCCTTCGGGCGCGTCACGCAGGCCGTGCGCGACAACGAAGTCCGCGCCCAAAGCGTCGGGTACGCCCCGTTCCGCTACAAGTTCACGGCGTTCCTCGTGTCCGCCGCGCTCGCCGGACTGGCGGGCGGCCTGACCGTGTTCGGGCACGGCGTCGTCAGCCTGGAAGTCGTCAACTGGCGCACGAGCGGCGAGGTGGTCATCATGACGCTGCTCGGCGGGACCGCCACCGCCTTCGGCCCGCTAATCGGCGCGGGCCTCGTGCTGCTGCTGCGCGACTACCTGTCCACCAGCAACTTCCCGGTCGGCATCGTGACGGGCCTCGTGTTCGTGCTGGTGGTGCTGTTCTTCCGCGCGGGCGTGATCGGCACGGTCCAGAACCTCCTGCGCCGCAGGTAACCCCACGCAGGAGAGGCTCGTGGGGGCAGGGGAGCCTGACATGAAAGAAGGGAGGCCGGAGCGTACGCTCCGGCCTCCCTTTCTTGCTGACGGGGTCAGCGGTCAGGACTTCAGAAGTCCATGCCGCCCATGCCGCCGTCGCCCATGCCGCCACCCTGAGGGCCGCCGGCCTGCGCCTTCTCGGGCTTGTCGGACACGATCGCTTCGGTGGTCAGGATCAGCGCGCCGATACTGGCGGCGTTCTGCAGCGCGGTGCGCGTCACCTTGGCCGGGTCGACGATGCCCGCGGCGACCATGTCGTCCACGAACTCACCGGTCGCGGCGTTGAAGCCGTAACGGGGCAGGTCGCTGTTGATGACGGCGTTGACCACGACGCTGCCTTCGAAGCCAGCGTTCACGGCGATCTGACGGGCCGGCTCTTCCAGGGCGCGGATCAGGATGCGCGCGCCGGTCGCCTCGTCGCCGCTCAGGGCCTCGGCGGCCTTGCGGACGGCGGGGATGATGCGCAGCAGGGTGGTGCCGCCGCCCGACACGATGCCTTCCTCGACCGCCGAGCGGGCGGTGCTGAGGGCGTCCTCGTAGCGGTGCTTCTTCTCCTTGAGTTCCGTCTCGGTGGCCGCACCGACGCGGATGACCGCGACGCCGCCGGCCAGCTTGGCGAGGCGCTCCTGCAGCTTCTCCTTGGCGTAGTCGCTGTCGGTGGTGTCGAGTTCGGCCTTGATCGCGCCGACGCGGGCTTCGATCTCCTTCTGGTCGCCGCCGCCGTCGATGACGGTGGTCTCGTCCTTGGTGATGCGGATGCGCTTGGCGCGGCCCAGCATGTCCATGGTGACGTTCTCGAGCTTGTGGCCGAGGTCCTCGGTGATGACCTGACCGCCGGTCACGGCGGCGATGTCGCGCAGCATTTCCTTGCGGCGGTCACCGAAGCCGGGGGCCTTGACGGCCGCGATGTTCAGCGTGCCGCGCAGCTTGTTCACGACGAGGGTCGCGAGCGCTTCGCCCTCCACATCTTCCGCGATGATCAGCAGGGGACGGCCGGTCTGCGCGACCTTCTCCAGCACGGGCAACAGGTCCTTGAGGGCGCTGACCTTCTTCTCGTTGATCAGGATGTACGGATCTTCGAGGATGGCTTCCATGGTGTCGGGGCTGGTGATGAAGTAGGGGCTGATGTAGCCCTTGTCGAACTGCATGCCTTCCACGACGTCCACTTCGGTGTCGAAGCCCTTGGACTCCTCGATGGTGATGACGCCTTCCTTGCCGACCTTGTCCATCGCGTTCGCGATTTCCTCGCCGACCTGTTCGTCGTTGGCGCTGATGCCCGCGACCTTCTTGATGGCGTCGCTGTCCTCGACGGGCACGCTGAGCTTCTTGATCTCTTCGATGGCGGCCTGGACGGCCTTCTCGATACCGCGCTTCAGGGCGAGGGGGTTCGCGCCGGCCGCGACGTTGCGCAGGCCTTCCTTGACGACGGCCTGGCCGAGCACGGTGGCGGTGGTGGTGCCGTCACCCGTGATGTCGTTGGTCTTGGACGCGACTTCCTTGAGGAGCTGCGCGCCGATGTTCTCGAGCTTGTCTTCCAGCTCCACTTCCTTGGCGACGGTGACGCCGTCCTTGGTGATGGTGGGGCTGCCGAACTTCTTCTCGATCACGACGTTGCGGCCGCGCGGCCCGAGGGTGACCTTGACAGCGTTGGCGACGGCGTTGACGCCGCGTTCCAGCGCGCGACGGGCCTGTTCATCGAATACGAGTTGCTTAGCCATGGTGTGCTCCTTGACTGCAGGTCAGTGGGCGTGAGGCCGTCCTGACCGTGAGTGAATCGTGCGGGTGAACGGTACGGAGGTGGAAGTCAGGGCGGGCCCTGAACTTCCCGTGTTCCGTCTTACTCGACGATCGCGAGGATGTCGCGTTCGGCGAGGATGCTGTAGTTCTTGCCTTCCAGGGACACTTCCGTGCCGCCGTACTTGGCGAAGTACACGGTGTCGCCGGTCTTGACTTCCAGCGCGACCTTGGTGCCGTTGTCGAGGGTCTTGCCGCTGCCGACGGCGACGACCTTGCCGCGCTGGCTCTTCTCTTTGGCGCTGTCGGGGACGTAGAGGCCACCAGCGGTCTTCTGCTCGGTTTCCTCGATGATTTCAACCAGTACGCGGTCACCTAGTGGTTTCAGCATGAATGTTCCTCCTGTGAAGTGAAGTGAGTGGGGCGGCCCTCCGGTCGTCCCGGCGGGTTTGTGCCGATCCAGACGGAATCCTAGCCCTGCACTCAGCGAAATGTCAATGTTTAGAGTGCAGGAATATGAGTCTCATACGCTCAAGTTGCGCGGAGTGGGCATTTTTCCAGGCGTATGTTCCTCTTGACGTATATGCGTAACATATATATGTTAGAGCATATACGCAATCCAAGGAGGTTCACCGTGGCCCGCCCCCCCATCCTCAGCCGCCCCGACTTCGAGACCACCCTCGCCAAACTCGCCGGCGTCCCCCTCACCCTCGCCCTGCTGGACGTCGACCACTTCAAGAACCTCAACGACACCCTCGGGCACAACGAAGGCGACCGGGTCCTGCGCGTCGTCGAACGCCTGCTGACCGGCAGCCTCCCGGCCGGAAGCCACGTCGCGCGCCTCGGCGGCGACGAGTACGCCGCCATCCTCCCCGAAACGGCTGCCGAAACGGCCCTCATCCTCTTCGACGAGATCATCAAGCACTTCCAGATGAACCGCGACCCCGATTGGCCCCGCACCCTCAGCCTCTCCGTAGGCCTCGCCGGACGCCCCGCCCACGCCGACAGCCCCCTCGAACTGCAGCGCGCTGCCGACGAGGCCCTGCTGCGCGCCAAACGCGAGGGACGCGGCCGTGCCTGCATCTACGTGGAAAGCAAGATGGTCCTCAAGAGCAACTACTACCCCAAGAGCCAGCTGGAGCGGCTGAGCAAACTCGCCGCCGCCCTGGAGCGCACCGAGGCCAGCCTGCTGCGAGAAGCGCTGGACGAGCTGGTGGAGAAGCACCGGGGCGCCCTGTGAGCCGCTGGGCCGGACCGACGAACCTCTCGCCCGGCCTGGAGCGCACCGGGCGCGCCTGCGCCTGCGTGCTGCACGAGGGCCGGGTGCTCATGATCGGGGTCGGCGGGGGCCGCTGGAGCCTGCCGGGCGGCGGCATCGAACCCGGCGAGACGGCAGCGGGCGCGGCCGTGCGGGAAGCCTGGGAGGAAGCGGGCGCCCACGTGGCCGTGGAGGGCACAGGCTTCGCGGTCACCTCACCCCGCAGCGGCATGGCCAGCCTGATCTTCCTGGCCCGCCTGACCCGCCAGGAACCCAGCCCGGAAGGCCGAGACTGCCTCTGGGTCGATCCCACACAGTCGCCCTGGTGCGACGACGATCAGCTGGCCCCGGCGCTGGCGGTCCTGCGCGAGCGGGGCTGGCTGTGACGCCGCTCTCCGCTCCCTGGCGGGCCGCCCTGGAAGAAGCCTGGACCGCGTACGGCGAGGGCTCGTACGCCATCGGGGCGTGCATCGCCGACGAGCACGGCACGGTGCTGGCGCGCGGACGCAACCGGCTGGGCGCGGCGCGGCGCGTACACGGCGCGGAAGGTTCAGGCTTCGTCGCCGGGCATGATCTGGCGCACGCCGAGATCAACGCCCTGCTGGACCTGCGGGACGTGCCGCGCCCCGAGTGCTACGGCTGGACCGTCCACACCACCGTCGAACCCTGCCCGCAGTGCGCCGGAGCAGTCGCCATGAGCAGCATCCGGGGCGTCAGCTACGCCGCGCCGGACCCCTGGGCCGGAGCGGCCGACATCCTGACGGACCACCGCTACGTGTCCCGCAAGGGCATGCGCGTGAGCCGCGCGCCGGAAGACGTGCAGCGCGCCGCCCTGCGCCTCGCGCTCACGAGTTTCCTGAGGGAAGGCCACGACGCGCTCGGGCACTTCCTGCAGACCTTCCACGAGTACGCGCCGGACGTGGAATTCGCCGCCCGCCTGCACCGCTCCCGCACCCTGGACGCCCTGGCCGAGCGCCGCGCCCCCCTCGCGGACGCGCTGGCCGTCCTGGCATGACTGCAGGGCTGACATGAACGCCGAAGGCCGTGGCCCGCACCTCCGCTGCACGGAGGGGGCCACGGCCGTTCACGCCCTGCGGGTCAGGGGTAGCTGACCACGTTGCTGGGCGCGGTGTTCGTGCCGGGTTGCGGCGCGACGGGGCCGGTGGTGTTGATGACGTGGTCGATGGTGCCGACGTTCCCGAGGGACACGGTGAACACGTCATGGAATTTCACGCCGGCGGTGTTCGGCACCTCGAAGCCGCGGTCGACGTGCACGCCGGGATTCACGTTGAAGTACGAGTACACGCCCATGCCCCAGCCTTCGTGCGTGGTGACGGTGTCGGCGACCTTGTACGCGGCGTAGCCGTTCGCGCCGCTGCGCCACGTGGCCTGGTCCGGCACGTCGTAGGGGTTCTCGTTCTGGAAGAAGATGGTCTTGCCGCCCTGGCCGTTCCACACCACCTCGTACTTCTGGTAGTGCTCGACGAACAGCCCGGTCGCGAGGACGCCATTGCCGTTCACGATCATGCCGGTGTCGGCGGTGTTGACGGTCCAGCCGGTGGGGTTGGTGCCGTGGTCGGCGCGCCACGCCCAGATGTGGTCCACGAGGGTGTGGTCGCTGTTCACGATCAGGCTGGTGGTGGCCTTGCCTGCCACGGCCCCGCCGATGCGGAAGTACACGTCCTGCACGCTGCTGGGGTTCGTGGCGTGACTGACGTGCGATCCGGCCGTGCCGACCGTGAGGAGGGCGGCGCTGTTGGTGGTGCCCGCGTCGAACAGCAGGCCGGAGATGTTCACGCCGTCCACGTCGGCCGTCTGGATGGCGTTCACGCCGCCGTCCGGGATGAGGGTCGGGAAGCCCAGGCCGTAGATGACGGTGTTCGCGCGCGTGACGTTCAGCGTCTGGTTCAGGTGGTACACGCCGGGCGTGAAGAACAGGTTCAGGCCCTGCGTGAGCGCCTGGTTCAGGGTGGCGGCGCTGTCGCTGGGTTTCGCGACGTAGAACGTGCTCAGGGGCAGGCTGGTGCCGGGCGTGTTGGGCCACGTGGCCCCGGCGGCGTTCGTGCGGAGGCTGGGGAGGAACACGCGGTACTTCCCGGCACTGTCGATGTACAGGTAGGGTTTCTCGCGCGAGACGGGCGTGGTGGCGAGCGTGGTGCTGGGCGGGTTCGGGAAGGTCTGCGCGGGGGCGCCCTGCACGCCGGAGAACACCATGTTCCACACGCCGCCCGTCCAGCTGCCCAGGCTGCTGTCGCGCGTGTACCACTGCTGCTGCGACGACGAGCTGACCTGCCCGTCCACCCGCACGTCCGCGAGGTACCCGCCGCTCGCGTACCCGTAGTTGCTCGGCCCGAGCGTCAGGGCGCCCCTGACGTGCACGCGCCGCATGGGGGCGGCCTGCGACACGGCCCAGCGGTCGGTGCCGCCTTCGGGCACGACGGAGAGATTCTCGGCGCTCCGCCAGAAGTTCTGCGTGGCGTTGGCGGTGTCTCCGGCATTCCAGCCGCTGTCGACGTTGATCGCGCCGTTGATGGTCACGTCGTCCGGGTTGAGGCCCAGCCCGCCGAGGTGCGTGTAGAAGCCGACGTTCGCCCACACGCGCCCGTACGTGCCGGGCTTGAACAGGAACGTGTAGCGCTGACTGCCGAACTGCGCGCCCGCGTTCTGGTTCCAGGCATTGAAGGCACTGTCGAGGTCCGCCTGGATGGTCGCGGCAGGCACGGCCGGGTCGTAGATCTTGACGTTCGGCCCGAAGTTCGGCGTGTCCGACGTGGGGAGGGTGGGGGTGCCCGCCACGCCGTTCACGGTCATCTCCCACAGCGAGTACCCGTACGCGGTGGTGCGCTGCGTGCCGTACATGCGGACGTAGCGGCCGCTGCCCGTGACGGGGACGGTCTGCACGCCGCCCGTGCCGCTGGTGGTGCTGTACAGCGTCGTCCAGGTGGTGGCGTCGTTCGACGCCTGGATCTGGAAAGCCTTCCCGGCGGCCGCCTCCCAGTTCAGGGTGACCTGGCAGAGGTTCTGCACGCTGCCCAGGTCCACCTGCAGCCACTGCGGGTCCGTGAAGGCGCTGGACCAGCGGGTGCCCGCGTTGCCGTCCACGGCGGCACTGGCGGGCGTACCGGCGTTCTCGGTGGTGGACGCGGTGGCGGGGCGGTTCAGGGCGAGGTTCGTGGTGCCGCACGTCGCCAGCGCGCCGAGGGTGGGTGTGCCGGTGGCGGTCGGGGCGGGCGTCTGCTGGGTGCACGCGCCGAGCAACAGGCCGACGCTGGCGGCGAGCGTGAACCGCGTGAGGATGCTGCGGGGCGAGGCGGTGGGGGAAGGCCGTGTGTTCATGTGGACTCCTTGTGTGACTGCGCCCGTGGACGCGCGGAACGGTGAACCTGGGGGCGGGGGAGAGGTCATCAGGATTCCGGTCAATCGGGGATGCAATACGGATCAGTTCGTGCGGCGCACCTGCAGTTCCCACAGCGAGTACCCGTACGTGGTGGCGCGCTGCGTGCCGAGTACGCGCACGTAGCGGCCGCTGCCCGTGAAGTTCAGGGCCTGCGTGCCGCCGGTGCCGCTGGCGGTGCTGTACACGGTCGTCCAGGTACGGGCGTCGTCCGAGGTCTGCAGCTGGTAGGCCTTCCCGTACGCGGCCTCCCACTGGAGGGTCACGCCGCAGAGGGGCTGCACGCTGCCCAGGTCCACCTGCAGCCACTGCGGGTCCGCGAAGGCGCTGGACCAGCGGGTGCCCGCGTTGCCGTCCACGGCGGCACTGGCGGGCGTACCAGCCGACTCGCTGCTGGACGCGGTGGCGGGGCGGTTCAGGGCGATGTTCGCCGCGCCGCACGGTGCGGGGGCGGCGGGAAGGTTCAGGTAGTTCTGGCCGAGCGGGGTGAGCTGTCCGCTCCCGGCGAGGAGGCTGGTGGCGTGCGTGTCGTTGGGCCAGCGGCCCGTGAACCACGCGTAGCGCAGCACGTCGCTGCGGCCTTCCAGCGTGGCGACCATGTCGTTCTGCTGCGCGAGCTGTCTGGCGGGCGTGTCGATCTGCGCGCCGTCCTGCTGCGCGTGCCAGTTCGCGAATTCCGTGACCCACAGGGGCTTGCCGTACTTTTTCAGGCGGTCGAGCTGCGCGGCGAGGCCGTAGTCGTACCAGTGGAAGGCGAGTGCGTCGATGCGCGGGTCGCGTCCGCCGTTCGCGTTGCGGTACGCGGCGTAGAAGGCGTCCAGCCACGCGACCGGGTCCTGGTAGTTCGGCATGGTGCCCCACGTCATGGCGGGTCCGACGAGGTTCACGCCGGTGTCGCGCGCCACCTGCTCGTAGCGGGGCCACAGGGCGGCGGCCTGTGCGGGCGTCAGGTTCGCCTGGTCCGTGAGGTTCGGTTCGTTCAGGACGAGCAGGTTCTTCGGGGTGCCGAGGGCGCGGATCTGGGTCTCGGCGGTGGCGGTGTCGAAGGTGCCGTTCCAGAGCATCGGGACGAATTCCATGCCGGTTCCGGTCGCGCCGGGGTTGGGGGTGGGGCTCCAGTTGTACCACCAGCCGACGCCGGGCGAGAGGGCGGTCGCGTCGGCCGTGCTGGCGAGGTCGTAGGCGACGCCGCGTTTGGCGCTGCGGGTGGCCTGCGTGCTGACGGTGAGTGCGCTGACGGTGGCTGCCGTGCCGGGCGTGTGCGGCTGGAGGGTGGCAGGAGAAGACGGGGCGCTGCACGCGCCGAGCAGCAGGGCGAGCAGCGGCGCCGTCAGCGTCGGCGGGGCGGGTCGGGGCGGACGGGCCGGGGCGGAGCGTGCACGCATGAGGGACCTCCCGGCACGGGCCGGAGCGGGTGAACGGGGCCGGAACAGCGGCCTGGATTGTGACGTGTGACCAATCGTAGGACGATCCCTTCACTTTGTCAAATGAACGGAAGAATGTGAACGGATCTCCCGCCCCCCACCCAGCCGTCAGGGCAGCCCCGCTGCTCGCCAGCCGGAGAGGTCAGAAACTGACGTCACCCGCGCCCCCGAATCCGGATAGCATGCGAGCCATGCGCGCACAGAAAGTCGACCAGGGTGCCGCGCGCGCCATGAACCGCCGACTCATCCTCGACGAGCTGCGCCGCGACGGCCCCATGAGCCGCTCCCGACTCGTGCAGCAGACCGGCCTGAGCGCCGCCTCCATCACCATCGTCACCGCCGACCTCCTCAGCGAAGGCATCCTGACCCAGCACCCCGAACTCGCCCCGCACCTGCCCCGCCACCCCGTCCCGCTCGGCATCAACTACGCGGGCCACCAGGCGATCGGCATGAAGCTCCTCGAAACCGAACTGCAGGCCGTCCTGACCGACCTCGCCCTCAACGTCATCGACCGTATCCGCGTCCCGCTCGGCGCGCCCACCCCGGAGGCGGCCGTCGCTGCCGCCGCGCTCGCCAGCGCGCACCTGCGCCGACACCCGCAGGCCAGCGGCGTCCCGCTCGTCGGCGCGGGCCTCGCCCTGCCGGGCCTCATCGACACGGAACGCGGCGTGTGCGTCGTCTCTCACCGCACCGGCTGGCGCGACCTGCCGCTCGGTACGCTGCTGCACGAGCAGCTCGGCGTGCCCGTCTGGATCGACAACGACGCCAACGCCTTCGCCACCGCCGAACGCCTCGTCGGCCGCGCCCGGCAGGCCACCGACTTCGTGGTCGTCACGCTCGGACGCGGCATCGGCGCTGCCCTCGTCCTCAACGGCCAGCTGTACCGCGGTCCGCGCGGTGGTGCGGGCGAACTCGGGCACGTCCTCACCGAACCCGGCGGCCGCCCCTGCGAGTGTGGCCTGCACGGCTGCCTGCAGGCGCACGTCTCCAGCCCCGACCTCGTCGCACAGTTCAACGACCTGCACCCCGGCACGCACGCGCAGCACCTCGAGGACCTCATCGCGCTGCTGGACGCGGGCGACACGCGCCCGCACGCCATCCTGCAGGCCGCCGGGCAGCGGCTCGGCGAGGCGCTCGCCAACCTCACCGACCTGCTCGACCCGGAACTCATCCTGATCGGCGGGGAAGGCGTCATCGTCGGCGACCCCTTCCTGAACGCCATGCGTGCCGCCCTGCACGCCCGCCAGCTGCCGGACGCGCACTGCCCGGCCGTCCTCGTGGACCGCTGGAGTGACGACGCCTGGGGCCAGGGGGCCGCCGGACTCGTCGCCGAGCACTTCTTCAAGGGTGCCCTCTCGTGGGCCGCGCCGGGCGACCGGAACGCCCCATGACCGCCCTGCACCTGACCTTGCTGCGTCACGGCCGCAGCCGCGCCGACGACGAGGGCGTCCACGAGGGCCGCCACGACAGCCCCCTGAGCCCCCAGGGTGAGGCGCAGGCCGCCGCACTCGCCCGGTACTGGCAGGCGCACCCGCCCCGCTTCGAGCGGGCGTACACCTCCACCCTGCGGCGCGCGCACACCACGGCCCGCGTCGTCACGGCCGCGCTCGGCGTGCCGCTGACCCCCACCGACCTGCTGCGCGAGTGGGACAACGGCCCCCTCGCCGGAATGAAGCGCGACGAGGCGCTGCAGAAGTACCCCATCCCCGCCTTCCGGCACGACCTCGACCCCTTCACGCGGGACGGCGGCGAGAGTCGGGCGGCCGTTCGCGCCCGCGCGCTGCACGCCCTGGAACTCGTCTGGAACGGCGGCGGCGAGCGCGTGCTGATCGTCACGCACGGCGGGTTCGGGAACAGCCTGCTGCGCGAACTGCTCGGCACGCCGCACGGCTGGTTCGCGTTCGGGGACACGGCCTACGCCACCCTCAGCCTCAGTCGCGCGTCCCACACGGCGTACGTGACGGGCGTGAACCTCGCCCCGCACCTGCCTGAGCTGTACCCGCCCGCCTGAGTGCACCGGCCCGCGCGCACGGTGCACGCAGGCACGGTCCAGGCAGGTGCGGGGCATGGACGGCAGCGCAGCGTGTACAGTCCTCCCATGCAGCACGACCTGACGCTCCGGCACGGCCCGTACAGCCTGCACCCGCTCACGCCCGACGACATCGCGCCGCTCGTGGCGCTCGCCGCGCAGGCCCCGCACGAGTACACGCACCTGAGCGGCGACCCGGCCACCGACGCGTACTACACCGGCATCCTGTACGCGCCGGACCAGATGGGCTTCGTGAAACGCGTGGACGGCCAGCTGGCGGGCTGCACGCGCTACATGGAGCTGCGGCCCGCGCACCGCCGCGTGGAGGTCGGCGGGACGTGGATCGCGCCCGCCTTCATGCGGACCGGCGCGAACCGCGCCTTCAAACGCCTGCTGCTCGCGCACGCCTTCGGGGAAATGGGCATGCACCGCGTCGAGATCAAGACGGACATCCTGAACACGCGCTCCCAGACGGCCATCGCGGCCCTCGGAGCGCAGCGCGAGGGCGTCCTGAGGCGGCACATGGTGCGCCGGGACGGGTCGGTGCGCGACACGGTGCTGTTCAGCGTGACGGACGAGGACTGGCCCGCCGTGCAGGCCCGCCTGGACGCGCCCCGCCCCTGAACCCCGCCTGAAAGGTGCGGCCCGGTCTGTCGCCGGTCAGGCCGGGTCGAGCTGCACGCCGCGCAGCTTCGCGTCGTACATGCGCCGGTCGGCGTTCCGCACGAGCTGCTCGAACGTGCTGCCCGCGCGGTGCTCGGCGAGGCCCACGTTCAGCCGCACCGGGACCGGCACCGGCCAGGGCGCGTGGCCCGCGTGCTGCAGGAACGCCTGCACGCGCGCGTACGCCGGGCCGTGCGGGTGGTGCAGCAGCAGGGCGAACTCGTCGCCGCCCAGCCGGAACGCCTGAGCGTCCGGCAGCGCGTGCTCGTGCAGGAGCGCCCCGATGTGCACGAGCACCGCGTCCCCGGCCGGGTGGCCGAGCGCGTCGTTGATGGCCTTGAAGTGCTGCACGTCCATCACGGCCAGCGTGACCGGGTCGCCGCTCGCCAGGGCCCGCTCGCCGCTGTACACGAAAGACCGCCGGTTCCCGAGGCCCGTCAGGGCGTCCGTGCGGGCCTCCTTCTCCAGTCGCTCGCGCAGGTGCGCGTTCTCCATCGCGATGCCCAGGTGCGTGCTGAGCAGCTGCAGGAATTCCAGGTCGTCGTCGCTGAAGTCGCCCGGCGCGTAACTCTGGATGGACAGCACGCCCGTCGCCTGCCCGTCCATCAGCAGGGGCACGCCCATCCAGGAGCGCGTGAACGGCAGGGTGGAGTCCGGGTCCAGACGGCGCAACACCAGGCCGCTCCGCTCGGCGTACGACAGGAGTTCGTTGGTGTATGTCAGTTCGCCGCGCAGCGCACGCTCCAGCAGGCCGTCCGCACTCGCGGCGAGCGTCTTGCGGTGCGTGTTGTGCCCCTCCAGCGTCAGGCAGTTCCAGGCGCCGTCCGGCTGCCGCAGGGCCAGCAGCGTGACAGGCGCCTGGAACAGCGTCCCCACGCGCTCGTGCAGGGCCTCCAGCACGCTGTCCACCCGGTGCGTGCTCACGAGCACGGCCATCAGTTCCACCAGCAGGCGATACCGGGTGACTTTGGCGTCCGTGCTTGTCGGCATTTGACCGAGTATAGGTGAACGTGAAGCAGTTCCGCTGCAGGCCCACTGGGGGGGTGGGGGGCACGTTCATCCGTCCTGAAGACCGCCCGCATCGCCGCCCGCACCCTGCAGTTTCGGGTACGTTTGCCTGCGCGGGCAGGCGTAGACTTGACGCATGAAGTGGATTCGTGACCCCCAGCTGCTCCCAATCGCCGCCAAGGTCGAGGCACGCGAACGGCTGACCTTCGAGGAGGGCATGACCCTCTTCCGCACGCCGGACCTCAACGCCCTGATGCGCCTCGCGAACCTGCGGCGCGAACAGCTGCACGGCGACAAGACGTACTTCGTGCACAGCATGCGGCTGGAGTTCACGAACCTCTGCTACGTCGGCTGCACCTTCTGCGCCTTCGCGGCCCGCAAAGGCGAGGAACGCGCCTGGGACTACGACGAGGAAGCCGTCGTGCAGCACGTCCGCGAAAAGTACGTGCCCGGCGTGACCGAACTGCACATGAGCAGCGGCCACCACCCGAACCGCCCCTGGAGCTTCTACCCGAACATGGTCCGGCAACTCCGGCAGAACTTCCCGGACCTGCAGGTCAAGGCCTTCACCGCCGCCGAGATCGAACACCTCAGCAAGATCAGCAGGAAACCCACCCTGGAAGTGCTGCGCGAACTGATGGACGCGGGCCTGAGCGCCATGCCGGGCGGCGGCGCCGAGATCTTCGCGGACCGCGTGCGCCTGCAGGTCGCCAAGAACAAAGTCAAGGCCGAGAAGTGGCTGCAGATCCACCACGAAGCCCACAGCCTCGGCATGCGCACCAACGCCACCATGCTGTACGGCCACATCGAGACGCTCGAAGAACGCCTCGACCACATGGACCGCCTGCGCACCCTGCAGGACCAGTCCCTGCGGGAATTCGGGGGCGGCTTCCACGCCTTCATTCCGCTCGCGTTCCAGCCGATGGGCAACACCCTCGCGCAGAACCTCGGCAAGACCGACTACACGACCGGCCTCGACGACCTGCGCAACCTCGCCGTGTCCCGCCTGTACCTTGACAACTTCCCGCACGTCAAAGGGTACTGGGTCATGATCAGCAGCGAACTCACCCAGGTGAGCCTCGACTGGGGCGTCAGCGACGTGGACGGCACCATCCTGGAAGAACACATCGCGCACGCGGCGGGCGCCACCAGCCCCATGGAACTCAGCAAGGCCAGGATGATCCAGATGATCCAGCAGGCCGGACGCACCCCCGTCCTGCGCGACGCGTACTACAACGAACTGGAAACGTACCCGGCACGGCAGGAAGTCGCGGCGGACTAGTGGTGCAGCGCCCCGCCGAACACGTCCGCGGCCGCCGGGCGACATCCAACCGGTGGCTCCTCGACCTGGGTGCCCTGTGTCTCGCGGTGTTCCCGGCCGTCACGTTCGTGCCGAATCCCCCGCTGCTCTCCCTGCAGACGTCGGAGCCACTCAGCTTCATGATGGACCCGAACAGCGGCCCGCAGGCGTATGGCATGATCGCGAGGTACGACACGTCCGGACTGCAGTACGCCTGGCTGTACGCCATCGGCGTGGCCCTGGTCCTGATCCCGTGGGCGGGCACCCTGACTCTGTGGAGGAACCCCTCGTGACACCGGCTCCGTACCCCATCGGCCTGATTCATTACACGAACGTCGCCCCGATTCTCGATTACCTGCAGGTGCCGGGCGGCGTGGACGTCATTCGTGGCGTGCCCACCCAGATGAACGAGGCGCTTCTCACGGGCCGCGTCAGCATGGCGAACATCAGCGCGGTGGAGTTCATCCGGAACGCGGACGTGCTGAGCGCCCTGCCGGACTTCTCGGTCAGCGTGCTGGGCGCCGTGTACAGCGTGAACCTCTTTCACCGCAGGCCCTGGGGTGACCTGCGCGGCGGCCGCATCGCCCTGACCGCGCAGAGTGCGACCAGCGTCGCGCTGCTGGAGGTGCTGCTGCGCGAGACGGGCGTGCAGGCCACCCTGGAACGTGCCGAGGGCAGCGCCCTGGAGCTGCTGGACCAGGGCTACGACGGCGTGCTGCGCATCGGGGACGACGCGCTGCGCGAGTGGTACGACGTGGTCGGCCCCATCGGGGAGGAGGTCAGCATGCTGGACCTCCCGCACCAGAAGCACGGCGTGACCGTCACGGACCTCGCGCACCGCTGGTTCGTGCTGACCGGCCACCCCTTCGCGTTCGCGGTCTGGGCGTACCGCAAGGACGCGCCGCCCCCGCACGCGCTGCTGCAGGCCATGCGCGTCTCGCGGCGCGCGGGCATCGGGCAGCTCGCGGAGGTCAGCGAACGGCACGCGCGGCGGCTCGGCCTGCCGGAGCGCGTGGTGCAGCACTACCTCTGGAACTTCCGGTATCACCTCGAAGCGCCGGACCGGCTGGGCCTCGCGGAGTTCGCGGACAAGGTCCTGCCCGGCCACGCGCCCCTGGAGTTCGGGACGGGCCTGCACGCCCTGACGCCCTGAAACGCAGGCCGTGTGTAGGTACGGCCTGACCCGGCGCTGACGCGCGCCTGAGGCTGCCATGACGTGCGCGGGGCACGCTGGACGCATGACGGACCGGCCTCTCGTGAGCGTCATCCTGCCCACCCGCAACCGACCCCGGATGCTCGCCCGTGCCCTCGCAAGCGTCCGTGTGCAGCAGCACCCGGCGCTGGAGGTGCTCGTCGTGAACGACGGCGACGACACCCGCAGTGCCGCCGCGCAGCTGCAGGACACGGTGCGGGCCAGCGGTGTGCGCGTCCGCGTGCTGCGCGCCGCGCTGCGCGGTCAGGTCGCGGCCCGCAACGCGGCCGTCCGTGCGGCGCGCGGCGACGTGATCGCCTGTCTCGACGACGACGACCAGTGGCTCCCCGGACACCTGGGCCGCGTGCTCGCCGCGCTGGACGGCCAGCAGGCCGCGCACGCCGACGGGCTGATCGAAGTGCGTTCCGGGAGCGTCCTGCAGGAACAGATCTACTTCGGGCTGGAGGCCCGCAGGGACGTGCTGCGCCGCACCAACCCCGTCCTGATGAGCGGCCTCGCGTACCGCCGCGCGCTGCACGACACGCTCGGTCTGTACGATCCGGCCCTGCCGCACTACCACGACTGGGACTGGCACCTGCGGGTCGCGGCCCTCACGCGCCTCGTGCGCGTGCCGCAGGCGGGCGTCACCATTCACGTCGAGGCGAGCGGTGGCAGTGCCAGCGACCCCAGCAACCCGGCCGTCGCCGAGGATTTCCGCCGTTTCCGGCGCAAGCACGGCCTGCAGGACCTCCCGCAGCACACCTTCCTGAGCGCCCTGCGCGACCCGGCCCTCGGCCTCGGCCTGATCGGCTGACCGGGGCGGCGCTGCGGGTGCAGGGTATCCTGAACCCATGACCGTCATGCCTGACCCCGCCTCCTTTCGTGCCCGCGTCCTCGCCCTCGTGGAGCGCATCCCGGCGGGCCGCGTCATGACGTACGGGCAGCTCGCCACGCTGGCGGGCGCGCCCGGTGCGGCCCGGCAGGTGGGCTTCATCATGAGCGGCCTCGCCGGGACCGACCTGCCGTGGCAGCGTGTCATCAACGCGCAGGGCGCCGTCAGCACCGACCGGCTCGGGTTCGGGGACATTCAGCGCGGCCTGCTCACTGCCGAGGGCGTCACCTTCGGCGCGTCGGGCCGCTGCGACCTGGGGCGCCTGCAGTGGTGGCCGGACGAGCAGACGGACGCGCAGGCGAGCCTGTTCTGACCGTGCCCCCCCCGCCCGCCGTCACTTGCGGGCGGGCGTCACGAAGCCCAGACGCGTGAACGTCAGGCGGGCCCTGCCGGAGAACAGCACGAGGTGATCGCGGCTGACGGTGTACTGCCGCGCGGCGTTCAGGTCGTTCAGGAACGCGCCGCGTACGGCGTACAGGCAGCGTTCGCCCGCACGGGGCGGCAGGAGGTTCGCCTTGACGCTCAGGGCGTTGCGCGCGGCATCCAGGGTGCCCTCATACCGGCCGCAGCCGAGCGTGCCGTGCAGCCGCCCGTCCACGATCACGAGGTCCGCCGTGACGGGCGCGCCGCGCAGGACGGCTCCCGGCTCGCTCAGGCCGCTCAGGGTCCAGATGCCGTTCAGCGGGGCGGGATTGCCGCTCGCCGAGGCCATGGGCAGGACCGCGCACAGGCCGAGCGTGACGAGGGGCAGCAGCTTCAGGGAACGGTGGGGGAGACGCATGCCCTGACGATTCCACCGCCGCGTGACCCGAACCTGAAACCGAAGGGGCGGAACCCGCGGGACGCCCCGGGCGACGCGCACACCGCGCTCGCGCTAGACGCCTGAACCTGCTCCACCGGGCGCGCGGTATCCTGGGGCACGGAGGCACAAACATGCTCGTAACCGGTAATGACATTCTGATTCCCGCCCGCGCCGGAAAGTACGGCGTCGGGTCGTTCAACACCAACAACATGGAGATCACGCAGGCGATCATCCACACCGCCGAGCGGCTCCGCAGCCCCGTCATGGTGCAGATGAGTGAGGGCGCCATCAAGTACGGCGGTCAGGACCTCGCGAACATCGTCAAGGACCTCGCGCAGCGCGCGACCGTGCCCGTCGCGCTGCACCTCGATCACGGCAGCTCGTACGCCTCGGCGCTGAACGCCATCAAGATGGGCTTCACGAGCGTCATGATCGACGCGTCGCACCACGACTTCGCCGGGAACGTCAAGGAGACGAAGCGTGTCGTGGAGGCCGCGCACGCCATGGGCATCAGCGTGGAGAGCGAACTCGGTCGCCTGGGCGGCATCGAGGAGCACATCGTCGTGGACGAGAAGGACGCGTTCCTGACCGACCCCGAGGAGGCCGTGCAGTTCATCGAGCAGACCGGCACCGACTACCTCGCCATCGCCATCGGCACGAGCCACGGCGCCTTCAAGGGCAAGGGCCGCCCGTACATCGATCACGCGCGCATCGAGAAGATCGCTGGCCTGACCGGCATTCCGCTCGTCGCGCACGGCAGCAGCGGCGTCCCGCAGGAGATCGTGGAACGCTTCCGCAAGGCGGGCGGCGAGATCGGTGACGCGGCCGGCATTGCCGACGAGGACCTGGAGCGCGCCACGCAGTTCGGCATCGCCAAGGTGAACGTCGACACGGACCTGCGTCTGGCGAGCACCGTCGGCATCCGTGAGGCGCTGGCCGCGAACGCGAAGGAGTTCGACCCGCGCAAGATCTTCGGACCGGCGCGCGACGTGATGAGTCAGGTCATCGAGCACAAGCTGCGCGTGCTCGGCAGCGTCGGCAAGGCCTGATACGGTTTTGAGCTGAACTCCATGAGTTCAGCCGAGCGAAGCGAGCACCAAAAAGTACGGTTTTGAGGAGGTGGAAGGGATGTCGGTGCTGTTCCCGGCATCCCTGGAATCGGATCAAAACCGTATGAGCCTCGCCCGCCCGGCCCCTGCTGGGGTGGCGGGCGGGACAATTCGGTGTGCGGGCAGGTCCGGGCGTCATGTCTGGGCCTGCCCGCCGCGCGTTTTGCCGTGCGGGGTATGCTCTGTCCCATGACGCAGGACGCCCGCCCGACCCCCACCTCACGCCCGACGCCCGATTCCCGCCCGTCCTTCCAGCAGCCCGCCAACACGGCCCGCCTCACGATCTCCTGCCCCGACAAGCGCGGCATCGTGGCGGCCGTGTCGCAGTTCCTGCACAACCACGGCGCGAACATCATTCACAGCGACCAGCACTCGACCGACCCCGAGGGCGGGCAGTTCTTCATGCGGATGGAGTTCCACCTCGAGGGCCTGGACCTCGCGCGTGAACCGTTCGAGCGCGCTTTCGCGGCGGTGGTGGCCGCGCCGTTCGGGATGGACTGGCACATCTGGTACAGCGACCAGCCGAAACGCATGGCGATCCTGGTGAGCCAGTACGATCACTGCTTCCTGGACCTGCTGTGGCGCAAGCGGCGCGGCGAGCTGGACGTGGAGGTTCCCATGGTGATCAGTAACCACGAGACGATGCGCCGGGACGCGGAGATGTTCGGCGTGCCGTTCCACCTGATTCCCGTCACGCGCGACACCAAACCGCAGGCGGAAGCGGAAGCGCTCGCGCTGCTGAAGGGGAAGGTGGATTTCGTGGTGCTGGCGCGCTACATGCAGATCCTGTCGGGCGACTTCCTGCGGGAGGTGGGCGTGCCGGTCATCAACATCCATCACTCGTTCCTGCCGGCCTTCATCGGCGCGAACCCGTACCGGGCGGCGTTCACGCGCGGCGTGAAGCTGGTGGGCGCGACGGCGCACTACGTGACGGAGGAACTGGACGCCGGGCCGATCATCGAGCAGGACGTGGCGCGCGTCACGCACCGCGAGACGCCCGAGACGCTGATGCGGCTGGGCCGGGACGTGGAACGGCAGGTGCTGGCGCGGGCCGTGAAGGCGCACGTGGAGGACCGTGTGCTGGTGCACGGCAACAAGACCATGGTGTTCTGACGCCCGGGGTGGCGGGGGCGGTCCGGGCACGAATGTTCATGCATGAAATTGCAATGACGGTGAATATGTATAATCTCAGCCTATGACCGGACCGACCCCACCCGCCGACCGCGAGAGCCACCAAGTCACCGTCCTGACCCTGGACGCCCTGCCTGCCCCCGCCATGGCCGGCCGTGACTTTTTATCCAACCTCGACATGAGCAGCGCCGAACTGCGCGCCGTTCTGGACACCGCGGCCAGCATGAAGCGCGGCGAGTGGAAGGCCGTCAAACCCCTCGCGGGCCTGTCGCTCGCCATGCTCTTCGAGAAGGCCAGCCTCCGCACCCGGACCACCTTCGACGTCGGCATGTACCAGCTCGGCGGGCACGCCATCACCCTCTCCAACCAGGAGATCGGGCTCGGCACGCGCGAACGCGTGAGCGACGTCGCCCGCAACCTCGAACGCTGGGTGGACGGCATCATGGGCCGCGTGTACCTGCAGCAGACCCTCACGGAACTCGCGGAACACGCCTCGGTGCCCGTCATCAACGGCCTGTCCGACATGCTGCACCCCGTGCAGCTCCTCGCGGACTACCAGACCATCGAGGAACAGCTCGGCACCGCGAAAGGCAAACGCGTCGTGTACATCGGGGACGGCAACAACCTCGCCAACAGCCACATCCACATGGGCGTCCTGACCGGCAGCGCCGTCACGGTCGTCACGCCCGTCGGGTACGAACCGAACGGCGCGGTCCTGATGGACGCCGTGAAACGCGGCGCGGACGTCACCCTCACCAACGACCTCGCCGCCATCGACGGCGCGGACGTGCTGTACACCGACGTGTGGATCAGCATGGGCCAGGAAGACCAGGCCGCCCTGCGCCGCAAGGCCTTCCAGGGCTACCAGGTGACGCCCGAGATGCTCGACCGGCTCGCGCCGCACGGCATCTTCCTGCACTGCCTGCCCGCCCACTACGGCGAGGAGACGGTCCCCGAAGCGACCGAGCATCCCAAGAGCCGCGTCTTCGACCAGGCCGAGAACCGACTCCACGCGCAGAAGGCCCTGCTGTACCACGTGATG
This sequence comes from Deinococcus aquiradiocola, assembly GCF_014646915.1. Taxonomy (NCBI): domain Bacteria; kingdom Thermotogati; phylum Deinococcota; class Deinococci; order Deinococcales; family Deinococcaceae; genus Deinococcus; species Deinococcus aquiradiocola. The sequence continues at coordinate 187,593 of NZ_BMOE01000004.1, read as the reverse complement.
GGCAGCCTCAAGCCCAGCTGGTGAACGCGTCCGGCCCCCTGCGCGGCGCGCGCGTCACGCTGCGGCCCCTGCAGCCGGGCGACGCGCCCGCCCTGGCCGCATACCGGGACGACCCGCTCGTCGCCCGCTACCAGGGGTGGCCGCTGCCCTCCACGCTCGCGGACGCGCAGGCCCTCGTGACCGACATGCAGGGCCGCCGGGCGGGCGACCCCGGCTGGACGCAGCTCGCCGTCACCCTGCCCGCCTCCCCTGGCCCCGGCGACACCCTGATCGGCGACGTGGCCCTCCACGTGCAGGGCCGCGAGGGCGAGATCGGCGTGACACTTGCCCGCGCGCACCACGGGCACGGGTACGCCGCCGAAGCCCTGAACGTCCTCCTCGATCACGCCCTCGGTCCGCTCGGCCTGACGCTGCTGCGCGCCGAGATCGACCCGCGCAACCTGCCCGTCCTGCGCCTCCTGCAGCGCCTGCACTTCCGGCACCATGAGACGCAGGTCGGCACGTACCTGCACCGGGGCGAATGGACCGACAACGCCGTCTACACCCTCACCCCCGCCGACCGGCAGGCCCGCCCCGCGCCGGGCCACCCGGACGAGGCCGCCCACAGGGAGGACTGACATGACACCACCCACCGTATTCATCGACGGGGAGGCCGGAACGACCGGACTCCAGATCCGTTCCCGCCTGCAGGACCGCACGGACCTGACGCTCCTCAGCATCGACCCGCAGCGCCGCAAGGACCCCGCCGCGCGCCGCGAACTGCTGAACGCCGCCGACGTGGCCGTCCTGTGCCTGCACGACGACCTCGCCCGCGAAGCCGTCGCCCTGATCGACAACCCCCGCACGCGCGTGCTGGACGCGTCGTCCGCGCACCGCACCGCGCCCGGCTGGACCTTCGGCTTCCCGGAACTCACGCACGGACAGGCGGACGCCATCCGGACCAGCGCCCGCGTCAGCAACCCCGGCTGCTACAGCACCGGCGCCATCGCCCTGCTCCGCCCCCTGACCGAAGCGGGCCTGCTGCCCGCGGACGCCAACGTCAGCGTGACCGGCTTCAGCGGCTACAGCGGCGGCGGCCGCGCCCTCGTGGACGCCCACGAACAGGGCACCGAGCACCCCATGGCCGGGCACTTCAGGAGTTACGGCCTGAACCTCACACACAAGCACGTGCCCGAAATGCAGGTGTACGGCGGCCTCACGTTCCCGCCGATCTTCGCGCCGAACGTCGGCGACTGGCGGCAGGGCATGATCGTGCAGATTCCCGTCTTCCTGCATGGGACCGGCTTCACCGCACAGGACCTGCACGCCGCACTCGAACGGCACTACGCCGGGCAGCGGTACGTGCAGGTGCAGTCCATGCAGGACGCCCCGCAGATCCTCGACCCGCAGGCCCTCAACGACACGAACGATCTGCAGCTCTTCGTGTACGCCAACACGCACGCGCAGGCGCTCCTCGTCGCGCGCCTCGACAACCTCGGCAAGGGCGCCAGCGGCGCCGCCGTGCAGAACCTCGACCTCATGCTCGGCACCGGCCACCACGCCTGACCCGACCCTCACGGCCCCGCGCCACAGGAGTTCCATGACCGCACCCACCCTCACCTTCCCGAAGGGCTACCAGTCCGCCGCGCTCGCCGCCGGCATCAAACCGAGCGGCCGCACCGACCTCAGCTGCGTCGTCAGCAGCGTCCCCTGCACGTGGGCGTTCGCGGGCACGCGCAGCACCACCGCCGCCGCCTGCGTCACCCGCAACCGTGACCTGTACGCGGCCGGGCAGGGCGTGCGCGCACTCGTCGTGAACGCCGGCATCGCGAACGCCGCGACCGGCACGCAGGGCGCGCGCGACAACGCCGACATGGCCGACGCGCTCGGCGGCATCATGAACACCCGCACGCACGAGGTCCTGACCGCCAGCACCGGCATCATCGGGCACCTGCTGCCCATGGACCGCCTCCTGAGCGGCCTGGAGCACCTCCCGGACGACATGACGACCAGTGTCCCGCCGTTCGCGGCCGCCATCATGACGACCGACACGCGCCCCAAGACGGCGCACGCGACCCTCAGCACGGGCGCCGTCATCGTCGGCACCGCGAAGGGCAGCGGCATGATCCACCCGGACATGGCGACCATGTTCGCGTTCGCGTTCACGGACGCCCGCGTGGATCAGGACGCGCTGCGCGCCGCGTTCCCGGCCATCGTGAACCGCACCTTCAACGCCGTCACGGTGGACGGCGACACCAGCACGAACGACATGGCCATCGCCCTCGCGAACGGCCTGGCGGGCGACGTGCCCCTCCCGGAATTCCTGGAGGCACTGGAGGGCGTGATGCGCGACCTGGCCCGCCAGATCGCGGCGGACGGGGAGGGCGCCACGAAGCTCCTGACGGTGCGCGTCACGGGCGCCCTGACGGAACAGGAGGCGCTCGCCGCGGCCCGCACCTGCTGCGTGAGCCCCCTCCTGAAGAGCGCCGTGCACGGCAACGACCCGAACTGGGGCCGCGTGATCATGGCGGTGGGCCGCAGCGGCGCGAACGTGAACGTCGAAGCGATGACCGTGAGCGTGCAGGGCACGCCCGTCTTCGCCGGGAAGCCCCTCGCGTACGACGCGGCGAGCGTGTCGGCCAGCATGAAGGCCGACGAGGTGACCTTCGAAGTGAACCTCGGCGTGGGCGGCGCGCACGGCGAAGCGTGGGGCTGCGACCTGAGCGGCGAGTACGTGGTGATCAACTCGGAGTACACGACCTAAGGAATCCAGAGACGCGCCACCGAGTCTAGAGAAAGGGAGGGGCCGTCCCCGACCGATTGCCAAGGAATCCAGAGACGCCCCACCGAGTCTGGAGAAAGGGAGGGGCCGTCCCCGACTGCTGGCCGGGGATTCCGGGGGTGCGCTGATGGTTTCGGGCGGGGCGCGCGGGTGTGGCCTGGACGGGGACCGGGGGATTTGTTCGGGCCGGGTGTGGCGGGTGTCGCTGCGTCCGGCCCAGCCTGTGTGTGGTGTGCGGGTCCCTGTGTGCTTCGGGTGGGGTGTGGTACGGTTCCGGGCGTGATCGACAGTCATTGCCATCTGGATTACATCGAGCGGCCGAGTGAGGCGTTGTCGGAGTTGGGGTTGACGGGCGTGGTGTGCATCGGGGCGAGTCCGGAGCATGCGCGGGCGGCGGTGGCGCTGGCGGAGGAGTTCCCGCAGGTGTGGGCGACGGTGGGCATTCACCCGACGGACGCGGCGGAGCAGGATTCGCCGGAGGCGCGCGCGACGCTGGAGGCGCTGGCCACCCACCCGCGCGTGGTGGGGGTGGGGGAGAGCGGCCTGGACGATTACTGGGCGCAGGACGTGCGGGCGCAGCAGATGGCGGCGTTCGAGTGGCAGCTGGACCTGGCGGGCCGGGTGGGGAAGCCGGTCGTGGTCCACACGCGGGACCGTCAGGGGCAGGAGTCGGCGCACGTGGGCGTGATGGAGTGCCTGGGGGCGTGGGGGGGCGGGACGGCGATCCTGCACTGCTTCTCCGGGCACCGTGGCCTGCTGGAGGTGGGGCTCGCGCGCGGGGATTACTTCGGGTTCGCGGGGAACGTGACGTTCAGGAACGCGCCGGAGATTCAGGCGGCGGCGCGGGAGGTGCCGCTGGACCGGCTGCTGGTGGAGACGGACGCGCCGTTCCTGGCGCCCGTCCCGAAGCGCGGTCGGCCGAACCGTCCGGGGTTCGTGCGGTACACGCTGGAGTTCCTGGCGGCGCTGCGTGGCCTGCCGGTGGAGGAGCTGGAGCGCGTGACGGACGAGAACGCCCGGCGCGTGTACGGCCTGTCGTGAGCTGACCGGGTGCCGCTTCAGGGCACGAGGGGACCGGTCAGGGGCGGGGCGGCAGGCCGAGTTCGGCGAGGACCTCGTCGGTGTGCTGGCCGAGGGTGGGTGGGCCGCGCCGGACGGGTGGGCGTTCCCCGCCGAAACTCCAGGGGGCGGCGGTGACGGTGGTGGTGCCGAGCGTGGCGTGCGGGACGGTCACGGCGAGGCGCTGGTCGCGGACGTGCGGGTCGTCGAACACGTCCTTCATGTCGTACACGGGGCCGCACGGCACGCCTGCCGTGTCGAGGCGCGCCATGACTTCGGCGCGCGTGTAGCGGGCCATGCCGCGTTCCAGCGCGGCGTTGAGTTCCTCGCGGTGTGCGACGCGGCCCTCGTTGCTGTCCAGGCGGGCGTCGCTGGCGAGGTCCGGCAGGTCGAGGGCCGCGCAGAAGCGCCTCCAGAGCGAGTCGTTGCCGACGGCGACGTTGATGAACCCGTCCCCGCAGGGGTACGTGCCGTACGGGACGATGCTGCGGTGGTCGTTGCCCATCGGGGCGGGGATCTCTCCGGCGGCGAGGTAGCGGCTCACCTGGCTCGTGCCGAGCGCGATGACGCCCTCCAGCAGGTTCACGTCCACCCGCTGTCCGCGTCCGGTCTTCTCGCGGGCGTACAGTGCCGCGAGGAGCGCCTGCGTGATGAGGCTCCCGGCGAACACGTCCGCGACGGCCACGCCGACCCGGACGGGCGGGCGGCCCTCCTCGCCGTTGTAGCTCATGAGGCCGCCCATGCCCTGCGCGATCACGTCGTACCCGGCCCGGTCGCGGTACGGGCCGCTCTGCCCGAAGCCGGAGACGGCACCGTAGATGAGTCTCGGGTGCAGGGCGTGCAGGGCGTCCCAGCCGAGCCCGAACCGGTCGAGCGTGCCGGGCCGGAAGTTCTCGACGAGGATGTCGGCGCTGCCGATCACGGCGCGGGCGGCGTCCAGGCCGTCCGGGGTTTTCAGGTCGAGCTGCACGCTGCGCTTGCCGCGGTTGACGCTCAGGAAGTAACTGGATTCGCGGCCCTGACCGCTCTGCTGGAAGGGCGGTCCCCAGGCGCGCGTGTCGTCCCCGCCGGGCGGTTCGATCTTGATGACGTCTGCGCCGAGGTCCGCGAGCAGCATGGTGCAGAAGGGTCCGGTGAGGACGCGCGTGAAGTCCGCCACGCGAACGCCGGAGAGCGGGAGGCCCGTCTCGAATGGGGTGGTCATGTGCCGCGCAGTGTAATGCCTGCGCGGGATGCTGTGGTGCGCGGTGGTATAACGGTCCGGTGAGCGGCCCCGCGCCGCTCCGTTCCTTATGACGAACCCACCCGATCCCGCCGAACACCAAGAGCCGCTGAAGCTGTACTCGCCGCGTACCGTGCGCGAACTGCTGGAACGGCACGGCCTGCGCCCCACCAAGAGCCTCGGTCAGAACTTCCTGATCGACGGCAACATCCTGCGCCTCATCGCGGAGGCGGGCGGGGCGGGGGAGGGTGTGGACGTGCTGGAGGTCGGGCCGGGCCTGGGCGTTCTCACGCGGGAACTCGCGGAGCGCGGGTCGCGCGTCACGACGCTCGAGAAGGACGAGCGCCTGCAGGGCGTGCTGGCGGAGACGCTGGCGGGCCTGGACGTGCGGGTGGTGTGGGGGGACGCGCTGGATTTCGATTACGCGTCGCTGCCTGCGGGCACGCGCGTCATCGCGAACCTCCCGTACTACATCAGCACGGCGCTCCTGACGCGCTTCATGCGCAGCGGGCGCGTGGCGAGCGCGACGGTGCTGGTGCAGCGCGAGGTGGCCGAACGGCTGGGCGCGCAGCCCGGCCAGGACGGGTACGGGTACCTGTCGGCGCTCATCTCGCTGCACGGGAAGGCGAAACTGCTGCGCGACGTGCCGAAAGGCTCGTTCTTCCCCGCGCCGGACGTGACGAGCAGCGTGGTGCGGCTGGACTTCACGGGCGAGCAGCCGCCCGAGGGGCTGGTGCGGCTGCTGGAGCAGGCGCTGCATCACCGCCGCAAGACGCTGCGCAACAACCTGCGGATGGCCGGGTACGCGCCGGAAGTGCTCGACGCGGCCATCCTGGGGGCGGGCCTGCCCGCTGACGTGCGTGCCGAGGACGTGCCGCTGCCCGCCATGCGCGAACTGCACCGCCTGCTCTCCTGACCCTGGCGCGTGCCCGGGAGCGCCGCCTCCGGGTGGGAACGTCCCGGGAAGGGCGCGTGGGACGTGATAACATACGGCACACGCAGTGGGGGCCGGGTCCAGCCGCTCGTCGGTCCGGTCACAGACTCAGTTCAGGACCGGTCCGCCCGGCAGGGCCCGGCCCCCTGAAGTGAAGTGTGCCAGACCCAGATTCATGATCAGACCCTTCATGACCTGTCAGAGCCCCGGAGGATTGTCTTGAAATTTTATGTGATCGGCGATGTGACAGTGGATCATCTGTACCACCTGAAACACCTGCCCGCCCCCGGTGAGGAAGTCGCCCCCATCCGCGCCACCATGCAGCCCGGCGGTGCGGGCGGCACCATCAGCGTCACGCTCGCCCGCCTGGGGCACACGGTGCTGCTCGGCGCGCGCGTCGGCCAGGACCCCTTCGCGGATTACGCGCTCAGCAAGGTCCGCGAGAGCGGCGTCAGCGAGAGCGCCGTGCAGCGCGACCCGGAACTGCTGACCAGCACCATCACCGTCATGCAGACGCCCGACGGGAAGCGCGCCATGATCAGTTACGGCGGCGCGAACCGCGAACTGGACGCAGCGAAACTCAAGAAGAAGGACATCGACAGCAGCGACGCGCTGATCGTGTCCGCGTACAGCCTCATCAGCGGCCCGCAACGCGAGTACGCCGTCAAGGCACTCGGCCTCGCCAAGAAGGCGGGCGTGCCGACCTTCATGGACCTCGGGACGGGCGCCGTGAACGCCGTCGGGACGGGCCTGCTCGACACCGTGATCGGCTGCGAGTACCTGCTCCTGAATCAGCACGAACTGCTCGCCCTGACCGGCACGTCCAGCATCAGCACGGCCCTCGCCGCGCTCGGACGGCGCGGCGTGCAGACGGTCGTCGTGAAGGTCGGCGCGATGGGCAGCATCGTCTGGACGCCCGAGGAGACGGAACTCATCGACCCCGTCAAGGTCGGGGACGCCGTGGTGGACACCACCGGCGCAGGCGACGCCTTCGTGGCCGCCTTCGCGCACTCGGTCCTGAGCGGACAGACGCTCGCCAGCAGCGCCCTCGCCGCAAACGCCGCCGGGGTGTTCTCCGCCACCAGCGTCGGCGCGCAGACCCGCACCATCACGCCCGAGGACCTGCAGGCCCTCATGCCGAACTGACCCGGCACGCCCCCACACACCGGCCCGCCTGGCCCGCGCACGCGGGCTACCCTGGCGGGCCGGTCTTTTGCTATACTGCACAGGTTGCATGGCCCCTGCCCCGCCAACACGTTTCTCAAGGGTCTGAATTTCAAAGGTCCGGAACCCGGCGGAACGGAGCGGCGAAGCGTGCAGGAAGGCCAGCAGGTATGGAGGACGGAAACATGGAACTCAAGGCAACCCCACGCACCACCCGAGAAGCGCTGCAGGAAGGCAAGATGCCCGCCGTGGCTTACAACAAAGAGCAGAACGTCTCCTTCACCATCGACCGCAAGGAGTTCGACAAGGCCTTCCGTGCGCAGGGCCGCACCGGCATCTTCGACATCGTGATCGAGGGCGGCGAGAGCTTCCCCGCCCTCGTCAAGACCGTGCAGATGGATGCCCGCCGCCGCCTGCCCATCCACGTCGACTTCACGCTCGTCCACTACGGCGAGCCGGTCGAAGTGGACGTGCCCGTGCACACCAGCGGCAAGGCCGCCGGTGAGATCAACGGCGGTCTGGTCGACATCGTCGCCCACAACGTCCGCGTCATCGCGCCCGGCCCGCGCCGCATCCCCCAGGAGCTCGTGGTGGACGTCACGAAGCTCAACATCGGTGACCACGTCACCGCCGGCCAGATCAAGCTGCCCGACGGCGTGAAGCTCGCCGGTGACGCCGACCTGATGGTCGTCAGCGTCCTGCCGCCCCGCCTTTCCGAAGGCGAGGCCGCTGCCGAAGAGCAGGCCGCCCAGGTGGCCGGTCTGGTCGCTGCTGGCGAGCTGAGCGAGGAGGCCGCCGAGGCCGTCCTGGAAGGCGAAGCGACCCTCGAAGAAGTCAAGGGCGAAGCCGCCCCCAGCGAGGAGTAATCCCCGCGCGGCCAGCAGGCCGCAAGCAGGAGAGAGGGCCGGTGCACGCGCACCGGCCCTCCTTCGTTCTTCCGGGCCAGTCAGCGGTGTTCTCGCCGACTGGCCCGGCGGCTGTTCAGCTCGGGTCGCTCTTGCCGTTCAGGGTGTCGGGCATCGCCGCGCGGCCCTGCAGCATCGACAGCAGGTTCACGCCCGTCGCGGTCTCCACCTGTTCCACCATCGAGATGATGTTGGACGGCAGCAGCTGCACGGCGCTTCGCGCGGCCTGACCGTTGCCGGAATCCAGCACGGTCAGCCTGTCGATGGTCATGCCCTGCACGCTCGCCGCGAACTGCTCCACGATGCCCGGCAGCATGTTCAGCACGAAGGCCCGCTCGCCCTCCGGCCCGGCGTTCCGGAAGGCGTCCACCAGCAGCTGCACCGCCTGCGCCTTCGCGCGGCCCTCCTCGATGATCGGCGCGGCCGCCGCCTGCGCCTCCAGCAGGCTCGCCTCGCGTTTCGCGCGGGCAGGCGCGACGATCTCCGCCTCGTACTTCTTCTCGTTCAGCAGGATGCGTTCCTGCTCCAGCTGCTGCTGCGCGACCACCTGCGCCCGTTCGGCCGCGACGCGCGCCTCGTTCTCGCGGCTGCCCGCCACCGCGTCCAGTTCGGCCCTGCGGACGCGCAGTTCGTTCTGGCGTTCCAGAATGGCCTGCTCCGCCGCCGTCTGCGCCACCTGCGCCCGCTGCCGCGCCTGCGCTTCCGCTTCGGCCGCCTCGGCGTTCTGCTGCGCCTCGATCACGCGCGCCTGCCGGGTCGCTTCCGCCGTCCGCTGCCGCAGCGTGGCCTCCAGCGCCGCGCGCTCCTGCTCGAAGCCCTGCGTGGCGCGCACCTTCGCGAGCTCCGACTCGACCGCCGCCTCGTTCTGACGCGACAGCTGCACGGCGCCCAGCTCCGTGCGGCGCACCTCCAGCTTGTTCTGCTCCTCGATCACCGCCTGACTGCTGATCGCCTGCGCCACCTGACTGCGCTGACGCGCCTGCGCTTCGGCCTGCGTGGCCTCCGCGTCCCGTTCGGCCTCCGCGATGCGCGCCTCCTTCAGCACTTCGGCCGTCTTGCGCCGCCCGATGCTGCCCAGGTACCCGCTGCCGTCCGAGACGTTCTGGATCTTGAGCGTGTCGAGCTTGATGCCGAGGTTGCCCATGTCGTGCTCGGCCTCCTCGATGAGCGCCTCCGCGAACCGCAGGCGGTCCTCGTTGATCTCCTCCGGCGTGAGCGTGGCGACCACGCCGCGCAGGTTGCCTTCCAGCGTGTCGCGCGTGATGTTCGTCAGCGACGCGACCGGCGTGTCCAGAAAGCGTTCGATGGCGTTGCTGAGCTGCGGTTCGTTGCCGTTGATCTTCACGTTCGCGACGGCGTGAATGGTGAGCGGAATGCCGCCCTTGCTGTACGCGTTCTCGATCTTCAGGTCGAGCGGAATGGTGTTCAGGTCCATCCACGAGATCTTCTCCAGCACCGGGATGCGGAAGGCCCGCCCGCCCCGGATGACGCGGTACCCGACCGTGTCCCCCTCGCTGGTGGTGCGGGCGCGGCCCGACACGACCAGCACCTTGTTGGGCGGCACCACGATCAGCAGGCGCTGCAGGATGAGGATCACGACGATGATGCCGAACAGGATCAGACCGGCGAGCGAAAGCGACTGGGTCATAACACTCCTGACTGCGGTTCCAGGGCAGGAACGCGGGAAGGGGAACCGGGCACGCCGCGGCACAGGAAAGGTGCGGGCGCGGCACGGCGACGACGGCAGAGGAAGGCGCGCAGGGAGGCAGGCCCGAGTACAGGGCGGGGGCGGCACGGTGGTCGGCCGCGCCGGAGCCGGTCGGAGGGGTGAGTGGCGCGGGGGGCGCGGTCAGCGCGGGAGGGTCAGGGCAGGACCGTCAGCGGGCGTCCCAGCGTTTCACGTCGAGCAGACCGCCCGCCTGCGAGATCACGAGCACCTGATCGCCGGGCGTGAGGTCGTCGCTGCTGCGGGCGAGCATCTGCTCGCTCTGCCCGCCCGCCGTGAGCAGCACCTTGCCCGGCACCGCGCCGTGCGGCGCGACGATCACCTGCGCCGTGCGGCCCACCAGCGGCGTCGTGCGGGCCGTCAGCTCCCCGCGCACCTCCGCGAGCCGGAACACGAACGCCGTGAACCCCCCCACCGCCGCGCCCGCCACCAGCGCGAACACCAGCTGCAGCTCCGGCCGGAGCGCCAGCCACGCCGCGAGCAGCCCGCCCAGCCCGAAGAACGCCACGAAACTCACCACGCTCCGCAGACTGAACCAGGACAGCAGGCTGCCCCCGAACGCATGACCGCCCGGCGGCGCGACCTCCGGATGCCCGGCGAGATCGTGAAGGCTGCTGGAATGATCGCCCAGCAGGGACAACAGCAGCAGACCGCACCCGACCAGGGCGCACACGGTGAAGACCATCGACATGAGAACTGACTCCTTGCGCGGGAGGCCCGGCACCCAGGTCCTGCGGGAGGCCGCCTTCCGACCTCACGATACGCCCGGGGTGCGCGCCGCGTGTCCACACCTGTCACCCCCACGCGTCCGCAGGAAGACAGGGGCACAGCAAACCGCCCCGGCGCGTGCCGGGGCGTGGGGAAGGGGAGAGGGCCGTGAAGTGTTCAGGTCAGCGCAGAACCACCCGCGTGTACTCCTCCTCGGCGAGCGGGGAGCCGTTGGTGTTCTCGTCCCAGTCGAGGCTGCTGACGGCCTTGCCGCTGCCCGCCTGGTTGGCGTACATCACGAACTGCGCGAACAGCGTGTCGCGTGCGCCCATCTCGCTGACGCGCATGCTGACGGTGTCGCCCGCACGGGTGGCGGTCAGGGTCGCGCCGGACGGCAGGGTCACGCCCGCCAGCACCTGCGCCATGCTGTAGCTGTACGGGGTACCGAGGTGGGTGTACACGACGCCCAGGTCGTTCAGGCTCGCGAAGGTGGGGAGCGTCATGCTGCTGCGGACGTTGTGGGCGCTGTCGGCGCTCTCGTTGGTGTATGAGAAGTCGTACTCGTAGTAGCTGCCCTGCGGGATGCTCTGCGCGTCCGTCAGGCGGTTCGGATTGACGGTGTAGTCGGTCAGGCCGTTCGAGCCGCGCGCCGCGTCGAAGAGGCGCAGGTCGAAGGAGGGCCTGTCGAGGACGTACACGAAGTCGCAGTCGATCAGGTAGTTGTGTCCGGCCCGGTCGATGCCGTTCTCGTTCGTCAGGAACTCGCTCGTGTTGCCGTCCAGATTGATGGGGAGGAAACCGCGGTACACGCCCTCGTACTGGGGGGACAGCGGCGGGAAGACGGGCCTCTGCGCCTGGGCCTTAAAGTCCGACTCCTCAAGGATGCGGTTGTACGGCTGGTTGAGGTTCCAGGCGTACAGGCGCGCGCAGTTGACGTTCGCGCCGAGTCCGGCGCTGTCCCTGCCGTTCGGTCCCTTCACGCTGTTCTCGGCCTGGAAGACCGTCGTGAGGTTGTAAGAGTCGCCGGGCAGCATCACTTCCGGCAGATTCAGGGCCAGGGCGTTGTTGCCGAGCTGCTCGAAGGTCGTGACGCGGTTCCCGGCCGCGTCGTAGGCGTTCACGAAGTCGAGGTTGTACCCGTACGAGTCCTCCAGGCGCGTCTTGTACGCGAAGCCTTCGCCTTTCAGGTCGCCGAGGGCCGCGTACCCGGCGCGTACCTCGGGGTTCGGGTCCTCGGTGGCGCGGTTCAGGATGTGGACGCCGATGTCGAACTTGACGGGCTGGTTGGTGTACACCACCCGTGTCTGCGCGTACTTGTCGATGGTCAGGACGGGGCGCACGATGTGGATGTCCTTGTAGGCGTCCACCTCGAAGGCGTTCTCGGCGCTGGCCTTGGCGCGGTTCTTGATGAGGTACGGGTCCTCGTAGTACCCGTCGCGCGGCGCGTTCTCGCCGTAGGCGCCGGTGCCGGTCGTGCCGTCCGACTGGCCGTCGCGGTTGTTGTCGTTCCAGGCGTAGCCGGGCTTCTGGCGCGGGTACACCCGGAAGGTGATGTCGAAGGACTCGCCCGGCTGCAGTTCGCCGATGCTCTCGCTGCCGGTGAACGACAGGTTGAAGGCGTGCCGCTGCGCGTTGTAGGTGGCGAGCAGGTTGCCGTTCGGGACAGGCGTGCCGCCCTTGCTGACGTTCACGCTGCCCTGCACGAAGCCCAGCTCGGCGGGCAGCACGTCGCGTGCGATGACGTTGCGGGCCACGGTCTTGCCGGTGTTCGTGACGGTGATCCTGTACTCGTACGTGCGTCCCACCGTGAAGTTGTCGGCGCTGGACGGCGTGAGGTTGCCGGGGTCCATGGCGGGCAGCAGGGTCACGTCGTCCGGCCGGTACGCGTCGTGCGTCTGTCCGTACCCGGTCCACGTCTCGATGTCCGGCCCGGTCTTGCGGATGCTCAGGATGGTGCCGGTGAAGGCCTTGCTGAACACGTAGCTCTTGAGCGGGAAGTCGTAGGTGGTGCTGCCGTACGTGGGCGTGTAGTGGTACGTGGCGGCCACCTGCACGTTCAGGCCGAGATCGGCGGCCTTCACGTCGTCGCGCGTCTTCAGGTACACCGGCTGCCCGGCGGAATCCAGGGTGCTGTCACCGCTGTTGGCGCTGCTGCTGGTCGTCAGGAACACGCGGTCCATGCTGGGGCCGCTCACGCTGTACTCCATGAAGCCGGGGAAGCTGCCCCTGCCGCCCACGACGCTCGGTCCGCCCTGCGGCTGTTTCGTGTACGCGACGGTCGTGAAGGCGTGCGTGCGCTGCGCCGGGTCGATCCAGTTGTTCTCGAAGCTGCCGACGTTCCCGCCGAGCCGCTGCTTGCTGGGAATCGTGGCGCTCGCCCCGAAGCTGGTGTTGCCCTGGTAATAGAGGTGACTCATGTTCAGGAAGAACGCCTTGAATTCCTTCAGGGCTGCTCCGCCGTCGTTCACGGCCGACACCACGAACTTCACGGGCGCGCCGGACGCGGGAGCGCTCGTGGCGTACGCCGTGAAGCGCACCATGCCCTGATCGTCCGAGTACGCCACGCCCTGCTGCACGCCCTGCGACGCGACGCTCCCCAGGCCGCTCACGTGCCCGCCGATGATGGCGACGCTCGGGCTGTCCACCTGCACGTTCACGGCCGCGCCCGCCACTGGAGCGCCGCTCGCGTCCTTCACCATCATGCTGACCAGCACCGGCTCCTCGGTCTGGGAGGCGTACAGCATGACGTTCTTGTTGACGTTCGCTTCAGGCTTGCCCGGCAGGTCCTGCAGGTCGCCGTCCGTGACGGCCTTCGACGCCGTGAAGGCGAGGCTCGCGACCTTCGCCTGAGTGACGGCCGTCGTCTTGAAGCTCAGCAGGACCGTCTTGTCCTTGTTGGCGTCGCAGTCCAGCGTGACGCTCTGCGGGCTGTTCTGCGCCGTGTAGCCCTGCAGCGTCCCGGCCTTCACGCTGTACGTCCCGGCCGGGAAGGTTTTGCTGAGTTTCTCGAGGTCGTTGGCGGTGCCGTTGAAGGCCTCCGCGCCGCTGCTGTCCGTCACGATGACGGGCGCGGTCGTCACGCCGTTCACGGGCGTGATCCCGTCGAGATCCACCGTGATGGTCGCGCAGCCCACCACTTCCTGCGGCTTGGGCGGTTGGGTGGGTGTGCCGGGTGCGGGCGTGGTCGGTGTGGTCGGCGTGCTGGGTGTCGACGGCGTGCTGGGCGTGCCGCTCGTGTTGTTCGAGATCGCGGTCGGTGTGCTGCTCTGCCCGCAGGCGCTCAGTGCCAGCAGGCCCGTGATGGCCAGCATCGGTAAACGGTGTTTCATGGTCTTCCCCCCCTGGGAAATCGGTGACTGACGATGCGGTGCGCGGCGTGCTCTTGCGTGCTTCCTCTCCGGTGTGCCCTGCTAGGTGTACGTGTTCACCTTCCCCCCTTGCGGCAGGTGCCTGGCCCTGACCCCCTGTCGCCCGCCGCTTCGCGGCACGCGCCGGCGCCCACCCGTGCGGGCGGCGCTGGTGAAGGTCCGGCGGCCCCCCTGGCCGTCCGGACCGCTCTTCAGGGGTCGGTCCTGCTGCACGGTCACTGTAATCAGGGGCGCGTTAGGGTCAGGTTAAGCGCACCTGCCAGACGTTAAACGCAGCGAATGACGTCATCCGTGGCGCGCCCGGATCCGTACCCGGAACGGCCGGGCCTGCGGTAGAATGACCCTGCACCGCTCCTCGCGCCGTCCTCACCTGCCGCGCCCCGCTCCGCCCGCACGCCGGGCCGCCGCGCCTCCCTGTAACGTTCCGCTGCACGTCCGCCGCTGCCCGGCGGCCCGGTGCACAGCGCCTTAACGTCGGCCGTCCGGTCGGCACGAACATCATCCCCGGCACACACCGGGCACAGGGGCGGCCGGCCATGACCGGCGCGCGGGGGGGACCGCATGCAGCTTCACCTGCTGGGCCACGTTCATTTCACGCGGGACGGCCGGAACGTCGTCGTGTCGAGCAAGTCGGCCGCACTGCTCACGTACCTGGTGCTCGAACGGCAGGCGCACCACCGCGAACACCTCGCCGAACTGCTGTGGGACACCGCCGACCCGCTCCGGAACCTGCGGGTGGAACTTGCGCGCCTGAAACGGGACGGCGTCACGACCTTCCCGGAACGACAACCGATGCTGCACTTCGCGTGCCTCACCGACCTCGACCCCTGGACCGAGGCGGCCCCCCAGGTGGACGACGCGCACCTGCTCGGCTGGCTCGCCACCCTGCGCGGCCTGCCGCTCAGCGGCCTGGAGGACCTCGGGACGCGTGCCTACCAGCAGTGGCTGGAAGGGCAGCGCTGGAACATCATCGAGCGGGTCGAGCAGACGCTCGGCCGGGTCCGGCGGCGCCTGAGCGCGCAGCACCACGCGGGCGCCGCCGCCCAGATCCTCGCGCGGGCCGACCGGCTCGGCCTGCGCCTCCCCGACGAGCCCGCCCCGCCCGACCCGCCCGGCCCCGACCCGCCCGAGTGGCGCTGCGTGTGGGACGAGCAGGCGACGCTCGGCGGACTGCTCGGACGCAGCACCCGCCCGCAGCTCGTGCGGCTGTACGGCCGGCGCGGCAGCGGCAAACGCAGCCTGATCCGCCAGAGCCTGCAGGGCAGCGGCTGGGTGCACCTCGACCTGCAGGCGACCGAGGTCCGTACCCTCTTTCAGGAGGTGCTGTGGCAGCAGCTCGAAGCGCACCTCCCGCCCCGCCAGGCCCCGGCCGCCGATCACGGGGCGGGCCGTGCGCCCGACCCGGACGGAAGCCTCGCGGGCCTCGCCAGCACCCTGCGGCACAGCGGCCTGAACGCCTTGATCTCCGTCCAAAACGCCGTGCGGGGCCGCGCGTGGCTGCCGGACCTGACGGGCTTCCTGCTCGACCTGCCGTTCCCGCTCGTGCTGCTGCTCAGCGAGAGCACGCCCGCCGCGTGGGAGGAACTGCAGGACCTCACGGGCTTCGCCGACCCCGCCCGTACGCACGACCTGCACATGCAGCCCCTCACGACCCGCATGGCGCTGCACGCCTGGCAGGAGCGGTACGCGCATGAGCCCCTGACACCCACCGAACGCGAGGCGCTCTACACGCAGGCGGCGCGCCTCATCCAGCGGTCCGACGGATGGCCGCTGCACGCGCAGGCCCTCCTGCGCCAGCGCGGCACGGACGGCCTGCCGGACGGGGTCCGCACGGCCCTCCTGAGTGAGATCGCCGCCCTGCCGCGCCACGTGCGTCAGGCCCTCGCGCGCCTGAGCCTCGTGCACGCCCCCATCGCCCCGGACCTCGCCGGGGAACTGATCGGGCCGGACGCGCACGCCGCGCTGACGCTCGGCGTGCAGCACGGCCTGCTGGTGCCCGCCGCGCCCGAGGAACGCCTCACCGTGCCGGGCCTGCACCACCGCACGCAGGACGACGTGCGGACCGTGCAGTTCGCGAGCGAGGCGATGCGCGTCGCCCTCGCCGGATCGCTGACCGGCATGGAACGCCAGGCGCTCCGGGAGCAGCTCACGCACGTCCACGCTCCGCCGCCCGCCCCTGCCGCCCCACCCGCGCGCCCACCCCAGCACCCGCATCCCGACCTCCCGTCCCTCGCCCGCGGTGGGCCGGGCCGGGCCGCGCCACTCACCCTGACGCGCCCCGCGCCCGCCGCGCGCGCCGCCCCGCCGCCCGACCTGCCGACCTTCCGGCGCGAGACGCGCACCCCCAACGGGTACCGCGTCGCGCTGGACAGCGGGCACCTGGAGGTCATGCGTTACGGCTGGTACGGCCCGCCCCCGCTGCTGCGCCTGCAGGCGGGGCCAGTTCCGGACGGCCCATGGACGCTCACGGCCCGCCTCGACGTCTACCGCGCCGAGCCCGACCACCTGCCCGGCAGCGGCGCGCACGCCCTCGGCATCGGCAGCGGGGGGGCCGTCACCGTGTACCTGCCCGCCGAACCAGTCCCGCAGTCGGTCACACAGGCGGACGCGCCCGCGAACGCCCGCCGGGACGCGCCGCCCGCTGCCCTGCCTGACGGCGCCCTGTTCGGGGGTTTCGTTCCGCTCGGCGAGTGGTTCACGCTGCACGGCCACGGGCAGGCCGGAACGCTGGAACTGACGGTCCGTGCCCTCGACGTCGCCCTCACCGTCGCGGCCCTCCGCTGGGGCGACGCCACCGTCCTGCCCGCAGACGCCTGACGGAATCCGGCCCGCCCACGGTCCCGGCCCGCGTACCCCAGCCGTCCATGCCCGCCCTGCTAGCCTGAGCCATGACCGCGACCGCCCCGATCCTGCCCCTGACCGACCCGGCCTTCGTGCGCGACCCGTACCCCACCCTCACGCGCCTGCGCGAGGACACGCCCGCCTTCTGGCAGCAGGACCGCCTGTTCGTCACCCGCTACGACGACATCGCCCGCATCCTGCGCGACAGCCGCACCTTCGGCCGCGCCCTGACGCCCCTCTCGCGCGACGAGACGCCGCTGCACGACGCCCGCTCCCGCGACCTGCGCCGCGCCGCCTTCGACGCCTTCAACACCAACCACCTGCTCGACAGCGAACCGCCCAAACATACGCGCCTGCGCGGCCTCGTCAGCCTCGCCTTCACGCCCCGCCGCGTCGAACAGCTGCGCGGACGCATCGCGCAGATCGTGGAGGGCGTCGCTTTCGGTCTGCACGGCGCGGACACCTTCGACCTCGTGAGCGCCTACGCCGAACCGCTCCCCGTGACCGTCATCGCCGAACTGCTCGGCGTGCCGCACGAGGACCGCGCCCTGCTGCGTCCCTGGTCGGCCGCCATCGTCCGCCTCTACGAGGTCGACCCGCCCGACACCGTCATCGAGGAGGCCGAACGCGCCGTGCTGGACTTCTCGGCGCTGTTGCGCCGCCTGCTGCGCGAACGCCGCGCGCACCCGCAGGACGATCTGATCACCGCGCTCGCGCAGGCCGAGGAGGGCGGCGAGCGCCTCACCGAACAGGAACTCGTGGACACCTGCATCCTCCTCCTGAACGCCGGGCACGAGGCCAGCGTCAACGGCCTCACCGCGGGCGTCCTGAACCTCGTCCGCACCGGCCAGTGGGACACCGTCGCGCAGGCCGCCCGGCACGGCGCGGACGACGCGTGGTTCCGCACGGTCGTCGAGGAACTCCTGCGGCACGACACGCCCCTCCCGCTCTTCGAACGCTGGGTGCTGCAGGACACCGACGTGGCCGGACACGCCCTGCAGCGCGGGCAGAAGGTCGCGCTGCTGTACGCGAGCGGCAACCGTGACCCGCGCCGCTTCAGCGCGCCGGACGAACTGCGCCTCACCCGCAGCGAGGGGCAGCACCTCACCTTCGGGCTCGGCATCCACTACTGCCTGGGCGCGCCGCTCGCCCGCCTCGAACTCGCCAGCAGCCTGCGCGCCCTCGCGCTGCACTTCCCCCGGCTCGACGTGCAGGACGCGCACTACAGCGGCGGGTTCGTGATCCGTGGCCTGGACCGCCTCACCGTCCGGGTGGGCGGGCCGCGTCCCTGACCGCCGGGCCACCCACCACGTCCGCCTGAATTACACCTGCCCGCCGGGGTAGAGGAGACTGAAGGTGCGGTGCAGGTCGCCTGCCGCCCGTTCGCGTTCCGCCTCCCCCGCCTGTCCCAGTGCGTGCAGCGCGAGGACGCGGGCCGGGCTGCGCGGCACGCTGCGCTCCAGCGCCTTCCCGGCGGTGCGGCCCGCCTTGCCGGAACCGCCCGCCTGCGCCTGCACCACGCTCAGCACGGCCAGCAGGTACGGGTCGGTGTGCTCGCGCTGCATCTCGCTCACCTTGAGGCCTTCTGCCAGGGCGCGCAGGGCCGGGTACGGGCCGTGCGGGAGCAGCAGTTCGCCCAGGTGCGCGGCGGCCGCGATGAGCGCGGGGCTGTCTCCCTCGCGGCGCGCGTGGGCGCGTGCCTGTTCGGCCACCTGCATGTCCCCGGTGGCGCGGGCGCGCAGCACCAGCACCCGCGCCGAGTCCCGCTCGCCCGCCAGGACGCGCAGCACCTCCGCGCGCTCCCCGAGGCGCAGCAGGGCCGCCGCGTGCAGCAGCGGCTCCCCGTCCGCCCACGCGGCGCTCAGGCGCGGCCGTCCGAGCAGCAGGGCCAGGGCGGCCGCCTGCGTGCGCTCGGTGGGGGAAGGGGTCAGGGCGTCCAGGGCCGCGAGCGCCCCGGCATCGTCGCCGCTCGCCTGCAGGGTCCGGACGAGTTCCAGATTCACGCCGCGCAGTGTAGAGCATGCGCCCACCCGGCGGCAGAACGAGGGAGGACGGCAGGAGGACCGTCTTCCCTCGGGGTGCGGGCGGTGGCGGGCGGGTTCAGGCCGTCATGGCGAGGTCCAGGCCCAGGAAGCGCCACAGGGCCCGGCGCGACACGCGCAGACCGATGGGGCTCTCCAGGGCACTCAGGCGACCGTCCCGGATCCAGCGGCGGACGGTGCGCTCGTGCGTGCCGGTGAACTCGGCGACCTCACTGACTTTCAGGAGTTTGGGCAGGGTGTGGAACTGTTCGCGTAGGGTCACAGGACGTACCTCCATAGGACAGGGACGGGAGCAGGAAACGCAGACGGGGCCGCCCAGAGGACGACCCCGTTCCTGCCTGCCAGATTGATGACCGCGGTGCCGCGGCTCGACGCTCTCGTACTGCCCTTTCTCTCGATGCCTTCCCCGCACGGACCCGTGCCCTGCACGGGTGGGCCAAAGGAGCGGCGGCCTCCCGAACCCCCGAAACGCGGTGGGGGTGCAGTGAGGCCGTGGATGCCGCAGGTCTTCAACTTGGACGGAGTTTACCATGCACCCTTTCAGGCTGCTGTCAGGTTCCCGCTATGCCGGGCTTCATGTTCGGGGGGAACCGCTTCCGCCCCGCCCCCCTGCACTCAGGCGCCGCCGAGCGCGGCCTGCAGGCGGTTCACGTCCGCCAGCCACTCGCGTGCGTCCGGGCCGTCCTGCCACAGTTCCGGCAGTTCCGACCCCGGCCCCAGCACCCGGCCCAGCGCCTCCACCGCCAGGTCCCGCAGGGCGCCCACCTCGGCCGCCTCGCCGTCCGCCGCGTCGTCACCGTCCAGCCACGCGCGCAGCGCGGCGTCCGTCACGGCCGACGTGTCGCCGCTCAGGCGCACCTGCACGATCTCGGCCGCCGCGACGGCCCGCTGCCCCTCCTCCAGCTCCACGTAGTCCATGTCCGGGTCCAGCACGACCTCCAGCGCCTCCTCCAGCGCGACAGGGCCGTCCTCGACGACTTCCTTCACGAACATCGCGGCGCTCTCGTTCTCGAAACTTCCGACTCCCCAGGTGCTCATGCCTCCAGCGTAACGGACGCCGGGCCGACAGGGGAACAGGGCCACGCACAGACGAACGGGACCACGGCCCGCGTGAGGCTGTGGTCCCGTCCCTCGTCCCGCGCGCTGGCCGGACGGTGCCCGGCGGGCGGGTCACACGCCTGCCGGTTCCCCCTGGCCGTACGTGCGTTCCACGTACTCCTCCAGCAGCGCCTGGAAGTCCTCCGCGATGCGCGGGCCGCGCAGCGTGGTGAGCAGCTTGCCGTCCTGGTACACGGGGGCGCGCGGGTCCTCGCCGGTGCCGGGCAGGCTGATGCCGATGTTCGCGTGCTTGCTCTCGCCGGGCCCGTTCACGATGCAGCCCATCACGGCCACCTGCATCTCCTCCACGCCCGGGTACTTCGCCTTCCAGTCCGGCATGGTATCGCGGATGTAGTCCTGGATCTTCTGCGCGAGTTCCTGGAAGAACTGCGATGTGGTGCGCCCGCAGCCGGGGCAGCTCGTGACCTGCGGCAGGAACTGACGCAGGCCCAGCGACTGCAGGATCTGCTGCGCGACCTCCACCTCCAGCTTGCGCGGCGCGCCCGGTTCCGGCGTGAGCGACACGCGGATCGTGTCCCCGATGCCTTCCGTGAGCAGCGGGGCCAGCGCGACGCTGCTCGCCACGATGCCCTTCATGCCCATGCCCGCCTCGGTGAGGCCCAGGTGCAGGGGGTAGTCGCACTGCGCGGCCAGCTGCCGGTACACCTGCCACAGTTCCGGCGCGCTGCTGACCTTCACGCTGATCAGGATGCGGTCGTGCGGGAGGCCCAGCTGCTCGGCGTACTGCGCGCTCTCCAGGGCGGAGACGACCATCGCGTCGATCATGACGTCCGTGCCGCTGCGCGGGTCGCTGCGGCGGGCGTTCTCGTCCATCAGGCGCGCCAGGACGCTCTGGTCGAGGCTGCCCCAGTTCACGCCGATCCGGACGGGTTTCCCGAAGTCCTTGGCGACCTCGATCATGGTGGCGAAGTTCGCGTCGTGATGCTGGCCTGCGCCGACGTTGCCGGGGTTGATGCGGTACTTCGCGAGAAGGCGGGCCGTTTCCGGGTAGTCGCGCAGCAGGAGGTGCCCGTTGTAGTGGAAGTCCCCGACGATGGGGACGTTCAGGCCGACCTCGTGGAGCCGCGCGACGATCTCGGGGATGGCGGCGGCCGCTTCGGGCGTGTTGACGGTCACGCGCACGAGTTCGCTGCCCGCCCGCGCGAGCTGCGCGACCTGAATGGCGGTCGCTTCGGCGTTGGCGGTGTCGGTGTTCGTCATGGACTGCACCACGACCGGGTGGCCGGAACCGATGAGCACCCCGCCGACGTTGGCGGTCACGGTCTGGCGGCGCTTCTGGACAAACGGCTGACTCATGCGTGCAGTCTAGTCGCCGTGGGTGCCGAACATGGCGGGGAGCGTTACGACTCCCGCCGCCTTCCATTGCCGTGCCGGATGCCGGAAAGGTCGCAGCGCGCGCGGCGAAGAGTGTTAAAGTGACGAAGTCCCGGCGCTCACCTGTCGTTCAGTCTCCGCTCACCTGCCCGGCCCGCCCCGGCCGCACCTGCCCCGAGGTCCCGCGTGCCCCGACCCCACCCAAGGAATCGCCTGCCCCGCCCGTCCCGCCTGCACGCGCTGCTGGCCTGCCGGGCCGCCCTGGCAGGCCTCGCCCTGTCGTGCCTGTTCGGGCCGTTCGCGTCCGCGCAGGCCGTGTCGGACGCGGCGTACACCGTGCGTCCCGGCGACACCGCGTACAGCGTGGCGCGGCAGGCGGGCACGGACGTGCAGACCCTGCTGCGCCTGAACGGGCTGAGCAGCGCGGACCTGCACGCCGGACAGGTGCTGTACCTGCCCGCCCGTACCCACACCGTCACGCCCGGGCAGACGCTGTACAGCGTGGCGCGGCTGTACGGCCTGAAGCCCGCCGACCTGCAGGCCTTCAACCGCCTGACCTCCCCGGACCTGCAGGCGGGGCAGGTGCTGGCCCTGCCGCCCGGCACGCCCGCCCCCACGGCCCAGGCTCCGCAGCCCGTGCAGGCTGCCCAGCCAGTCCAGGCTGCGCCGGTCGTGCACGCACTCAGTGCGCCCGTCACCGTGCTGGACGCCCCCACTCCCCGCCCGTCCTCCGCCGCACCTCTGCCCGCACCGGACGCGCCGCGCCACACCGTGCAGCCGGGCCAGACGCTGTACGCCGTCGCGCGCCTGTACGGCGTGCGCCCGGACGACCTGCTCGCCCTGAACCGCCTGAGCACCCCCGACCTGCGGGCCGGACAGGTGCTGCTGCTCCCGCAGGGCGTCACGGCCGGACCGCTCCCGGCCCTGCCGCCCGCCCCGGCCCGCCTGCAGGCGCCCGCCACGTACTCGCCCGGCGTGCCGCTCCCCCGGCCCTCCGCGACCGGCGAGCCGCGCAGCGACGCGCCCCCCGGCCAGGACACGGGAGCGGCGGACCCGCAGGCCGGGACTGGCGAGACGCCCGACTGGCGCGCCCTCGCCATGAACCTGATGGGCGTCCCGTACGTGTACGGCGGCGCGAGCCGCAGCGGCACCGACTGCAGCGGCCTGGTGCTGCAGGTGTTCACTCCGCTCGGCCTGAACCTCCCGCGTCAGAGCGCGCAGCAGGCGCAGACGGGCCAGCCGGTGCAGGCGGGCGAGTGGCAGCCGGGCGACCTGCTGTTCTTCGACACCGAGGGACGCGGACAGGTGACGCACGTCGGCATCTACCTCGGGGACGGGACCTTCATCAACGCGAACTCCTACGGCGGGCAGGTGGCGATCAACTCGCTGTCCGAGAAGTACTTCGCGCAGCGGTACCTGTGGGCGCGCCGCGTGCTCGGCGGCCTCACCGCCGGACGCTGAGCCGCGCCCGCCCCAGCGTTCATGCGCCGCTGAACCGCTCCCCGCGCGCGCGGTCTATACTTCCTGCCGTGACCGCAGAGCCTGCCGCCCCGCACGGGGGTCCGGCCCCCACCCCACAGCCGGAACTGAACCTCGACTGGGCCGGATACCTCAGGGCCGGCGAGTACCGCCGTGCCCTCGCTGCCGCCCGCGTCGGGAACGCCGACATGCCCGTGCAGGACGCGCTGGAAGTGCTGTTCGACCTGCAGGAGGCCGTCCGGGCACGCCGCCTGCTCGTCGCGCAGCGCCTCGCGGAACGCCTCCCCGACCTCCTGAACGACATGGGTGCCGCCGACGCGCGCACCCTGCGCGAACACGCTCCGCCGGACGCGCTGCACGCGGCCCTCGAAGCGCTGCTCGGCGCGGACCGCGAACGCCTCAGCGACGACGCCGCCCTGCGCGAGCGCCTGCAGCCGGCCCTGACGCAACCGCTCACGCGCGCCGAGGCCCTCAACACGCTGGGCGTGCTGCACGCCCTGCAGGACCGCGAGGGGCAGGCCCGCCAGAGTTTCGGGGAGGCCATCGCGCACGACCCCGGCCACTACCGCGCCCTCACCAACCTGGGCAACATGGCCCTGGAGGGCGGAGACGCGGCAGGTGCCGAGACGCTCTACCGGCAGTCCATCGCCCTGAACGCCGACTACTCGGGCGCGCAGCACAACCTCGGGGTGGCGCTGCGGCGGCAGGGTCGCCTCGCCGAGTCCGTCAAGGCCATCAAGAAGGGGCAGCGGCTCGCGGTGCGGCAGAGTCAGCGCGAACAGCAGGACGAACTGAAAGGCGACCCGCGCACAAGGAAGGCCGTGCAGACCGCCCGGATCGTCATGCTGGTCCTCGTGGTGATCGTGGTGCTGTTCATCGTGCGCGGACACGTCTGACATGACCCGCGATCAGGCCCAGGCCCGCCCGCCGGAAGTGCTGCTGGACGCGCCCGCCGTGCGCGCCATCGACGAGCGCCTCGCCCGCGCGGGCCTGCTGGAACTCGTGATGGAGGAGGCGGGCCGCGCCGTCGCGCAGGCCGCCCTGTCCCTCACCGCGCACGGGTTCGCCACGCACGGGCGGGTGCTGCTCCTCGCGGGCGGCGGCGCGAACGGCGGGGACGCCCTCGTCGCCGCGCGGCACCTGCACGCCGCCGGGCTGGACGTGCAGGTCCTCGCGCAGCCGTCCCGGCACCCGCTCACCCGCGCGAACCGCGCCCGCCTGCGCGCCGTGGGCGTCCAGCCCGCCCTGCTCACGCCCGCCGCGCTCGGCCGCGCCCTCGGCCTGACCGGACCCGTCCCGGCCCTGGTGGTGGACGGCCTGCTCGGCACGGGCTTCCGGCCCCCCATGCGGCAGGACCTCGCACACCTCGTCACGCTCCTGAACGCCGCCCGCGACCGGCACGCCCTGACCGTCCTCGCCATCGACCTCCCGTCCGGCCTGGACGCGGCCAGCGCGGCCCTGCCGGACGTGACCGTGCACGCCGACCACACCGTCACGCTCGGCGGCCCGAAACCCGCCCTGGTGTACGGCCCGGCCGCGCACGCCGCCGGGCAGGTACGCGTGGCGGGCCTCGGCGTGCCGCACGCCTGGGTGGACGCGCACGCCGTCGCCCGCCGCCCGCACGACGACACGGTCGCCGCGCTCCTCCCGCAGCGCCACGCGGACGCGCACAAGGGCGACGCGGGCCGCGTGTGGATCGTCGGCGGGCACGCGGGCACGGTCGGCGCGCCCGTCCTGGCGGGCCTGGGCGCCCTGCGCGCCGGGGCGGGCCTCGTCACGCTGCACAGCGCCGAGTCGGGCGTCGCCACGCTCGCCGTCACGCAGGCCCCGGAACTCATGGCCCGCACGCACCACGATCCCGGCGCGGCCCTCGCGGCCGAACTCCGCGCGGGCCGCCGCCCGGACGCCGTCGCGCTCGGCATGGGGCTCGGCCCGGACGCCGCCCACCTCGCCCGGCAGGCCCTGACGTGGCAGCTCCCGACCGTCCTCGACGCGGACGCCCTGCAGCCGGACCTCGCCGGGGCCGGGCACGCGCAGGTCATCTGGACGCCGCACCCCGGCGAGGCTGCCCGCCTGCTCGGCGTGACCACGCCCGACATCGTCCGAGACCCCATCGCCGCCGCCCGCGCCCTGCAGGCCCGGCTGGGCGGCGTGATCGTCCTCAAGGGCGGCCCCACCACCATCGCCAGCGACGACGGCGTGAACGTCTCGCGCGGCGGGCACCCCGGCATGGCGTCCGCCGGGATGGGCGACACCCTCGGCGGCATCCTCGCCGCGCTGCTCGCACAGCGCCTCCCCGCCCCGCAGGCCGCACTGTGCGGCGTGCGCCTCCACGCCCGCGCCGGGGAACTCGCGGGCGACCGGCACGGCTACGGCCTGAGCGCCAGCGACCTCAGCAGCGAACTCGGGCACGCCTGGAAAATTCTCACGGACGCCCACCCCCGAAACCTGCTACGCTGACCCTCAATGCAGGGTCTGTTCTTTGACGCACCACTCATCGGCGTGCTGGAACTTCTTCATGTGAGTCGCAAGACAGGCGTGCTGACGGCAGACGCGGAGCTGCCATTCTTCCTGGACTTCCAGGACGGGCAGATCACCAACGGCGGCATCGTCGACTGGCAGGGCCTGGATGCCATCTACGCCGCGCCGCTCCTGCCGGAACAGGGCAGCTTCAGCTTCAGGGTGCAGGACGTCAGTGGCGAGGTGCTCGCCCCCTACGGCAAGATCACGGCCGACTGGGCGCGCTACAGCGACGACTGGAGCCAGATGTGCGCCGTGATCGGCAGCCCCAGTGCCCTCTTCAGGGGCGACCTCCCCCTCTTCGACGACGCCGAGGGCCGCAGCGTCCGCGCGGCCGCGCAGAGCGCGCAACTGCCGCTCTTCGAGGTGGCCGAACGCGTCGTGGCCGGCATCCGCTCCGGCCGTCTCTTCCCGATGGACCGCTCCGCATGGTACGCCCTGAAACTCCGCCACCAGCTCGGCAGCGGGCGCGGCGGACGCGTGGCCGCCGCCCTGAACGGTGAGAAGACCATGGGCGACCTGCTCGCCGAAGGGTTCACGGTCGCCGAACTGCGCGACTACCTGATCTTCGAGATCCGCGCCGGACTTCGCTTTCCCGGCTGCGGCTGGGTGCTGCGCGACCTCGTGTGGGAAAAGCAGCACGCCGCCCGTCCCTGAACCCGGACCGAGCTGACCTCCAGGGGGTCGGCCGGGCGGAACGCGCCGCTCCCGCCCGCGCCGCCTGAAGGAACGGCCCTCCCCGAGGGGCACCCCTTCAGGCGGCTGTACCTGTTGCCGTCACGCGACTGTGTGTTGCCGTCAGGCGACGGGAGCGACGCCCGTCGCGTGCAGCACCCGTTCTTCTGCCGTGCCGCCCTTCAGGAGTGGCATGACCAGCTCCCCGAAGCGGCGCGCCTCCTCCAGATGCGGGTAGCCGCTGAAGATGAAGGTCGAGATGCCCATCTCCTCGTACTCGCGGATCTTGCCCGCCACCTGCTCCGGATTCCCGACGATGGCGACGCCCACACCGCTGCGGGCCATGCCGACGCCCGCCCACAGGTGCGGCTCGACCAGCAGACTGTCTCCCGCCTCCTGCAGCATCCGGAACTGCCGCAGCTGCCCCACGCCGTCCACGCGGCTGTAACTCTCCACGAAGGCGCGCCTGACCTCCGGGTCCACCCGTGAGATGAGGCGCTCGGCGGCCTGCCACGCCTCGTCTTCCGTCTCACGCACGACCACGTGCGTCCGCAGGCCGTACCGCAGCGTCCTGCCGTACTCCTGCTCCAGCGTCCGCATCTGCGCGAGGCGTTCCTCCAGCATGTCGCGCCGCTCGCCCCACAGCAGGTACACGTCCGCGAGTTCCGCCGCGACGCGCTGCGCCGCCTCGCTCGCCCCGCCGAAGTACAGCGGGATGGGCTGCACGGGCGCGGGCTCCAGCACCGTGTTCTCGAACCTGTAGATGTCCGACGCGTACTGCTGCGGTCCCGGCTGCGTCCACAGCTGCCGCAGGATCAGCATGAATTCCCGCGTGCGCTCGTAGCGCTGCGCGTGCGCCTCGAAGTCGCCGTACATGGCGTTCTCGGCGGGACTGGAGCCTGTCACGATGTTCACCCGCACCCGCCCCGGGAAGAGGTTCTGGGCGGTGGCGATCATCTTGGCGTACATGGCGGGGTGGAACATGCCGGGCCGCACCGCGATCAAGAGGCCCGCGCCGCGCGTCCGGGCGAGCGCCGCGATGGCCGCCGTGTAGTTCTCGTGCTCGGAGTGGTAGTTGGTGGCGGTCAGCAGGCTGGTGAAGCCCGCCTCGGCTGCCGTCTCGATCAGGCTGGACACGTACTCCAGCGTGGGCCTGCGCGGCGGTCTGGCAGCAGTGCCGATGAACTCGCCGTCGCGGGACAGCTGCGCGAACCACAGGAATTCGGACGTGGACGGAGCGCCCTGCGTGGGCGCGTGCGGGTCGGGGTGGGTCATGCGGAACCTCCGGGGCTCGGGAGTGGGGCGGCGCTCAGGCCTTGACGCCGCCGGCGGTCAGGCCGGTCACGAAACGCTTCTGGAACAGCACGATCAGCAGCACGAGCGGCACCACGGCGATCACGATGGCGGCCGAAATCAGCGGCCACGGGAACGCGAACTCGCCCTGGTACAGCGTCACGCCGACCGACACGGTCCGCATGGTGCGGCTGGTGTTGAAGGACAGGGCCAGCAGGAACTCGTTCCAGCTGTTCACGAACACCAGCAGCGCGGCCGTCACGATGCCGGGCGCGCTGAGCGGCACCACCACGCGCCGCAGCGCGCCGAGCCGCGAGCAGCCGTCGATCATGGCGGCCGCCTCCAGGTCGCGCGGAATGCTGCCGAAGAAGGCG
Source organism: Deinococcus aquiradiocola (assembly GCF_014646915.1). NCBI lineage: Bacteria > Thermotogati > Deinococcota > Deinococci > Deinococcales > Deinococcaceae > Deinococcus > Deinococcus aquiradiocola. The sequence goes on along the minus strand of NZ_BMOE01000004.1, from coordinate 160,089 downwards.
ATGAGGACCAGGATCGCGACCGGCAGGGACAGCGCCGTGTACGGCAGGATCAGGGCCGGGTACGTGTTCAGCAGGTTCGCGCCGCGCAGGATCCGGAAGAGCGGCACGACCAGACTGATGACGGGAAACATGCTGAACACCACCACCAGCGTCGTGTACACGTTGCGGCGGCGCAGCTTGAGGCGCGCGAGCGCGTACGCGGCGAGCGACGCGACGACCACGCACAGCACGGTACTGACGCCCGACACGATCAGGGAATTCACGAAGAACGTCGCGAAGGGCTGCTCGGTGAACACGCGCGCGTAGTTGCTCCACGCGGGGTGCGTGGGCAGGTACTGGACGGGGAACTGCTGCAGTTCCGGGCCGCTCTTGAGGCTGGTGAGCGCGATCCACACGAGCGGGAACGTGCCGCCCACGATCAGCAGGATGAGGCCCGCGTACCGCGCGAGCCGTGCTGGGAGCGCCTCGCGTTTCACGCGTCCCCCCGCACGAAGCGCACGTACAGCGCGGTGATGGCGAGACTCACGGCGAACAGGGCGACGCTGAGGGCCGCGCCGTACCCGAAGTCCAGGAATTCCAGCGTGGTGCGGTAGATGTAGATGCCGAGCGTCTCGGTCGCGCCGTACTGCGACGCGGTGGGGCCGCCGCCCGTGAGGGCGTACGGGATGTCGAACACCTGGATGGCGCTGATGGCCCGGAAGATGAACGCCACCGCGAGCGCCGGGGCGAGCATGGGGAGCGTGACGCGCCAGAAGCTCTGGACCCGCCCGGCGCCGTCCACCTCGGCCGCCTCCGTGAGTTCCTGCGGGATGCCCTGCAGGCCGCCCAGCGCGATGAGCGCCACGAAACTGGAGGTCTTCCACACGACCGTCACGACGAGCACCACGCCCGCCAGCACCGGACTGGTCAGGAAGGCGACGGGTGACGAGACGAGGTGCAGCCGCACGAGCAGGTCGTTCACGACGCCGTACTGCCCGTTGAAGAGCCACTGGAAGATCAGGGCGCTGATGACGGGCGGCATGGCCCACGGAAGCAGCATCGCGACGCGCGCGAGCCAGCGTGCGCGGCTCTCGGCGTGCGCGACGAGCGCCATCGGCACGCCGATCAGGAAGGAGCCGCTGACGGTCAGCAGGCCGTACACGAGCGTGTTGCGCAGCGCGTTCAGGAAGCGGCCGTCGTGCAGCATGTCGGCGTAGTGCTTGAGGCCCACGAACGGCGTCCCCAGGTACGGTTCGGTGAGGCTGTTCACGAAGAGGCTGTTGTACAGGGTGGTGAGCATCGGGTAGAGCATCACCGCGCCGAAGATCAGGGCGGCGGGCAGCAGCAGCAGCAGCGCCAGTCCCTCCTCGCTCAGCGTGCGGCGTGCCCGGGGGCGGGCAGGCGTGGGCGTCGTCATGCGCGCCCCGGCCCGCCGTGCAGTGCGGCCCGCCTCACTTCAGCAGCGGTTCCAGGTCGCGCTGCATGTCTTTCAGGGCGGCGTCCACGGTCTTGTTGCCGGACACGGCGGCGGACACGTTCGTGCGGACGATTTCCGACACGCGCGGGTACGCGGGCGTCACGGGGCGCGAGCGGGCGCTCGACACGGCCGGGAACAGCGTCTTGAAGTGCGGGTTGGCGCTCACCACGGCCGGGTCGTTGTACAGCGCGCGGCGCACCGGCAGGTACGCGCCCTTCACGGCCAGGTCGCGCTGGCTGTCGGCGCTCGCCATGAACTGCAGGAGCTTCACGGCGGCGGCCTTGTTGCGGCTGTAGCTGCTCACGCCCCACTGCCAGCCGCCGACGCAGGTGGCGCTGCCGTTCTTGCCGAAGGCGGGGAGTTTCGCCACGCCGACGTTGCCCTTGACCTTGGTGGGGTCGGGGCTGTTGCCCTGGAAGTGCGCCCAGGCGTAACTCCAGTTCATGCCGAACAGGACGTTTCCGGCCTGGAACTGCTGGCGGGAGTCGTCGGTTTTCATCTCGGCGCTGCTGGCGGGGCTGAGTTTCGTCTTGACGGCGTTTACGAGGAACCCGAGACCCTGCTGGCCCTGGGCGCTGTCCACGTTGCGCGCGTCGCCGCCCGCCGACCACAGCAGTTCCAGGAAGTTGCAGACGGCGCCCTCGATGGGCGCGCCCTGGAAGTTCAGGCCCTGCAGGTTGCCGCCCTCGGCCCTAGTGATCTTCGCGGCGGTGCTGGCGAGTTCGTCCCAGGTGGTGGGGACCTTGGCCTTGTACTTGGCGAGCAGGTCCTTGCGGTAGTACAGGAACTGCGCGTCCGTGAAGGCGGGCAGCGCGTACAGTTTGCCGTTCACGGTGGCGGAGGCGATGGTGCCGGGCAGGAAGGCCTTGATATAGGCGTCCTTGCTGGGGATGTAGCTGTCGAGCGGTTCGGCCCACCCGGCGGCGGCGAAGGTGGCGGGGCGCACCACGTCGATCAGGAAGATGTCGAGGCTGGGGTCCTTGGCGGCGAGGACGGTGGTGAGGTAGCTGTTCTGCGCTTCGCTGGTCGCGCCGCCCTGCTCGATGCGGACCCTGATGTTGGGGTTCTGGCGCGTGAAGCGGTCGAAGAGCGGCTGGAAGATCTCGGGGCGTTGCTGGGATCCCATGAAGACCGTGAGGGTGGTCTTCTGCGCCTGGGCCTGCGCGGTCAGGGCGGGCGCGGCGGTGGAGGCGAGCAGCAGGGCGGTCAGGAAGGTGTTCTTGCGCATGGTGGACCTCGGTGGGGGAGAGGCGGAATGAACGTTCGTGCGGTGCACGCGGACGGGCGGTCAGAGAAGATTACCAGAACGATCAGCTTTTGTCGGCGGTGCGTCCACCGTGCAGCGGTCAGCGGCACGCCCGGCGGCCCCCTTTCCGGGATGCCCACAGCATAAAGGAGGCCGCCCACCCGCACTTCCGGGTGAGCGGCCCGCCTGCCGTGGGCGCGGCTTTCAGGCCACCTGCACCGCGCCCACCTGCCCTGCCCCGGCCCGCAGGAACAGCAGCAGCGTCGCCACAGCCAGCACGCTCAGCAGCAGCCCGGCATTCCCCACCCACAGGAACGTCACGGGCGCCAGCACCACCGGCAGCAGCGGCCACACGAACGCCCGCCCCAGGCACAGCACGGCCAGCAGGAACGCCAGGGCCGCGCCCAGCAGTTCCGCCGGGACGGGCGGCAGGTACCCGGTCAGCACGCCGCCCACCGCGAAGCCCAGACTCAGGCCCAGCACCGCCAGCGCGAGCCGCACCGGCAGTACCGGCAGGCGCCGCAGCCACCCCCACACGGCCACCAGCAGCACGCCGCCCAGCAGACAGAATGGCAGGAAGGCGTACAGCTTGAGCAGCGTCTCCCGTACCGACCCCTGCGCGAACACCACCGCGATGTTCTGCGCCGTGATGGCGTTCTGCAGCTGCCACTTCAGCGTCTGCGGCCCGCCGAAGGTGCCGCCCGTCACGCCGGTCGGGTACAGGCTGTAGCGCTGGAACCGGGTGGCCTGATCGGTCCGCAGCGTCAGCTCGAAGTCCCGGACCCGTTCGCGCCGCGCGGACAGGTCGTAATTCCAGCCGCGCGCGCCCTGGTGCCGGTACGTGACGCGCACCTCCGTCACCGCGCCCGGCGCGACGCGGCCCTCCCAGGTGCTGCTGCCCGACGAGAGGTCCGTGGACGTGAACGACTGCCCGTCGATGCTCATGGTGAAGCCGCTCAGCGTGCCGGACCCCTGCGGCAGCGGAAACTGGAAGCGCACGGTGGCCGCCTGCGCCAGCGGGTTCCGGAACCGGTACAGGGCCGTGAACGCCGCGTTGTACGCGCTCTGCCGGTCGGCGGCGTTCACGGCGAGCAGTTCGGCGCTCACGCGGCTCGTGTCGAGCGGAATGAACTCCTCACTCTGCAGTGTCGCCTCGCGGCTGAACACGACGTTCTGCCCGCTGCGCGTGAAGCGGTCACGCAGCCGCAGGATATTCTCGCTGCTGGGATCCTGCAGGTACGGCGCGAGGACCTGCACGCCCTCGCGGCGCACCTGCCGCAGCAGTTCCGGCGGGATCACGAGGGTACGGGTGTACGTGCGTTCGCTGAGGTACGTGACGGTCGGTGCCTGCTGCACCGTCTGTGCGGTGTTCGGGTCGGCCGTGTTGGTGTAGCGGGCGTTGACCTGCCCGCCGATGCGCGCCTGCACGCTGCGGTGGGCGATGTCGGTCATCAGGGTGGCCGCGCCCAGTGCGACAGGCACCAGCACCCAGCGGCCGAGCCTCCAGCCGCGGTCGGTGGCCCAGCGCAGCCCCGCGCGCAGGCGGTCCCGGCCGAGCAGCCGGTACGTGAGGAGGGCCGCGATCAGGACGAGCGCGGCGACGAGCAGGACGGGCAGTACCGAGAGCAGCCGGGTGAGGGCCTGGGCGAGCAGGTCGAGCGCGGTCTGAACCATGAATCCTCCGGGTTGGTGTGGAACTGCCCCCAGCATAGGAGTCTCAGATGAGTAGAGTAAGTATCATACTCAGGTGAGTATGAATTGGGAGGAGGGTGTGTCCAGTAACGGTGCCGTTCTTACCGTCCCGCCCCCCGTGGCGGCGCATGATCGGCCCGGAGGTTTCACCATGAGCAACATCTACACCGCACAGGCCACCGCACAGGGCGCACGCTCCGGCACCGTCCGGAGCAGCGACGACCGCCTCGACCTGCACCTCAGCGTCCCCGGCGAGATGGGCGGCGACGGCGGCCAGGGCACCAACCCCGAACAGCTCTTCGCCGCCGGATACGCCGCCTGCTTCCAGAGCGCCCTCGGCGTCGTCGGCCGCCGCAGCAAGATCGACACCAGCGCCAGCGAAGTCACCGCCATGGTCGGCCTGCAGAAAGCCGGACTGGCCTTCGCGCTCGACGTGGAACTCCACGTCAAAATCCCCGGCGTGGACCGCGAAACCGCCGAGAAACTCATGCACGACGCGCACAACGTCTGCCCGTACAGCGTCGCCACGCGCGGCAACGTCGACGTGCGTCTCATCGCAGACTGATACGATTTTGAGCTGGACTCCTGAAGTTCAGCGGCACGGGCACTGATCCGCACGCCCGACCCGGCCGGACAGTCCATGCAGAAGGAGCGCCGCCCAGGTCAGCAGACCGGGCGGCGCTCCTCTGTCAGATCAAGCCTCTGAACTGACCCGTCGTTGCGCCTCCCGGCAGTCCGGATCTCGGCGGTTCAGATGGCGCCTGTTCAGATGTCGACGATGTGGTACCCGTACGCGTTCATGACCTCTGCGCCGCTGCTCTGATCCTGGTACGAGAGCTTCTTGCCTTCGTACTCGTGGATGTGGCCGTGCACGACCAGCTTCGGGTGACGGCGGTCCATGAAGGTCTGGATGGCGGCGCAGCCCCGGTGCGCGTAGTCCGTCCCGGCGTGCGGACCGGTGGGCGGCGCGTGCGTGAGCAGGATGTCCACGCCCCTGCGGGCCCGCAGCGCGAGCAGGCCCAGCCCGACGCGCGCCTGGAAGTCCGTGTACTGCCCCTCGCCGTCCGCGCGGTAGCGGGGCACGCCGCCCCACCCGGCGATCCGCAGGCCCGCCACCGTCACCACGCGCCCGTGGATGTTGGTCACGCCGCGCGCCGGGATGCGGCCGTCGCCCTCGTTCACGTACTCGTTCTCGTGGTTGCCGGGCACGTACAGCACCGGCACCGGCAGCTTGGTCGCCAGGTACTCCAGGTAGTAGCCGGGCAGGTCGCCCGCCGCCAGCACGAGGTCCACGTCCGGCACGCCCTGCGGGAACCCCGTGCGGTACACGAAGGGGTGCACGTAGTCGGCGAGCAGCATGACGCGCCTGCGCGCCGGGGCCGTCTGAACCAGCTGAAGCGGTTCCAGCGCGGGCCGGGGCAGAAGTTGATGGGCTGTGGAGACCTGAAGGACCGGCATGCGTTCACCCGCCGTGCTCACGGACGCTGGGCGCGGTCCGGCACGGTCACTCAATTGAAGTCCCGCGAGTGTAGACTCCGGACACTGACATGACAACCCCCCAGCTTACAAATGTCCCGACCCGTCAGGCCACGGCATGCTGACCTTCCACACGGCCCGCCTGCGCCTGCCAGAACTCACGCCGGACCTCATGCAGGCCCGCCTGAACCTCGCTCCGGACGCCTCCGGCTTCACGCACACCCTGCACCTGGACGGGCACGACCACCTGATCGGCGTGCCCGCTACATGGCCCGGCGACGCGCTCCCGCTGCTGCCGCACCTGCTCGCCGCCGGTGGACCCAGCGGGCAGTTCGTGCTCGTGCGCCGCCAGGACCGCCTCGCCATCGGCCTGATGGGACAGAAGGGCGACCCGGACGGACAGGGCGACCTGGAGATCGGGTACGGCCTGAACCCCGACGCGCGCGGCGAAGGCTACGCCACCGAGGCGCTCCGGGCGCTCCTGCCGCACTGGCACGACCTGCCCGGCGTGCGGCGCGTCACGGCCTTCACCGCCCCGCACAACCCCGCCAGTGCCCGCGTCCTCCAGAAGGCCGGTTTCACGCACATCGGCCAGGCCGACGACCCGGACGGCGACGACGGCCCCCTGCTGTGGTGGGCATCCCGCTGAAGTGCCTGGCCCGCCCCATTCGGGTCCCGGTGCTCGCCGCCGGAAGGGGGCTTCGCGTTCCGCGCGGCGGACCTTCAGGCGCTCAGCTCACGCCGGGATCACTGCACGATGTCGGCGTACAGGTCCACCTGACTGCTCGGTTTCACGTCGTCGCGCGGCATCACGCCCACCACGGCCGTGCTGCCCCCACGCTCCGCGAGGCGCGTCAGCAGACTGAAGAGGCTCGCGGTGTTCAGGCCGCCGTTCAGCACGTTCTCCAGCGGCACGCCGCGCCGCGTCAGGTCCAGCACCGCGTCCCCGATCAGGTCCTGCACCTGCCCGCGCAGCGCCTCGTCGCCTGCCTTCAGGTTGATGGTCGCGCGCCGGATGACGCTGCCGTGCGTGAAGATCAGGGTGTTCGGGCGCGCGTCGCACGTCAGGTCCACCGCGAAGCCCGCCGCGGAGTTCCCGCTCGCGCGGCACAGCACGTACGCGCTGGCGTTCAGGCCCCGCAGGGCCGATTCGAGCGACTGCCGTGCCGGGGCCGCGAGCCGCGCGGGCGGCGCGCCGCGCGCACCCCGCGCGGACGCCGCCGTGCCCGCCGCGTCCAGGAAGCTGTCGAGGCTGCGGACGGACGCGACCACGCCGCCGTACACGATGCTGTTCTTGGAGTAGCTGAGCTCCGTGTTGCGGCTCGCGCTCAGCTCGCTGGTGGCGCGCGTGTACTCGTCCTCGAGGTGCTTCACGTCTGCCTGCGAACTGCTCAGGCTCAGGCGCAGCGTGTCGTTGTCGTTCTTCAGGGCGAGCGCCTGCGCCTGCAGGCCCGCCACCGTCGCCTTGAGCGCCGCGAGGTCCTTGCGGACCGTGTCGCGCTGCACCGTCAGCGTGGAGAGCTGCGCGCGCGCCTGCGTCGCCTGCTGCACCGCGCTGCCCGCCTGCGTCCGCGCCTGCGCCGCCTGCGTGCGGGCCGCCGTCAGCTGGTCCTGCAGGGTCCGCAGCTGCCCGGCCGCCTGATCGCGCTGCGCCGTCACCTGCGCGCGCGACCGGTCGAGGACCGCCAGCTGGTCCTGCAGGGCGTCCACCTGCGCCTGCGCCTGCACGGCACGCGTCCTGGCACTCTGCGCCTGCGCCTGCGCGGCCGCGTTGCGGCGGTCCAGCACCGTGATCTGCGCCTGCACGTCGCTCAGGCGCCGGTCGAGGGTGCTGGCGCGGCCCTGCGCGCCGGTCAGGTTCTTCTGCGACGTCGCCAGTTCCGCCTGCGACGCGAGCAGCGCGCGCCGGTTGCTGATGGCGCGCGCCTCCAGCGCGCCGCGCAGCGCCGTGAGGGTCTTCACGCGCGCCTGCAGGTCACGCGCCTGTCCCTGCAGCGTCGTCGCCTGCGACTTCAGGCGCGCGGTGGATGTCCGCGCCGACTCCAGCGCCGTCTGCGCCTGCGTCAGCTGCTGCACGGCGCGCTGTCCGGCCGCGCGGGCCTCCTCGGCGCGGGCGTTCGCGGCGTCCCGTTCCGTCTGCGCCTTGCTCAGGTCGGAACGGACGACCTTCACGTCGCCTTTCAGGGTGTTCAGTTCGCGGCGCAGCAGGTCCGCCTGCTCGATGTTGCGGATCGCCTGCCGGTTCAGCGCGAAGAACGCCAGCATGCTCGCCAGACTGATGCCCATGCCCGCCGCGACCGCCACGATCAGGGCCGTCGTCTTGGGCCGCAGCCCGAACAGACGAAGGTGACGGCGACCGGCGCGCCGCGCGATGTTGTCGGCGGCGTACGCGACGAACCCGGCAAGCAGAACAACGAAGGCGAGAAAGGCGAGCAGCACGGCCCCAGCATACCTGCGGCAGCGCGGACACACATCCCAGAAGTTCACCATTCCGGCACGCGCACCCCCGGGACCGCGCCACAGGAAAGGGCGGCACGCGTCCGGTCTCCGCGCGCCGCCCCCACCGCCCGAACAGGGTCAGCCTTGCGTGTTCAGGCGCGACTCGATGGCGCGCGCGTGCGCTTCCAGACCCTCGGTGCGCGCGAGGAGCGCGGCGGCCGGCCCCACGCGCCGCAGCGTCTCCTCGTTGATGCCCACCACCGAGATGATGTTCTGGAAGTCACGCACGTTCACCGGGCTCATGAAGCGGGCCGTGCCGCCCGTCGGCATGACGTGACTCGGCCCGGCCAGGTAATCCCCGAGGGCCTCCATGCTGCTCTCGCCGACGAACACGCCGCCCGCCCGCTGCACGCGCCCCAGCAGGGACCACGGGTCGCGCGTCAGCAGGCACAGGTGCTCGGGCGCGTACACGTTCGACAGGTCGAGCGCCTCGTCCAGCGTGTCCGCCAGCACGATCTTCATGCGGGCGTCCACGCTGTCGCGCGCCCAGCCGCGGTTCGGTTCCGGCAGGGCCTCCAGCTGACCGTTCAGTTCGGCCTGTACGGCCACCAGCAGCTCGCGGCTGGTGCTCACGAGGACCGGTTCGGCCCCCAGGTGTTCCGCCTGCGCGAGCAGGTCAGCGGCCACGTAGCGCGCGTCGGCGCTGTCGTCCGCGAGGACCAGCGTCTCGGTCGGGCCGGGCAGGCTCTCGATGCCCACCTGGCCGAACACCATGCGTTTGGCGATCACCACGAACAGGTTGCCCGGCCCGGCGATCTTGTCGACGCCCGGCACGGACGCCGTCCCGTACGCGAGGGCCGCGATGGCCTGCGCGCCGCCCAGCCGGAACACGCGCGTCACGCCGATCAGGCGCGCCGCGACCAGCACTGCCGGGTGAATGTCCCCGTCGCGGCCCACGGGGCTGCACACGACGAGTTCCGGCACGCCCGCCACCTGCGCCGGGATCGCCGTGTGAATCAGGGTGCTGACGAGCGGCGCGAGGCCGCCCGGCACGTACACGCCCACCCGCCCGAGCGGCCGCACCAGCTGCCCGAGCGCGCCGTCCGGCCCGTGGTTCAGGAAGCCGTGCGCGGGCTGCTGCTCGTAGAAGGCCCGCACGCGCGAGATCGCCAGTTCGATCGCGGCGTGCAGTTCCGGCGCGACGCTCGCCGCCGCGAGTTCGTCCGCCGTCACCTCCAGGCGGTCCGGGCGGAACCCGTCGAGGCGTTCCGTCCAGTCGAGGAGGGCGTCGTCGCCGCGCGCCTGCACGTCCTTCAGGATGCGGTCCACCACCTGTTCCGGCGTGAGCCGTTCTCCGAACAGCCGCTCGTTGCGGTCCAGCACGCTGTCCGGCACGGGAATCTCGGAGAACGTGCGCGTCAGGGCGGCACGGGCCGCCTCACCTTTCAGGATGTTCATGAAGTTACCTCTGGCGTGTGTCGCCACAACGCCCGCCGCCGGGACGGCCGGACGGGGCGAGTGATCGGGATTCGGAACGGGGCCGACCGTCCCGGCGGGTGTGGAGGGAGCGTCTGTCACCAGACCGTCCTCCGTTTCGATGACCGGGCGGCGCGGGTGGTGGAGGTGCTGGAGCGGAACCATGGAAGTGCTCGCTTACGTGCGACGGACCTCCGCCCCGGCGAAGGGGTGAGCGCGCGTCAGCGGCGACGGCGCGGCTTGCCGGGCGGCGGGCGCTCGCCGCGCACGGCGTCACGCGCGCCCCCGGCGCGGGAATGCTCGCGGCGAGCGCCCGCGTGCTCCAGCGTCAGCAGGGCCTCCACCGGACCGAAATCGCTCGGCTGGATCAGGCGCAGCAGGCGGTGCGGCGCGTCCCGCTCCACGTACACGTACGCCCCGCCGGGCCGCAGGAAGTACACGTGCGCCGCGAGACCGTGCACATCGCTGTCCGGCAGGGCCTGCACGTGCACGCGCCCACCCACCATGCGTACGGTGAGCGGCACGGACGCGGCCTCCTGCGGACGCGAACGCAGCCACAGCAGCAGCGACAGCGGGTCGTGGTACCCCTCCACCAGCGGCTGCGTCGCCTCGTCCTTGCCCTGCCGCAGCGTGACGAGGCCGGTCGCCGCGTCGAACAGCGTCTCGAAGTGCGGGCGGCGATTCCCGCCCTCCGCCTCCGCGTACGCCACGCTCTGCCCGGACGCCGGGTCGAGCCGCGACTCCTGCACCTTCCGGGCCGCCGGGAGCGCCCCGCCGAACTCCGTCTGCACGCGCGTCACGACGCCGGAACGCTCCGGCCGCACCACCCACTCCTGCGTGCCCGCGTACCGCCCGCCGAGCGTCAGGGTGTACGCGAAACTCTCCGGTCCCGCCACCCCGCCCCGCACGCTCACTGCAGCTGACCCCAGAAGCTCGTGCCGGGACCGTCCCACGCCGCACCGAGCGCCTCGGCGACCGTGGCGCCCACGTCCGCGAACGTCGCGCGCTCCCCCAGGTCCACCGCGCCCAGCCCGGGGCGGTACGCGAGCAGCATCCCGTACTCGCGGGTGTGGTCGCTGCCGTGCCACGTGGGGTCGTTCCCGTGATCCGAGATGATCACGAGCGCTCCGTCGTCCGGCACGGCCGCCATCAGGTCCGGCAGGGCCGCGTCGAAAGCCGCGAGGGCCGCGCCGTACCCGGCCGGGTCGCGCCGGTGCCCGTACTTCGCGTCGAAATCCACGAGGTTCGTGAACACCAGCCCGTCGAAGTCCGAGCGCATGCGCGTGAGCGTCTTGCGGATACCGTCCGGGTTGTCGTCCGTGTGGATCTCCTCGCTGAACCCCTGATGATCGTAGATGTCGGGAATCTTGCCGATGCCGACCACGTCCCGGCCCGCCGCGCGCAGCGCCGTCAGGACCGTCGGGGGCGGCGTCAGCGAGTAGTCGTGCCGCAGCTCGCCCGCCCGCTCGAAGTCCGGCGCGCTCCCCCGGAAAGGCCGCGCGATCACGCGCGCCACCGCGTACTCGCCCTGCAGGATCTCACGCGCCGCGCGGCACCACTCGTACAGCGTCTCCACCGGCACCACGTCCACGTGCGCCGCGATCTGGAAGACGCTGTCGGCACTGGTGTACACGATGGGGTCCCCCGTCCGCAGGTGCTCCGGCCCGAAATCCCGGATGACGTCCGTGCCGCTGTACGGCCGGTTGCACAGGAACCCCCGCCCCGTCGCGGCATTGAAGGCGTCCATCACGGCGGGTGGGAACCCGTCCGGGAACACCTGGAAGGGATGCGTCAGCTGCACGCCCATGAACTCCCAGTGCCCGGTGCTGGTGTCCTTGCCGGGGCTGACCTCCAGCATCCGCCCGAACGCGCCCGTCACGTCCCCCGCGTCCGGCACGCCCTGCACGGTCGGCAGTCGGCCCAGGCCGAGCCGCGCGAGGTTCGGAAGCTGCACGCCGGTCCGCGCCAGCGTGTGGTTCAGGGTGTGCGACCCGCCGTCGCCGGGAGGAGAGCCGAAACTGGCGGCGTCGGGCAGGGCCCCCACGCCCACCGAATCCAGAACGATGATGGTGAACTTCATGCGGGCAGTCTAGAGCAGTTCACGGCCCCCACCCCGCAAGCGGCGACCCGTTCAGCCGAGCAGCTTGCCGGGTTCCGGCGTGACCGGCACCTCGATCAGGGTCGGACCGTCCCGCCGCAGCGCGTCCCTCAGCGCCGACCTCACCTCGTCCGCCGTCCGTGCCGCCAGGGCCGTCACGCCGTACCCCTGCGCGATCCGCACGGCGTCCAGGCCCGGCAGGTCCAGGCCCGGCACGCCCGGCGTGCCTTCCTGCCGCGCGAACATCTTCAGGATGCCGTACTCGCCGTTGCGCGGCACGACCACCACCACCCGCACGCCCAGCTGCGCCGCCGACCACAGCGCCTGCACGCTGTAGTGCAGCGACCCGTCCCCGATGAACGCCAGCACCGGCCACCCACGCCCCCCGTCCCGCTCCGCGAGGGCCAGACCCACCGCGGCGGGCAGCCCGAAGCCCAGCCCGCCGCTCGCCATCGTGAAGTACCGGCCCGGCCCGCTGAACTTCAGGTGCCGCATCAGGGCCGGAATGCTGCTCGGCACCTCCTGCACCACCACCGAATCGTCGGGCCGTTCCTGCGCCACCAGCGCGAACAGGTCCCGCGCCGTCAGGCGGGCGTCCCCCGGTGCGGGAGCAGGAGAAGGCGGCACGGTCGCCGGCCCCCCGTCCGGCGTGGCGGCGGGAGGGGGAGACGCGCTCACCGCCCGCCCCCACCCCGGCACGAAGTCCGCGAGATGCGCCGACAGCCCCTCCAGGCACAGGCGCGCGTCCCCGATCACGCTGTCCCCCACCGGCGCGCGCGCCGCCTCCGCCGGATCGTCCGTCAGCTGCCAAACCCTCGTCCCGCCCGCCAGGTACTCTCCCGGCACGTACGGGTAGTACCGGAACACCTCCGCGCCCACCACCACCACCACGTCATGCGGCGCGAGCGCCCGCCCCAGCGGCAGAATCGCGAACGGCAGCGGCCCACGGTACTGCGGGTGCGTGGTCGGGAACCCCAGCCGCTCCGCGATCGGCGCGCCGTACACCGCGCACCCCAGCGTCTCCGCCAGCGCCACGCCCGCCCCCCACCCGCCGCTGCGGTCCACGCCCGCCCCCATCACCAGCGCCGGATTCCGCGCGCCCCGCAGGGCCGCCGCCACCAGCTCCAGCCGTTCCGGGTCCGGCGCGACCCGCCCGGACACGCTCCGCAGCACCGCTTCCCCCTCCGCCTCCTGGTCCCAGTCGTCGAGCGGCAACGACAGGAACACCGGCCCCGCCGGCGCCTGCACCGCCTCCGCGTACGCCCGCATGAACGCGGCCGGCACGTCCTGCGCCCGCACCGGCTCGTAACTCCACTTCACGTGTGGGAGCGGCAGCTCCGTGGCGCGCACGTTGCTCAGGAACGCCTCCATCAGCAGCGTCCTGCGCGTCTGCTGTCCCGCCGTGATGATCAGCGGCGTCTTGTTGCGCGCCGCCGTGATGATGTTCCCCATCCCGTTTCCCACGCCCGGAGCCGTGTGCAGGTTCACCAGCGCGGGCCTCCCCGACCCCTGCGCGTACCCGTCCGCCATCCCGACCGCGCTCGCCTCCTGCAGTGCCAGCACATACCGGAAATCTGCGGGGAAGTCCTTCAGGAACGGCTCCTCGGTACTGCCGGGATTGCCGAAGATGGTGGTCAGGCCCAGCTGACGCAGCAGGTTGAACGTGACCTCACGGACGGTAGGCATGACGGACCTCCAGAAAGAGACGGGAGCGGAACAGGGACGCGAGACTCGGATTGCCGCCAGCGTAGAGCATTTCCAGCGGCGGCGCCCGCGTCCGCGCCCTGACTGGCCTCCTTACGCTCTCTTCATTCGGTGGTGTGCGGCGCGGTTGGTCTCCCGCGCGCCCGGTAGCCTGCCGCCATGACCGATCACAAGGGCGCGGAAGGCAAAGTCCTCTTCATCACGGGGGCCAGCATGGGAATTGGCGCGGCGGTCGCGCGGCACGCCGTGCAGGCCGGGTACCGCGTGGTGCTCACGGCCCGCAGCCTTGACCGGCTGGAGGTCCTGGCGGCCGAACTCGGCCAGGAAAAGGCGCTGGCCCTGAAGGTGGACGTGACCGAGTGGACGGAACTGGAGGCGGCCGTGCAGGCCACCCTGGAGCGCTTCGGGCGGCTGGACGCGGCCTTCGCGAACGCGGGCTTCACGGCCGGGACCGGCAGGTACGCGAGCGGCGACCCCACCCCGAACGAGTGGCGGGACATGATCCTCACCAACGTGCTCGGCGCGGCCCTCACTGCACGCGCGACCCTGCCGGAGATCGTGAAGGCGCGGGGGCATTTCTTTCTGGTGGGCAGCGTCGCCGGACGCGTCGCCAACCCCGGCCCGTACAGCGCCACCAAGTGGGCGATCTCCGGGATGGGCGACAGCATCCGCAAGGAAGTGAGCGGGCAGGGCGTGCGCGTCACCATCGTCGAGCCGGGCCGGGTGGACACGGAATTCTGGCGGAACGGCAGGCCGGACGCGGCGTTCCTGCACGAGGACGACGTGGCGCGCGCCGTGCTGTACGCCCTGACGCAGCCGGAACACGTCGCCATCAACGAACTGCTCATCCGTCCCACCACCCAGGACGTCTGATATGGTGTTGAGCTGAACTTGTAGCGTTCAGCCGAGTGACAAGGGCGCCAACAAGTACGGTTTTGAGGAGACGGAAGCGGGCAGGCGTCCTCTCCTGCGGAGCTGTCCCAGTCATGGGCGCTGTTTTGCCCAGGAAGCGGGCAGGCGTCCTGTAGGGCGTATCGTCGTGAACGGACGCGGCTGGCCACGCCACTCCTCCCGTTCTGCCCAAGAAGCGGGCAGGCGTCCTGTAGGGCGTCCGTTCTGCCCAAGAAGCGGGCAGGCGTCCTGTAGGGCGTCCGTTCTGCCCAAGAAGCGGGCAGGCGTCCTGTAGGGCGTCCGTTCTGCCCAAGAAGGGATGCCTTCGCTGTTTCCGGCATCCCTGGAATCGGATCAAAACCGTATGACGCCCAGCCCCACGGGCCGGTGAGCGGTGCGGGCACGCTACCCTGACGCATGACCGGCACGCACCACCTGGGAACGCAGTCCGTCCACACCGTCTGGGACGCCGCCCTCACGCCCGCCCTCACCGTGCGGAGCGGCGACACCGTCACGCTCGACACGCTGGACGCGTCGTACGGCAGCGTCGCCCGGCGCGTCCAGGCGGGCGAACTCGCCCTGCCCGCCCACCTCGCCCCGGACCTGCGGGACGCCGTGCTCGCGGCCGCGTACCCGGTCCGGCCTTCCACGGGCGGCTTGCGCGGCCACCCGCTCACCGGGCCCGTCCACGTGCAGGGGGCCGAGCCGGGCGACACGCTCGCCATCGACATTCTGGACGTGCGGCCCGCCGCGTGGGGCTGGACCGGCTGCCGTCCGGACGGCATCGGCCTGCTCGACCGGGCGCTCGCGCCGCACCTCCCGGCGGGCGGGTACACGCACGTCTGGGACCTGCGCGCCCGCACGTACACGGATTTCCGGCCCGGCATCCGCGTGCCGCTCGCACCGTTTCCCGGCGTCATCGGTGTCGCGCCTGCCGCGCCCGGCCCGCACGTCACCAGTCCGCCCCGGCAGGTGGGCGGCAACATGGACATCCGGCAGCTCGTGAGCGGCAGCACCCTCTACCTGCCCGTCGAGGTGCCGGGCGCCCTGCTGAGCGCCGGGGACCTGCACGCCGCGCAGGGCGACGGCGAACTGAGCGGCACCGGCATCGAGATGGACGGCCAGCTCACGCTGCGCGTCACGGTTATGCGGGACCATCCCGTCCGCACCCCGGAGTTCCGCGCGCCGCCCGAACCGACCGGCCTGTGGAGCGCCGGGAGTTACGCCGCGACCGGTCACGCGCCCGACCTGATGGACGCCGCCCGCACCGCCCTGCAGGGCCTGCTCGCGTACATGACGCGCACGCACGCGCTGAGTGTGCCAGACGCGTACATCCTGGCGAGCGCGTGCGTGGACCTCCGCATCAGTCAGATCGTGGACGCCCCCAACTACACCGTGAGCGCCCTCCTGCCGCTCAGCATCTTCGGGTGATCCGGCTGCAGGTGAACGCCCCCGCCGTGCGCGGAGTTCATCCGGGTGAAAAGAGCAGGAGCGCGGACGCGGTCCCGGAAATGGAAGGGGAGGCGGTGAGGTTCCCACCCTGCGGGAAGTGGACGGGACACGCCCCAGCCGGGTGCCGTTGCCCCGCGCGTCACTGCAGCAGTTTCACCAGCTGACGCAGCGCGCCCAGGTGGTACGCGACGTGCGCGACGCCCCCCGCGAGACCGCCCGCCGCGTCCTCCTCCGGCTCCCCGTCCGGCAGGACCGCCTGCGCCTGCAGGGCCGCGTACGCCGCCCGCACCCGCTCCCGCAGCGCCTCCCACTCCCGCGCCGTGACGCGGCCCGACCCGAAACTCCCCGCCCAGTCGAACGGGCCGCGCTCCCCGTGCGCCCAGCGCACCATGACCTCCATGTGGTACGCCACGTGCGCCGCGTGGGCCGCCACGCTCAGGCCCAGCGCCGTCCCCTCGCTCGCCTGCGCCGCCGTCAGCGCGTCCAGCGTCGCCAGCAGCCCGTGATTGCCGCTCCCGTCCGCCTTCGTCCCGTCCAGGAACGCCGTCCCCTGACCGGGCGCGCCGCCCTCCACCGCCTCTCTCAGCACGTCCAGTACGCCCCGCACCCACGCCCGCCCAGGTATCGTCGTCATGCCCCAGCATGACATCAGGGGGCGGGAAGCGCATCGCCCAGAGCGACGTACCCGCCTCCCACCCCCCTGGCACGCGGCGCGTGCCGTGCCCTGTCATCCGGAATCCGCTTCTGCCTGCTCCTTCCAGTCGGATCAGTCCGTTTCAGTCCTGCGGCGTCACGAAGAGCGGCAGGCCGGTGTCCTGCACGGCGCCTGCCTGGACGGCCCGCCGGTACAGTTCCTGCACGGCACGTTCGCCCTCTTCGCCCACGTCGTCGGAGAAGGTGTTGACGTACAGGTCGATGTGCGCCTGCATCACGTCGTCACTCATTTCCAGGGCGTGCTGACGGATGTACGCCTTCGGTTCCTGCGGGTGCGTCCACGCGTACTGCAGGCTCGCGCGGACCGCTTCGTTCAGCGCCCATTTCGTGTCGTCCGGCAGGTCGCGCCGCACGAGGATCGCGCCGAGCGGCAGGGGCAGGCCCGTCTCGCCCTCCCACCACGCGCCCAGGTCGAGGAGCTTCGTGAGGCCGTGCTGCGGGTACGTGAAGCGCGACTCGTGAATGATGAGGCCCGCGTGCACCTGCTGCCCCCCGTACTCACCGCGTTCCACGGCGGGCATCACCTCGTCGTAGCGCATGCGGACGACGTTCACGCCGGGGTACACGATCCGCAGGAGCAGTTCGGCGGTGGTGAGCGCGCCGGGCGACGCGACCGTCAGGCCGTTCAGGTCGCCCAGGTCCGTCCGGGCGACGATGAGCGGCCCGACGCCGCGCCCGAGGGCGCCGCCGCTGCGGAGCGCGACGTAGTCCCGCATGACGCTGAAGTACGCGCGGTAACTGATCTTGGTGATGGGGAGCCGCGCCTCGCCCGCCCAGTCGTTGAGGGTCTGCACGTCCTCCAGCACTTCCGTGACCGGCAGCGGGGACGGGGTGCGTCCGTGCGACAGGGCGTAGAAGATAAAGGTGTCGTTCGGGCAGAAGGAGTACCCCAGCTGCAGGTCAGTCCTTCCGGAAGACGCCTGGCCCGGCTGGTCCGGGAGGGCGCTGGAAGGGTGGCCGCTGGGGGGAGTGGCAGGGTCTGGCGTGACGGTCATGCGGTCAGGGTACGCCTGCGCGGGCGGGGCAAATGCTTTCCGGGGAACGGTGCCCCGCCGGGCATGGTCAGCGGGCGAGTTCGCCGGGCGTGACGGGCTCCGTCAGCAGACGCGCGAACACCTCGCGCGGCGCCCCGGCCTGCATGGCGCGGCGCACGAGCCGCCCACCGACGCTGTACGTGAAGGTGTAACTGCGGAAGCTGGGGTGCGTGATGAACTCCAGGCTCTTGAGGGCGCGGGCTTCGCTGACGACGTTGTACCGCATCAGGAACTCCACCACCTGCGCCTGCGGCGCGTGGTCCTCGTGCAGCATCAGGGCCGCGTGGCCGTTCACGCCGCGCGCACTCTCCCGCGCGTCCTGCAGGGCCAGCCAGGCGCGCACGTCGTCCGGGTCGAGGCCCGCCACGCGGCTCAGGTCGCCCGTCAGCCACTCGCGCACCTCGGCGGGCGTCATCACGGCGTCCAGCGCGTTCACGGCGATGCCCTCGGACACCACGCATTCCGGCGCGTTGATGAGCTGAATGCTGTGCTCGTGCCAGCCGCGCTCCCGCACGAGGCGCGCCTCCTTGCCGGAATGCTCGGTGTGATGCCCGGGGTAGCCTTCGTGCGCCATCAGGTCCGGCAGGCTCGGCAGGAGGACGGGGAGGTCCACGTTGATGTCGATGCGGCTGCGCAGGTTCCCGAGCGGCCAGTTGTACCCGCCCCACGGCTGGTTCCGCACGAGGCCGATGCTGAAGTCCTCACCTTCCGGCAGCCAGAACGTGTTTCCCGTGCGGCGGCGCAGCTCGTCGAGGACGGGCGTCGTGACGCGCAGCACGTCGTCCGGGTCGAGCTGCACGCGCGCCCGCAGCCGCTCCTCGCGTTCCTCCAGGGTGCCGCTGCCGGGCAGGGCGGCGTCCATGCGGTTCAGGCCGTCCTCCAGCTCCGCGAGGTCCGCGCGTTCCGGGTCGATGTCGTACAGGCCGCGCACCTCCTCGCTGTACGCGAGGCGCTCGCCGCCCAGCATGCGGACCAGGGTGTGCATGGCGCGCGACTGCACCTCCAGGAAGGTGCGCCGGGCGGGGTCCGTGACCTGCGCGACGAGGTCCGTGAGGCGCGCCGCCTCCTCCTGAAGCTGCTGCGGGCTGCGTTCCGACCGGTCCGCCCATTCGGCCGGGCCGCCGTACCCGTCGATGTAGCCGGGCGAGTGCACGTCCAGGCCGTGCGCGAGCCGGATATACGCCTGCGCCACCGCGAGGGACGAGGAATCGGAGGGTACGGAACCTTGGGTGGACGGGGTCATGGCGCGCAGCATAGAACAGCCGGGCATGAAAAACCGCCGGGAACGCTCAGGGCATGCATGTCACGGCGTCGGTGCCGCTGCCGTCTCTGATCCCGGGACGCGGTCCAGCAGCGCGCGTGCGCCCAGCACGACCGCGTCCGGTGTGAGTGTCCACGGCGCGTGCGTCCATGGCACGTCCGGTGCGGCCGGGCGGTGCTCGTCCGGGTTGCCGTCCAGCGCCTCGGCATGCAGGGCCAGCGTGCGGGCCGCCTCGCGGCTCAGCTCGCCGACCAGCGCGGCGAGATCGGCGCGCAGCGGTCGCCGTCCGGGCTCCAGCGCCGCCGCCTGCACGAGGTTCTCCGCCTGCAGCCGTAGCTGCCGCGCCGCGAGGCGCGCCGATCTCGCCGTCTCGGCCGCCTGCTCGCGCTCCGGGCCGCTCCCGGCGGCGTACAGGGCCGCGACCGCCTCGGCGTACGCGAGGTGGCGGGCCAGCGCGTCACGTAGCACCCCCTGCGCCTGCCGCGCCTGCCACGTGGGCCACACGAGGTGAAAGGCCAGGGCCAGCAGGCCGCCCAGCAGCGTCGCGACCACGCGCGTCTCCACCGCGAGACGCTGCGCGATGCCCGCCGCCTCCACCGAGAACACCACGTACAGCGTGATCGCAACCGAGAACACCGCGTAGTTGGTGAGGAACAGCGCGTACACCAGGAACGCGGCCAGCAGGCTCAGCAGACTCAGGAGGGCCGCGCCGGGATGCAGGGCCGCGACGATCCCGGCGGCGAGCAGCACGCCCGCCAGCGTGCCGCTCAGGCGGGCGACGCCGCGCGTGAGCGTCGCGGAGAACTCCTGCCTCAGCAGGACCGCCACCGTGAGCGGCAGCCAGTACCCGTGCGACACGTTCAGCGCCCGGTACAGCAGCGTGCTGAGCGCCAGCGCCACCCCGAACCGCAGCGCGTGCCGCCATGCGACCTGCTGCAGGGGCACGCTGCGCGGCATGCGCGCCAGCAGGCCCGTCAGGCGGCCGAGCAGCGTGACGGGCGCCGCGTCCGGCCCGGCAGCGGGCGGGGGAGAGGACGCTCCCTGCGGGGCGGGCAGCGGCCGTGAGGGCGGCGGCAGGCGCAGCAGCCGGTCGAGGCGCGCCACGATCAGTTCCGCCCAGTGCCGCTCGCTGCGCTCGTCGGGCGTCCCGCCGTCCAGCGCGGCCAGCCGTTGCCGCAGTCCGCGCAGTTCCGCGCGCGACCGCACGGACGCGTGCCCGGCGTGGCCCTGCCGCACGTCGCTCTCCACGCGGCGCAGGGTGCGCGCCAGCGCCGACGCGAGCCGCGCGGCACGCCCTGGCCGCTGCGCCCGGTACGCGACGGACGCGCCCCCCAGACCCGTCAGGGACGCGCGGATCTCCTCGGCCGCCTGCAGCGACTGCACGAGCGCGGCGTGCTCGTCCCGCCACGCGAAGCCGCGCGCCTCGTCCAGCAGCGCCCACGCGTTCTGCAGCGGCACGGCGTCCGGCACGCCCGGCAGCGAGGCGTCCTCGTCCCAGGCCTCCACGTACCGCGCGAGGCTGCGGTACACGTTCGCCACCGCCCGGCGTTCCGGCGAACGGCGACTCGCGGGCCACACCGCCACCAGCAGCACCGTCTGCACCAGCGCCCCGCCCAGCACCAGCAGGCCCGCCGGGAGCGCCTGCGACACCGGGAGCTGCAGGCCCGTCATGACGACCAGCACGCTCGTCGCCTGCAGGCTCACCGTAAGCGCCGCCGGGCCGGACTGCCCGTACAGCGCGAGCAGCGACCCCACCACCAGCGCCGCCAGGGTCGCCGCCCACACCTCGTGCGCGGCCAGCACGCCCAGCACCGTCACCAGGGCCGTCACGACGCTCGTGGTCAGCATCAGCCGCAGCCGCGAGCGCGTCACGCCGCTGTACGACGCGAGCCCCGCGTTCAGCGCGCCCGTCGCGGCCAGCACGCCCAGCGGCGCCTGCCCGGCCAGCACGCCCAGCAGCACCGGGACGGCGAGGCCCGCCGTGCAGCGCAGCGCCTCCAGTGGCCGCCACTGGCTGCGGTCGAAACGAAAGGCGTTCTGCACGAGAATCCGGCTGCGCACGTCCGTATTCTGGCCCACGCGGCCGCAGCGTGCCTGCATCCTCGCCTCACGAACCGCGACCCCCGCGCATCCTCGCCTCACGAACCGCGACCCCCGTGCATCCTCGCCCCGCAAACCGCGACCCTCGTGCATCCTCGCGTCCCGCCCCGGCGTCCGGCCGTGAACCCTGACCCGGCTCATGGTTGCCGCGCCGCGCGCCCGCTAGCATGCCCGCATGACCCTGTTCGACCCCCCCGCCCCCCTCGCGGAGCGGCTCAGACCGCGCACCGTGACCGAGGTGGTCGGCCAGTCGCACCTGCTCGGCCCCGGACGGCCCCTCACCCGCGTCCTCGCGTCCGGACGGCTCGGCTCGCTGATCCTGTGGGGCCCGCCCGGCGTCGGCAAGACCACGCTCGCGCGCCTGCTGGCCGGCGAGGTCGGCGCGCACTTCATTCCGCTGAGCGCCGTCTCGGCAGGCGTCAAGGACATCCGCGAGGCCGTCACCGAGGCCGAACGCCTGCGCGGACGAGGCACGCGCACCATCCTGTTCCTCGACGAGATCCACCGCTTCAACAAGGCGCAGCAGGACGCGCTCCTCCCGCACGTCGAGAGCGGCCTCCTCACCCTGATCGGCGCGACCACCGAGAACCCCAGCTTCGAGGTGAACCCCGCGCTGCGCAGCCGCGCCCGCACCCTCGTTCTGCAGGCCCTCACGCCGGACGACCTGCTCGGCCTGCTGCGCCGCGCCCTCAGCGACGAGCGCGGCCTGCAGGGCGTGCAGGCCGACGAGGGCGCCCTCACACTCCTCGCTCGTCTCGCGGACGGCGACGCCCGCCGCGCCCTCGGCACGCTGGAAGTCGCCGCGACCCTCGCGAACCCCGTCACGGAAGAGGCCGTCACCGAGGCCTTCGGACGGCACCTGCCCAGCATGGACAAGGGCGGCGAGGACTTCTACAACCTGATCTCCGCGCTGCACAAGTCCGTGCGCGGCTCGCACCCCGACGCGGCCCTGTACTGGCTGGCCCGCATGGTCGCGGGCGGCGCGGACCCCCTGTACGTCGCGCGGCGCGTGGTCCGCATGGCCGCCGAGGACATCGGCCTCGCCGACCCGCAGGCGCTGCGCGTGTGCCTCGCCGCGAAGGACGCCGTGGAATTCCTCGGCAGTCCCGAAGGGGACCTCGCGCTCGCGCAGGCCGTGGTGTACCTGTGCCTCGCGCCCAAGAGCAACAGCGTGTACACCGCCTGGAAGGCCGCCCTGAACGCCGTGGACGGCGAGAACCTCGCCGTGCCCGTCCACCTGCGCAACGCGCCCACGCAGTTCATGCGCGACCAGGGGTACGGCAGGGGCTACCGCTACTACTTCGACGATCCGGCCGGGAGTTTCGAGCAGCGGTACCTGCCGGAAGGCGTGGACCTGCACCTGTACGCCCCGCGCGACGAGGGCTGGGAGGCCAGGGCGTCCGAACGCTGGCGCAAACTCATGACGCTGCACGCCGCCTCCCCGGCCGGGCCCGTCACCGCAGGTGAGACCGGCAGCACCTGAAGTGCCCCCACGCACCCGTCTGCGCCATGACCGCAGCGCGTGACGCGCGCCTCCCGCACGGCGGGCCCGACTGATACCATGGGCCAAATGACAGCTGTCCAACCTTCAGAACGCAAGTATTTCGGCACCGACGGCGTGCGCAGTGTCGCGGGCGAGTTCCCGCTGACCGCCGAGTGGGTCATGCAGCTCGGCATGGCCGCCGCCGAGGTCCTCAAGGCCCGCCGCGCCGAGCAGGCGCACGCGGGCGGGCACGGCACGGGGCGCGTCAGCGTCGTGATCGGCAAGGACACCCGGCAGTCGGGCGACATGCTCGAAGCGGCCCTCGCCGCCGGGCTCACGAGCCGCGGCGTGAACGTCGTGCATCTCGGCGTGCTGCCCACGCCCGGCGTCAGCTACCTCACGCGGGCGCTGGACGCCGACGCGGGCGTCGTGATCAGCGCGTCCCACAACCCCTACCAGGACAACGGCATCAAGTTCTTCGGCGCGAGCGGCAGCAAGCTCAGCGACGACCTCGAACTGGAGATGGAGGCCGCCCTGGACCGCGTCGCTGCCCTCGCGCCCGTCAGCGGCACGGAGCTCGGCAGCGTCAGCAACCATACGGACGCCGAACGGCTGTACGTCACGTACCTGCTGCGGCACGCGCCGGACCTGAGCGGCCTGAAGATCGCGATGGACTGCGCGAACGGCGCGGCGTACCGCATCGGTCCGAAGGTGTTCCAGGCGGCCGGAGCGGACCTGTTCGCGGTGTACACCACCCCGGACGGCCGCAACATCAACCGCGACTGCGGCAGCACGCACCTCGCGGGCCTGTCGCGCATCGTGCGCGACGGCGGCTACGATCTCGGCGTGGCCTTCGACGGGGACGCGGACCGCGCCCTGTTCGTGGACTCGCGCGGCAACGAGGTGCACGGCGACCACCTGCTGCTCCTGAACGCGCGCGCGCGCGCCGAGCGGGGCGTCGTGACCACCATCATGAGCAACATGGCGCTCGAACTGAAACTGCAGGACGCGGGCGTCACCCTGAAACGCACGGCGGTCGGGGACCGCTACGTGCACGAGGGCCTGCACCAGGACGGCCTGCACCTCGGCGGGGAGCAGAGCGGGCACCTGCTGTTCCTGGACGTGTCGCCCACCGGGGACGGCGTGCTGACGGCCCTGCTGAGCCTCGCCGCGATGCGCCGCCTGAACACCACCCTGGACGCCCTGCACGACGACCTCGTGATGTTCCCGCAGACGCTCGTGAACGTCCGCGTGAAGGACAAGGCCGCCGCCGTGAACGCGCCCGAAGTGCAGGCCGCCGTGCGTGCCGCCGAGGTGCGCCTGAACGGCCGGGGCCGCATCAACCTGCGTCCGAGCGGCACCGAGAACCTCGTGCGCGTGATGGTGGAGGGACCGGACGCCGCCGAGATCCACGAGATCGCGGGCGAGGTCGCGGGCCTCATCCGCTGAGGAGCGCGCCGCGCGGCATCCGTGCGAAGATAGGCGGATGACGTTCCGACCCGCCCGCACCCGCCTCACCGTCTGGGGACCGCAATGAAGCCCCGGCAGGTGGAGGTGGCGATCATCCGTATCCTGAACTCGGCCATCTCGGAACTGCAGGACCCGCGCGTGCCGATGATCGTGACCATCGAACGCGTGAGCCTCACGCAGGACTACTCGGTGGCGCGCGTGTACGTGTCGAGCATCGGCGAGAACGGCCCGCTGGTCGAGGCGCTCAACAACGCCCGCGGCCGACTGCAGCACGAGGTGGGGCACGGCCTGAAGCTGCGCCGCGTGCCGCTGCTGGAGTTCTACCCGGCGGGCGCGTCGCCCTTCGACCGCCTGCCGGTGGGGGACGCGCCGTGACGGTGCAGGAGCCCGGTTCGGCCGGGGCCGCGCACGTCACCGTCACGCGCTTCCGGACGCGGTACGCGGAGACGGACGCGATGGGCGTCGTGCATCATGCGACGTACCCGGTGTGGTTCGAGATGGGCCGCAGCGACTTCATGCGCGAGATCGGCATTCCGTACGCGCAGGTGGAGGAGCGCGGGTACTACTTCATGCTGTCGGGCCTGAACGTCCGTTACCGGGCCGCCGCGCGCTACGACGAGGAACTGACGCTCACCACGCGCGTCGGCGAGCTGAAGTCGCGCACCTGCACCTTCACGTACGAGGTGCGGCGCGGCGACGATCTCGTCGCGACGGGCGAGACGCAGCACATCTGCACCGACAGGGCGTACCGTCCCTCGCGCCTGCCGGACGACGTGCTGGCCGCCCTGCGCGGCGAGCCTCGCCCCGCCTGACGCGCCGGTTCGTCCCGCACCGTTCTCCTGCGCCTGTCCCGTCCGGGAGAGGCGCACGTTCGTCTGCCCGCCCTGATGTAGGGCACGTGTCATAAACACGCCGTCTGTGTTCATGACCGAGCGGAGCGAGTGAATGTCGTTCTGGAGCGGTCGGGAGTGGGACGACCGGGGCGATGTTCCACGGTCACGGAACGGACAGACGCTCTAGACTGAGTCCATGAACAGCATCGTGATCGTGGCGGCCCGGCGCACGCCCATCGGCAGCTACCTCGGAGCCCTCAAGGACGTCACGGCCGTGGACCTCGGCGTCACGGCCGCCCGTGCCGTGCTGGACGCCCTGCCGACCGAACTGCACGGCGACATCGCCGACGTGCTCGTCGGGAACGTCCTGCAGGCGGGCCAGGGCATGAACCCTGCCCGGCAGATCGCCGTGAAGGCCGGACTGCCGGAACACGTGCCCGGCATGACGCTCAACCGCGTGTGCGGCAGCGGCCTGCAGGCCGTCATCAGCGCCGCGCAGGCCCTGCGTGCCGGTGAAGGTCAGCTGTACCTCGCGGGCGGCACCGAGAGCATGAGCGGCGCCGCGTACCTGCTGCCCGGCGCGCGCCAGGGCTACCGCATGGGCCACCAGACGGTGCAGGACAGCATGATCCTCGACGGGCTGACCGACGCTTTCCACGGGTACCACATGGGCGTCACGGCCGAGAACGTCGCCGCGCAGTGGAACGTGACGCGCGAGGAGCAGGACGCCTTCGCTCTGCTCAGCCAGCAGCGCGCGGCGGCCGCCATCCAGTCCGGCGCGTTCCGGGACGAACTCGTGCAGGTCATCGTCCCGGGCCGCAAGGGCGACACCGTCGTCGACACCGACGAGCACCCGCGCCCCACCACGCCCGAAAGCCTCGCCCGGCTCCGCCCCGCCTTCAAGAAGGACGGGACCGTCACCGCCGGGAACGCCAGCGGCCTGAACGACGGGGCCGCCATGCTGCTCGTCACCACCCGCGAGTACGCCGCCGCGAACGGCCTGCAGGTCCTCGCGGAACTCGTCTCGTCCGCCGCCATCGGTGTCGACCCGGCCGTCATGGGCATCGGCCCGGCCCGCGCCGTCCCCATCGCCCTGCAACGCGCAGGTCTGAGCACCGCCGACATCGACCTGTTCGAACTGAACGAAGCGTTCGCCGCGCAGTCCCTCGCCGTCGTGCGCGACCTGAACGTCGACCCGGAGCGCGTGAACGTCACGGGCGGCGCCGTCGCGCTCGGCCACCCCATCGGCGCGAGCGGCGCGCGCGTCCTCACGACCCTCGTGCACGGCCTGCGCCGCGAAGGCAAGGCGCACGGCGTGGCGAGCCTGTGCATCGGGGGCGGCATGGGCATCGCCGTCGTCGTGCGCGCCGAAGCCTGAACGACCGCCGCGCCGGACGGGAGCGCGTATTACACTGGGCGAATGTCCGAATCTGCGACGCTGTTCCAGGCCATCCAGGCGAACGACGCGGCCACCGTCACGGACCTGATCGAGGCGCGCGCCGACCTGCTCACCGCCACCAGCCCGAGCGGCCTGAGCCCGCTGCTGTTCGCCGCGTACTACCGCCGCCCGCAGATGGCCGCGCTCCTCACCGAGCTGGGCGCGCCCGTCTCGGCCTTCGAGGCGGCCGCCACCGGGTCCGGCCTGCACCTCGAATCGGCGCTGCAGGCGAACCCGGACCTGCTGCACGCCTTCAGCCCGGACGGCTTCACGTTGCTGGGCCTGTGCGCGTTCTTCGGGCACGAGGCCGAAGCGCGGATGCTGCTCGCGCTCGGCGCGGACCCGAACACCGTCAGCCAGAACGCCATGCTGGTCGCGCCGCTGCACAGTGCCGCCGCCGGGAACCACACGGCCCTCGCCCGCATGCTGCTCGAAGCGGGCGCCACGCCCGACGCCGCGCAGCACGGCGGGTTCACGCCGCTGCACAGTGCCGCGCAGAACGGCAACACCGACCTCGTGAAACTGCTGCTCGCCCGGGGCGCGGACCCCGCCGCGCGCACCGACGCGGGCGACGACGCGCTCGCCCTGGCCGTCGAGGGCGGGCACGACGAGGCCGCCGCCCTGCTCCGGTGACCCGGCAGGGCACGAGGCGCGAGGGCAGTCTCAACCCGCGTTAAGCTCCCTGCCACGCCACACCGCCCGCGCGGGCCGACAATGACGGCATGACCTCAGACCAGGACCCGAACGCCCGACTCGTCACCCGTGACCCCGAAGCGATGGAGAAGACCCTGGAGGACGCCGAGTACGCCGGGGCGGATCCCCTCACCGAACTCGACTCCGGCCTGATCGAGGTGCGCGCCGGGAACACCGGCATCGTCACCCTGCCCGAAAACCCCGCCGTGGCCGCCGACCAGAACCCCAACTACACGCCTCCCAGTCAGATGGTCAGCCCGCACAGCCGCGAGGGCGCCGCCGACCTGCCCGAAGGCGCGCCCGCCGAGCAGGAACTCGATCAGGACGGCATGGGCCGCTGAAGCCCACGCACAGCACCAGACGCGCCCCGGCGAGACGTCTCGGCGGGGCGCGCCGGGTTCAGGACACTTCAATCTGACGGGCCGTTCTTCAGAGGGCCTCCACCCACACCTGACCGTCCTCCACGCGCGTCCGGTACACGCGGACGGGCTTCACGGCCGGGAGCGTTTTCGCCTTGCCGGTCGCCAGTTCGAACTTCGCGCCGTGCTTCGCGCACGTGATGCGGCCCATGCTCACGTCGCCGCCCAGCAGCGGGAAATCCTGGTGACTGCACACGTTCCGCAGCGCGTAGTACCCCCCGGCGTCGCACACCACGACGACGCTCACGCCGTCCACCCGCACCTCGGTCTGACTGCCTTCCGGCAGGCCCTCCACGGCCCCCACGCACACGGCGGCCGACCCGTTCACGCTCTCGCTCATCCCGCCAGTCTACCGGGGCGGCGCGAGGCACGCCGCGCGCTCCGGCTGCGGCCGCTCGGCACACGCGCGCACCGCCGCGTAGAAGGCCGGGAAGTCCCCGTTCAGGCGGTCCAGCAGCGCCAGGAACGCGGGCACCTGATCCGCGTATGCCGCCACCGACCCGAGCAGCGCGTTGTTCAGGCCGTTCGGGCCGTCCGCGAACCACCCGTCGTACCCGGCGTACCCGTCCCAGTCGGCCTTGAGGGCCGCGTATCTCGTGCGGGCCAGCGCGAGGACCGCCGCCTTCCGCTCGCGTTTCTCGGCGTCCGGGACGGCCGAGCCGTACACGGCGTCCAGCTCGTCGCGCGTGCCGAGCAGCAGGGCCGTGACCGCCTGGAAGCGCGTGCGGGCGAGCGTCTCGTCGGGCGGCGGGAGGCCCCGGTCGCGCGCGTAACGGGCCGCGCCCGCCGTCTCGACCGCCACCGCGAAGGACTCGTTGAAGTTCGCGTCGCCCGGCACGTACACCACCTGATGCGTGAGCTCGTGAATGATCGTCCGGATGATGCTGCCGTCCCCGCCGCGCAGCAGGCTCGACGGGACCGGGTCCGGCAGGCGCCCCAGCGTGCTGTACGCGCTCACGCCGCCCACCGACACGTCGTCGCCCGCCGCGCGCAGACGCTGTGCCTCCGCCTGCGCGCCCTGCAGCGAGAAGTACCCGCGGTACGGGACGCAGCCCGTGATCGGGAAGCACGAGGTCCGCAGCCGCGTGGACAGGGGAGGGGCGACGAACACGTTCCACACCAGGTACGGGCGGCCCAGGTCCGTGTACGTCGCGAAGGTCCGGTGGTCCGGCAGGCCCAGCACCCGCACCGCGTACTCCCGCACGTCCTGCGCGAGCCGCAGCTGGCGGCGCGTCTCTTCGGGCGTGGCGGGGTCCGCGATCACGTCCGCCAGCGGCCGCGCCCGCCACAGCAGGTCCACCTGCCCGGCCGCCGCCTGCGCCAGGTACTGCACCTGCCCGCACCCGCTCAGCGCGGCCACGCCCAGCGCCAGCAGCGCCACGCCCGCCACGGCCCGCCACGCGCGGCCCGCCCACACCCCCTTCACCGGGCCGTCCACGCGGCCCTCACGGGACGACGCGCGCACCCTCGCGTGCCGACCTGAGCAGCGCGTCCAGCACCCGCGCCTGCCGCACGGCGTCCTCCGGCGGGTACAGCGCCGCCTCCTCACCGCCCGCCGCGCGCTGGAAGTGCCGCACCATGCGCGCGTACCCGTTCGCGGCCGGCACGTCCCGCACCTCGCCGTTCACGGTCAGGCGCAGGTCCGGGCCGCTGCTCACGTACGCGTCCTCCAGCTCCAGCTGCCCCTCCGACCCGATCACCTGACAGCGGCCCATCATGCGGTCCGGCAGCCAGTCGAAGGCACACTCCACCGTCGCCAGCGCCCCCGCGTACTCCAGCACGCCCGACAGCGCCACGTCCACCCCGCCGGGCGTCCAGCGGGCCCGCGCGGTCACACTGTCCGGCTCGCCCAGCAGCAGGCGCGCGAGGTTCACGGTGTAGCACCCCACGTCGTACAGCGCGCCGCCCCCCATCGCGGGGTCCCAGCGGAAGTCCTGATCGTTCCGCATCGTGAACCCGAACGCCCCACGGTACGCGCGCACGTCGCCCACCTCGCCCGCCCGCACGGCCTGCAGGAGCGCCTCGTGATGCGGCGAGAAGCGGTACGCGAACGCCTCCAGCAGCACGCGGCCCGTCTGCGCCGCGACCTGCGCGAGGTGCGCCGCCTCGCCCGCGTTCAGGCTGAGCGGCTTCTCGGTCAGGACGTGCTTCCCGGCCCGCATGGCCGCCTCGCTCCACGGGAGGTGCAGGTGGTTCGGGAGCGGGTTGTACACGGCGTCCACGTCCGCGTGCATCACGTCCCCGTACGTGCCGACCATCGGCACCCCCCACTCGCGCGCGAAGTCCTGCACGCGCGCCGAGCCCGGTTCGCGCGCGCCCACCATCACCACCTCGCCGCCCGCCTCACGGATGGCCGGAATGAGCGACCGCGCGATCCGCGCCGCACCCAGGATGCCCCAACGGAATGTCATGCGTAGAGCATACCCGCCCCCCACACCGGCCGCGCGGCCCCCTGGACAGCGCCCGCCCCGGGCAGCGACACTCTGGGCATGAACGTCACCTTCCGCCCCTACACCCTGCAGGACCGCGAGACGTGCCTCGCGCTGTTTGGCAGCAACTGCCCGGACTTCTTCCACCCGTCCGAACGCGCGGACTTTGCGGCTTTCCTGCAGGACCCCGCAGCGGACGGCGAGTACCTGCTGCTCCTGCAGGAGGGCGCAGGCGGCGTGCTGGACGTGGTCGGCTGCGGGGGCCTGTGGGTCAGCGAGGACGGCGTGGGCGGCCTCAGCTGGGGCATGGTGCGCCGCGACCTGCACCGCCAGGGCCTCGGGACGCGCCTCACGCAGGAACGCCTGGACCGCCTGCGCGCCCGGCCCGACGTGCGCCGCATCCGGCTCGACACCAGCCAGCACTCCGCGCCGTTCTACGCCCGGCAGGGCTTCACCGTCACCCAGCGCACCCCGGACGGCTTCGCGCCCGGCATGGACGAGATCAAGATGACGCTCGACCTCCCGCACGACTGATACGGTTTTGATCCGATTCCAGGGATGCCGGAAACAGCACCGGCATCCCTTCTCGGGCAAAACAGCGCCCTGCAGGACGCCTGCCCGCTTCTTGGGCAAAACGGACGCCCTACAGGACGCCTGCCCGCTTCCATCTCCTCCCAACCGTACTTTTTGGTGCCCTTGTCGCTCGGCTGAACTCCAGAAGTTCAGCTCAAAACCGTACGAGACGGCCTCCGGGGGCGCAGGCCACCCCTTCCCTTCGTGCCGCCGCCCGGTTCAGCTTCCCCTCAAGGGCCTCTCAGCCGCGCCGGGCAGGGCAGGACTACGCTGAAGCATGACCCGTCACCTGCCGCTCCTCGCCGTGCTGCTGCTCGCCTCCTGCGCCCCCACCCTCAGCGGGTCGGCCGCCGGACGCATCGTGAACGTCAGGACCGGCGACGAGGGCCGACTCACCTTCATCGGCGGCTTCCGGGACCGCGCCACGCTGCCCGGCGACCCGGACAACGTGACTGTCACCGTGGGCGGCCGCACGTACAGTGGCACGTACACCGTCCTGGGGAACGGCCGCCCGAACCTCGGCGTCAGCGTCGGTTTCGGGACGGGCTTCGGCTGGGGCGGCGCCGACACCGTCTTCGGCCGTGCCTCCTTCGGCGACCGCCCCGCCCCTACGTTCACGCGACCCGGCAACCTCGTCGCACGCACCACGCCCGCCACGGGCGACACCGCGCAGACCCTCACCTGCACCTTCCAGGCCGACGCGAACGACCACGGGATCGGCAGCTGCCAGGACTCGCTCGGCGCGAGCTACACCCTGCAGTTCTGAAACGGACGCCCGCGAACCCCGGCGGTCCCGAAAGGACGTACCCACCCGCGCAGCGTGCACAGTTTCTGAAGACCTTCCCGCCCTGCCCTCACAGACTCTCTCATGACCGCGTGATGCTCTGAAAGCATGAAGCTCCCCGCGCACGCCCTCCTGACCGCCGCGCTCGCCGCTGTCGCCCTCACCGGCACTGTGAGCGCCCAGCAGACGACGCAGACCACCACCACGACCACCACCGCGCCCGTCACACCCCCCGCGCCGGACCTCAGCAACCCCGCCGCGCTGCTCGGCAAGGCCCGCGCCCTCGCGCAGACGGCCCGCGCCAGCAGCAGCCGCAACATCGACGACATCCCCTGGAAGGACGCCGCCGCCGCCGCCGAACTCGCCGTGCAGGCCGCCCCGCAGAACCCGGACGCCCTGCAGCTCCGCGCACAGGTGTACAGCGACGTCGGCTTCTGGAAGCAGGCGGAAACCGCGTGGGACGCCTACCTCGCCCTCAAACCGGACGACGCGCAGGCCCGCAAGACCGCCGCCGTCGCCCAGTACAACCTCGGCTACGCCGCTTACGCCCGCGCCGACCTCGGCAACGCCCCCGCCCCCTTCGCCAAGTGCCTCACCCTCGACCCCGCCAACGCCGACTGCGCCCTCTGGGGTGGCCGCGTCGCCCTCGAAAACGGTCAGTTCACGCAGGCCGTCACCCTCTACCAGCAGGCCAGCACCCTCCGCCCGCAGGACAAGGTCGCCGCGTACTTTCTCGGCGTCGCCCGCAACGCCGGCAGGTACGGTCCCGCCGCCACCACCGCCTTCAGCCGCGCGTACCAGAACTTCGACGCGGGCCGCAAACAGGACGCCCTCGACGGGTACAAGGCCGCCACCGCCGCCGCCCCCAACTTCATCGAAGCGTGGCGCGAACAGGGCCGCCTCGCCCTCGAACTCAACGACACCGCCAGCGCCCAGGCCGCCTACGACGCCGCCGTGAACCTCCCCGGCGCGAACGCCAGCGACCGTTACAACCAGGGCCTCGTCAAGGAGGGCGCTCAGTACGGCCTGAGCGCCGTCAAGGCCTTCCGCGACGCCTACGCCAGATACACCACCGGCAACAAGGCCGCCGCCGAGACGGGCTTCCAGGCAGCCACCACCGCCAGCCCCACCTACGCCAAAGCCTGGAGCTGGCTCGGCCGCGTCCGCTACGAGAGCAAGAACTACCCCGCCGCTGCCGAAGCGTACGCCCAGGCCGTGAAACTCGACCCGGCCGACAAGAGCGCCGCGTACTACCTGAAACTCTCCCAGCTCGGCAAGTAAACGCGCAGCATCAGCGGTGTGCCGGTTCCTTTCTCGGGGACCGGCATGACTCTATTCGGAAGCAGTCTCAATGTTCCGGACCGTGGGCGCATCCGGTAAAGCCGTCTCAGGCTGCGGGTGCGCCCTCTGCTTCGTTCATGCCGCCTCCTGTATTCTCCCGGCATGCTTGCATACCGCATCGGGTACGGGGAGGACGCGCATCGTCTGGAGGGGGGCCGCGAGTTGTGGCTGGGTGGGGTGAGGGTGCCGGACGCGCCGCACGGCGCGGTGGCGCACTCGGACGGGGACGCGGTGCTGCACGCGGTGGCGGACGCGCTGCTGAGCGGGGTGGCGCTGGGCGACATCGGGCAGTATTACCCGGACACGGACCCCGCGAACCGGGGGCTGGACAGCGCCACGATCTTGCGGCGTTGCCTGGGGCTGGTGCGGGAGGCGGGGTTCGTGCCGCTGAACGTGGCGCTGGTGGTGACGCTGGACCGCCCGAAGCTGGGGGCGATGCGCGCCGTGATCGCGCGGAGCGTGGCGGACCTGCTGGGACTGGCGGGGTCGGAGGTGGGCGTGTCGTTCAAGACGTCGGAGGGGCTGGCGTTGTCGCACGTGCAGGTGCGCGTGACGGTGCTGCTGGGCCGCGTGGACGCGGTGGGCGCGTGACCCAGCCGCAGGGCGGGGCGGGTGAGGGGGTGCCGCTGGCGGCGGGGGAGGGGGTCCCTCTGGTGCGGGTGGTGCTGTTCGAGCCGGAGAAGGCCGGGAATGTCGGCAACATCGCGCGGACGTGCGCGGTGCTGGGCGCGGAACTGCACCTCATCCGGCCGTTCGGGTTCCGGCTGACGGACCGGGAGTTCCGCCGGGCAGGCATGGATTACCTGGAGGGTGTGAAGCTGCACGATCACGCGACGTGGACGGCGTTTCAGGGGACGCTGGGGGAGGGCGCGCGGGTGTTCGCGTTCTCGACGCACGCGACGGACCTGCACACGCGGGCGGGCTTCCGGCGCGGCGATTACCTGCTGTTCGGGCCGGAATCGCGGGGGTTGCCCGCGTGGCTGCGGGACGCGCTCCCGAAACTGAAGTTGCCGCAGCCGGGCGGCGGCCGGAGCCTGAACCTGTCGGTGGCGGCGGGCGTGGCGGCGTTCGAGGCGGGACGGCAGATCGAGGACTGGTGAGCTGACTGGAAGGCGGACGAAGAGCCGGGTTGCGGTGGAGGCGTCGGAACAACAGTGGGAGTGCCATTGTCCTGGCGGATTGGACGGAGTCCGGATGAGGTGCGCTCGGGGGGTGGGGGCGTGTCGCTCACGCTCCGCTTGCCCGGCTGCGCTACGTTGACGCCAGCGTATGCGTCTTCCTTCTTCCCTTGCCCTGTCTCTGTCGCTGGCGCTGCTGGGCAGCGTGCTGGCGGCCGCTCCGCAGCCTGCCCCTCTGCCTGCGGCTCCCTCACCCGCTTCGGCTGCGCCCACTGCCGCTCCTTCCGGGCCTGTGCCCGCTGGTGCCGTGGTGGCCGCGCCGGGCCTGCGGGGCCTGTGGGTGGACGCGTTCGGGCCGGGCCTGCGCACTCCGGCCGAGGTCGCGCAGACCGTGTCGGACGCGGCCGGGATGGGATTCAACACGCTGTTCGTGCAGACGGTCCGGCGCGGCGACTGCCTGTGCCTGCAGGCGAGCGTGCCGGTGGCGGCGGACGTGCAGCCGGGCTTCGATCCGCTCGCGGAGGTGATCCGGCTCGCGCACGCGCGGCACCTGCGCGTGATCGCGTGGGTGAGCGTGACGGGCGCGTGGAACGCGAGCCTGCCGTCTGCGGGTGCGGCTCAGGTGTTCGCGCTGCACGGGCCGGACGCGCGCGACTCGTGGCTGTCCCGCCGCCCGGACGGCAGCTGGAAGAGCGGCGCGGACGCGTGGCTCGATCCGGGCATTCCGGCCGCGGCGGACCACATGGTGCGCTCGGCGGTCAGTGTCGTGAAGAACTACGACGTGGACGGCCTGCAACTCGACCGTATCCGCTACCCGGACGGTGGGGACTGGGGGTACAGCCCCGTCACGCTCGCCCGGTACCGGCAGGAGACGGGCGCGACCGGGACGCCCGCCCCGGCGGACGAACGCTGGAAGGCCTGGAAGCGTGAGCAGGTGACGGCGCTCACGCGGCGCGTGGCGCTGGAGGCGCGGGCGGCGAGGCCGGGCGTGATCCTGAGTGCCGCGACCATCGTGTATGGTAACGGTCCGGCCGACCTGACCGCGTTCCGCGCGACCCGCACGTACAGCGAGGTGCTGCAGGACTGGCCCGCCTGGATGCGTGAGGGCCTGCTGGACGTGAACGTCCTCATGAACTACAAGCGGGACGGCGTGAACGGGCAGGAGAGCTGGTTCGACCACTGGAACGCCTTCGCGGGGCAGCAGCGCAGCGGCACGGCCGAGGTGGCGGCGGGCACGTCCATGTACCTGAATTCCCCGGAGGTGACGGCCGCGCAGGCGGCGCGCGCCCTGACGGGCGGACTGGGGTGGGTGGGGTACGCGTACCGCACGCCGACCAGCGAGGTGTACGCGCAGCGGCAGACGCAGGCGCAGGGGCTGGCGGCATTGCGTGGCGTGCTGGGCAGCGTCATGACGGCCGAGGGGGGCAGCGGCGGCGCGGTCGTCTGGACGCCGACCCCCTCGGCGCGGCGGGCCGTGCTGGGCCGCGTGGTCGGCACGCTCCGGGTGGGCGGGCTGCGGGTGGACGCGTTCGCGGCGGACGGTTCGCCGCTGGGCAGCACCGTCACGGACGGGAACGGGTACTACGGGTTCACGGACCTGCCCGCCGGGACGGCCGAGGTGCGCGTCGGGGGTCAGCGGTGGAGCGAGCCGCTCGTCCTGGGCGTGACCCGCTTCCCGAACCTGCTGCTCCGTACCCTGCGCGCCGGGAACTGATCCGGGGGCCGCCATGGGGGTGGGCGTCTCATGGAGTCCGTGTGAAGCCGTGACGCGGCGGGATGGGGTAGCCTGATGGGCATGAGCGAACTGAAAGTCGAGAAGTACCACGAAGGCACCGGCCCGCAGGCGATGAAGGGACAGACCGTCAAGGTGCACTACACCGGTACGCTGGAGAACGGTCAGAAGTTCGATTCGAGCCGTGACCGTGGCGAGCCGATCGAGTTCCCGCTCGGGGCGGGGCACGTCATTTCCGGCTGGGACGAGGGCATCGCGCAGCTGAAGGTGGGCGACAAGGCCCGCCTGACCATTCCGGCCAGCATGGGGTACGGCGCGCGTGGCGTGCCCGGCGTGATTCCCGGCGGCGCGACCCTGATCTTCGACGTGGAACTGGTGGACGCGAAGTAAACGTCCGGGTGTTCTGGAGTGCGGGCCGCGTGCCCGCACTTTTTTGTGCCGTGTGCCGGGCCGGTGCGTCGTTCGTGGGGCCGGGGCGTGGCGGGTGGTGTCCCCCCCGGTGAACATCTGTTCACTCCCCTTGACAGGGCCTCTCAGGAATCGTAAATTACGAAAGTAATAAAAGATCAAAGGGAGGCGTGAGGGTGCAGAAGACCCGTCACAGCGAAATTATCTCTGTCCTGAACGAGCGCGACAGTGCCTCGGTCAGCGAACTTTCAAAACTTCTGGGAGTTTCGGAAGTCACGGTCCGCAGCGACCTGAACGCCCTGGCCCAGACGGGCCTCGTCCGCCGCACCCGTGGCGGCGTCGCCCGCCCGCTCGGCATGTCCGAACGGCCTCTCGAAGAGAGCAGCAAGCAGCAGACGGCCGTCAAGCGCCGCATCGGCGAGGTGGCCGCCAGCATGGTCCAGGACGGTCAGACGGTCTTCCTGGACGTGGGCAGCACCACCACCGAGATCGCCCGTCACCTCTCACCGGCCCTGCGCGGCGTCACGGTCGTCACGAGCGGCCTGAACATCGCGCTGGAACTCGAACGTCTCCCGAACCTGCACATCATCGTGACGGGCGGCAGCCTGCGCCGCCTTCAGCACAGCCTCGTGTCGCCGTACGCGCTGGAACTCCTGAGCCGCATCCGCGCGGACCTGCTGTTCCTGGGCTGCAACGGTGTGCACGCCCAGCACGGCGTCACCAACGCCAACTTCGACGAGGCGGAAGTCAAGACCCGCATGGCGGAGTACGCGTCGCAGGTGGTGGTCGTCGCCGACCACAGCAAGCTGGGCGTGGTGTCCAGAGCGCACCTGCTGCCGCTGTCGGGCGTGCACACCCTCATCACCGGGCGTCAGGCGACGCCGGAACAGCTCAGCCCGCTCTTCCCGGACCTGACCGACATCCGTACCGTCTGACGCCCCACCCGCAGTACCCTTCCGCGACCGGCAGCCCGACCTGACCGGCCGCGTCCCGAACCCGAACGCCACTTGCACCCCTCACGGAGGAAGTTATGAAGAAAGCCGCACTGTTCGTCACCCTGGCCCTGGGCCTCTCCGCGCTCGGCTCCGCGTACGCCGCCGATCCCGCCTTCCCGAAAGTCGACGCGGGCAAGAAGGTCACCCTGGAAGTCTGGTCGTGGGTTCCTGGCCTCGACAAGACCGTCGCCGCCTTCACCAAGGCCTACCCGAACATCAGCGTGAAGGTCGTGAACCTCGGCGGCGGCCCGAACACCTACACCAAGCTCCAGACGGCCCTCAAGGCCGGCAGCGGCGCGCCCGACGTCGCGCAGATCGAGTACGGCTTCCTGCCCGCCTTCGCCGACACGGGCGGCCTGCAGGACCTCAGCAAGTACGGCGCGAACGACTACAAGAAGTACTTCGTGCCGTGGACCTGGGGCCAGGTGAGCCCCGAAGGCAGCGCCGTGTACGCCATCCCGCAGGACACCGGCCCCTTCGCGATGGTGTACCGCGAGGACATCCTCAAGAAGTACGGCGTGGCCGTCCCCAAGACCTGGGCGCAGTACGCGCAGGCGGCCAGCGTCGTCAACAAGAAGAGCGCCGGCAAGGTCAAGCTCGGCAACTTCTACAGCACCTTCGCGCCGTGGTTCATGGCGCTCGCCTGGGCGGACGGCGCGCAGTTCTTCAAGCGTGACGGCGACGGCTGGGTCCAGACCCTCAACAACCCCAGCGCCAAGAAGGTCCTGAACTACTGGTACGGCATGATCAAGAAGGGCGACGTGAGCACCATCAACGCCTTCAGCGCCGACTACTGGAACGCCGCGGGCGCCGGCACCGTCGCCAGCAACTTCGAGGCCGCCTGGGGTCCCGGCGGGTATGCGGGCAGCATGAAGGACAAGTCCGCCGGCCTGTGGCGCGCCGCGCCCCTCCCGCAGTGGACGGCCAGCAGCACCATCAAGAGCGGCAACTGGGGCGGCAGCAGCAACGTCGTCACCACGCAGTCCAAGAACCCCAAGGAAGCGACCCTGTTCGCCCTGTGGCTCAACCTCAGCAGCAGCGCCATCAGCGCCAACTGGGTCAACGGCGGCCTGTTCCCCGCCTCCGACGCGGGCCTGGACCTGCCCGTCCTGCACGAGAAGACCAAGAACCCCAGCAAGTTCTTCGGCGGTCAGGACATCAGCGCCGTGTACACGCAGGCCAGCAAGGGCGTGAACGTCAACTTCCAGTGGGCGCCCTGGTTCCCCTTCGCCAACGACAACTTCAACAAGCAGATCGACCTGATGATCAAGGGCAAACTCACGCCCGACCAGGCCCTCGACGCGTGGCAGGCCGAGACGCTCGCCGACGCCAAGAAGGAAGGCTACACCGTCCGGTGACGTGACGCGCCGGGGCCGGGAGGACACCACCTCCTGGCCCCGGCCCTTCCCGCGTTCCCGGCCTCTCCTGGCCTCCCGCCGAGGACGACTCCATGACTGCACTCACCAAGACGCAAGCAGCCCCCACACCCAAACCGAGACGTGCCGGGCGGGCAACCCCCTGGTTTTTCCTGGCTCCCTTTTTGCTGGCCTTCATCGCCTTTTTCGTCGCGCCGGTCGGGTACGCCGTGTACCTCAGCCTGTTCATCAAGAAACGCAGCGGGTTCGGTCCGGCCAAGGACGTGTTCGGCGGCCTCGCCAACTACGTGCGCGCCTTCCAGGACACGGACTTCCTGCAGTCGCTGGCGCACATCCTGGTGTTCGGCGTGATCCAGATTCCGGTCATGCTGATCATCGCGACGGCGCTCGCACTGGTGCTGGACGCCGCCAAGGGCAGTGCCAGCCGCTTCTTCCGCACGGCCTTCTACCTGCCGTACACCGTGCCGAGCGTCATCGCGGGCCTGCTGTGGGGGTACCTGTACAGCAAGAACCTGTCGCCCTTCAACCAGATCACGGGCCTCAAGACGGACTTCCTGAGCAGTCAGGTCGTGCTGTTCTCCATCGGGAACATCGTCACGTGGACGTGGACCGGCTACAACATGATCACGCTGTACGCCGCGCTGCAGAACGTCCCGACCGACATCTACGAGGCGGCCCGCATCGACGGGGCCACGGGCGGGCAGCTCACGCGCTACGTGAAACTGCCGCTGCTGCGCCCCACCCTGATCCTGACCGGCATCTTCAGCATCATCGGGACGATGCAGATCTTCAGTGAGCCGTTCGTGCTGCGGCCCCTGGGCTACGTGCCGGACAACATCACCCCCAACACCTACCTGTACCTGACGGTGGCGCGCGACGGGAACTTCGGGTACGGCGCGGCCCTGGCCGTGCTGCTGGCCCTGTTCACGCTGCTGCTGAGCGGGTTCTTTCTGCGGTACGCCGCCGACGGAGGCGACACCTGATGCTGAGGAAAGAGAGTTTCACGCCCGTCCAGTGGCTGCTGCTGGCCGTCTTCACCGTGTACTGCCTGCTGCCGCTGTGGTGGGTGATCACGACCATGTTCAAGGACAACGGTCAGCTGTTCTCGACGTTCGGGCTGTGGTTCAGCACGCCCAGCCACTTCCGCGACAACCTCGTGACGCTGTTCACGCGTGAGGACGGCATCTTCACGCGCTGGATCCTGAACAGCGTGGTGTACGCCGGAGCGACCGCGCTCGGCAGCGTCCTCGTGAGCGCCATGGCCGGGTACGCCTTCTCGAAGTTCGAGTTCTCCGGCAAGCGCGCCATCTTCACGACGATCCTGGCGACCATCATGGTGCCCAGCACCGCGCTGGCCCTCCCGATCTTCCTGCTGATGCAGAAGGCCGGGCTGCTGAACACGTACTGGGCCGTGATCCTGCCGGGCCTCGTGAACCCCTTCGGGCTGTACCTGATGCGGCTCTTCTGGGACGCGGGCTTCCCGAAGGAGCTGATGGAGGCCGCCCGGATCGACGGGGCGAACGAGGGCACCATCTTCTGGAATCTGGGCATGCCGCTCGTGCGCGGCGGGCTGGTGACAGTGGGCCTGTTCGCGTTCGTGGGCGCCTGGAACAACTTCTTCCTGCCGCTGGTGGTGGTGAACCGCAGCGAGCTGTTCCCGCTCACACTGGGCCTGTCGGTGTGGAACCAGACGAGTGCCAGCAGTGGCCGCGAGCCGATCTATACCGTGATCGTGCTGGGCGCGCTGATCAGCGTGCTGCCGCTGCTGATCGCGTTCCTGAGCCTGGGCCGGTACTGGCAGGGCGGGCTGGCGAGCGGCGCCGTGAAGGGCTGAGGCGTGTCCGGGGGGCCGTGCCTGCGGGCCGGTCCGCCGGGCGGGCCGTGACGCGCGCCGACCCGGCCCCCGCCCGGAGCTTTCGTAACTTACGCAAGCTCCGGGCGCTTCTTTTTGACTGCAAAACGTGAAATCATGCAGATGTCGTGAAATCCCGCTTTCAATAGTTTCAGTGTTTACGAAGCAAGGAGTCCTGCCCATGACCGCACCCGACCCGACCCCGCACCTGCAACTCGCCGTGTGCGACTACCCCGAACACGTCCCCCAGGACCGCTGGAGCGACTACGCCCGCCAGCAGAAGGCCCTCGGCCTGAGCGCCGTCCGAATCGCGGAATTCGCGTGGGCCCTCATGGAACCCGAGCCCGGCCGCTACGACTGGGCGTGGCTCGACGCGGCCATCGACGCCATCGCCGCCGAGGGCCTGCAGGTCGTGCTGTGCACCCCCACCGCCACCCCGCCCGCCTGGCTGATCCGCACGCACCCCGAAATCCTCCCCGTCGACCGCGAGGGCCGCGTGCGCGAGTTCGGGTCGCGCCGCCAGTACGACTTCGCGTCCCCGGTGTACCGCGAGCACTCGCGCCGCATCACGCGCGCCATGGCCGAACGCTACGGCCAGCACCCCGCCGTGAGCGGCTGGCAGACCGACAACGAGTTCGGCTGCCACGACACCGCCCGCAGCTGGGGCGGCGCGAGTGCCGCCGCGTTCCCCGCGTGGCTGCAGGCCCGCCACGGCACGGTCGACGCCCTGAACGAAGCGTGGGGCAACGTCTTCTGGAGCATGACATACCAGAGCTTCGACCAGATCCTCCCGCCGAACCTGACCGTCACGGAACTCAACCCCTCGCACCTGCTGGACTTCTACCGTTTCGCGTCCGACACCGTCCGCGACTTCCAGGCCGAACAGCTCGCCATCCTGCGGGAACTGTCGCCGGGCCGCTTCGTCACGCACAACTTCATGATCTTCGAGTCGGGCTTCGACCATTACGCCGTGTCGCAGGGCCTGGACTTCGTGAGCTGGGACAACTACCCGACCGGCATGCTGGAGTTCTTCAGCGGCTGGGGCAGCGAGGACCTCAAGACCCGCTACGCCCGCACCGGCCACCCCGACTACGTGGCGTTCCACCACGACCTGTACCGCGGCATGCTGCAGCGGCCCTTCTGGGTGATGGAGCAGCAGTGCGGGCAGGTGAACTGGGCGCCGTACAACCCGCTGCCCGCCGCGGGCGCCGTGGGACTGTGGACCGCGCAGGCCTGGGCACACGGCGCGGACACCGTCAGCTACTTCCGCTGGCGGGCCGCGACCATGGCGCAGGAAGTCATGCATTCCGGCCTGCTCCGCCACGACGAGACGCCCGACCGGGGCCACCTGGAAGTGGAAGCGCTCGACCTCACGCAGTTCCCGGCCGGTGAGGTGCGCGCCCGCGTGGCCGTCCTGCACGACTACGAGAGCCTGTGGATCTACGACCAGCAGCGTCACGCGGCGAGCCTCAGCTACTGGGCGCAGACCGTCGCGTACTACGGTGCGCTGCGCTCGCTGGGGCAGGACGTGGACATCGTGCACCCCGACCACGACCTGAGCGGCTACGACGTGATCGTCGCGCCCGCCCTGACCCTCATGACGCCCGGGCGTGCCGCGCACCTGCAGGACGCCGCACGCCACGCCCGGATCGTGTTCGGGCCGCGCACCGCGTACCGCACGCCGAGCGGCCGCACGCCCGAGGACGGCCAGCCCGGCGTGCTCCGGGACCTGCTCGGCGTGCGCCTCCAGAACTTCGACAGCCTCCGCCCCGGCCTGCACGTCACCGTGACCGCCAGCAGCGAGGACAGCAGCGGGCAGCCCGTCGCGGCGCAGGCGCACACCTGGACGGAAAGTTACCGCCTGGCAGGCGCGCAGGCCACGCACGCGTACGCGGACGGCCCGCTCGCCGGTCAGCCCGCCGTCACCCGGCACGGCAACGTCACCGTGATCGGCGCGCACAGCGAAGCCCTCATCCGTTCCGTCCTGAGTGCCGAACTCGCGGCGGCCGGCCTCCCGCAGCAGGACCTGCCGGAAGGCGTGCGCGTCTCGCGCCGCTCGGGCGTCACGCTGCTGCAGAACTGGACGGACGACACCGTCCACCTCGCCGGGCGCACCCTCGCCCCCATCAGCTTCACGGTGACCCATGACTGAACACACCCACATCAGCGGCGACCAGCACTGGACGCTCCCCCTCGACCCCGCCAGCACCCGCGTCCTCGTGAACGGCTTCCAGTCGTGGAGCGAGGCGGAACTGCACCCCCTGACCGCCACGCAGGCCCGCCCGACCCTGGTGTGGATGCAGGAGCACGGCCACGACCCGGCCTTCCTGCCCGGCACGGCCGACGCGCGCCCCGGCGTGTGGCGCAGCCACACCCTGATCGCCCTCGTCCGCCCGGACGGGAGCGGCCACGTCGGGTACAGCCTCGACGAGACGCGCAGCTACGCGCACTGGGAGGCGCGCGCCGAGGCGGGCAGCGTCACCGTGCACCTGCACGTCGAGGGGCCCGGCACCGACATCGTCTTCATGGACACGCCCGACGTGACCGCCACCCTGGAAACGCTGAGCGCCGAACTGGGCCGCCGCATGCACGCCCGCACGCCGGAGGCGCTGCGCGTGTGGTGCTCGTGGTACAGCTACTACCGTGACGTGACCCTGCACGACATGACCGAGAACGCCCGACTCGCGCACGCGCAGGCCCTGCCGTTCGACGTGTTCCAGCTGGACGACGGCTTCCAGGCGGACCTGGGCGACTGGGAGATCGCCGCGCCCGACTTCGGCGGGCACGCCCGCGACCTGCCCGCCGCCCTCAGCGGGTACGGGTACCGGGCGGGCATCTGGCTCGCGCCGTTCCTGGCCGGGCCGGGCAGCGAACTGTTCCGGCAGCACCCCGACTGGATGCTGAAAGGTAACGACGGCCAGCCGCTCCCCATCGGGAACAACTGGGGCGGCCCGTACTACGGCCTGGACACCACGCACCCCGAGGTGCTCGGCTGGCTGCGCGACCTCGCGCGCACCGTGACCGGCTGGGGGTACACGTACCTGAAGCTCGACTTCCTGTTCGCGGGCGCCCTGCCCGGCCACCGCCACGACCCCACCCGCACGCGCGCCGAAGCGTACCGCATGGGCCTCTCCGCGCTCCGCGAGGGCGCCGGGGAAGACACCTTCCTGCTGCTGTGCGGCGCGCCGCTCGCGAGCAGCATCGGCATCGCGGACGCCATGCGGACCGGCCCGGACGTGGCCCCCATCTGGGACGACGAGAGCCGCCGCGTGTACCTGCGCGACGCGACCGGCCCCGCCGCCCGCAACGCCGTGCACACCGCCCTGTCCCGCTGGTACCAGCACACGTGGTACCAGCCGGACCCGGACGTCATGATCGCCCGCACCGAACAGAGCATGCTGACCGCCACCGAACGTCACACGCTCGCCGGGATGCTCGACGTGATCGGCGGCCTGCGCGCCAGCAGCGACCCGATCGAGACGCTGAACGAACGCGGCCTCGCCCTGCTGCGCCGCAGCCTGCAGGTCAGCACGCCCGACCGGCCCGTCACGCTCGCACAGTCCCTCGGGGACGCCGTCACGCACTTCACGCGCGGCACCTTCAACCTCACGAACAGCCCGCAGGACGGCGTGCCCGCCCACGGGTACCGCGAGGCGACCCTCGCCCCCCGGGAGGCCCGCCAGTGATCAAGGCCGACTACGTCAAACCCGACGGCCGCCGACTCACGCTGTACACCAGCGGCCGCCCCGTCCGCGTGGACGGCCCCATCCCCACGCCCGGCGACGCCGTGCAGGCCACCCCGCAGCTCCGCTGGCACCCGCTGCGCGGCGAGTGGGTCATGTACGCCGCGCACCGCCAGGGCCGCCCCTTCCTGCCGCCGCCCGGCTACAACCCGCTCGCGCCGACCGTGGACTCCGAGAACCCCACCGAACTGCCGAGCGGCGACTACGACATGGCCGTCTTCCAGAACCGCTTCCCCAGCCTGTCGCTCGACGCACCCACGCCCGCCGACGTGCAGGGCGTGCCGGTCCGCGCGGGCGTGGGCAGCTGCGAGGTGGTGGTGTTCACGCAGGACCCGGAAGCGACCCTCGCGGGCCTGCCGACCGCACAGCTGCGCCTCCTGATCGACGTGTGGGCCGACCGCACCACCGTCCTCGCGCAGGACGACCGCATCCGCTCCGTGCTGCCCTTCGAGAACAGGGGCGTGGAGGTCGGCGTGACGCTGCACCACCCGCACGGCCAGCTGTACGCCTACAACCACATCCCGCCCGTGCAGGAGAAGACGCTTGCCAACATGCGCGGCTACCTGCAGGCGACGGGCCGCCCCTGGCTGCCGGACTTCGTGGCGCAGGAACTCCAGGCGGGCCTGCGCGTCGTGCACGACACCACCCACGCGCTGAGCGTCGTGCCGCCCTTCGCGCGCTACACCTACGAGACGTGGGTGATGCCCAAACGCGCCGCCGCGCACCTCAGCGACCTGACGGACGCTGAACGCGACGACTTCGCCGCGACCCTGCACGACGCGCTCCGCCGCCTCGACGCGCTGTTCGGCGTGCGCATGCCGTACCTCATGACCGTCCACCAGGCGCCCGTGGACGGCGAAGCGTACCCCGAGTGGCCGCTGCACATCGAACTGTACCCGTACCTGCGCGCGCCCGGCCGCATGAAGTACCTCGCCGGGACCGAGCAGGGCGCCGGGGAATTCGCGAACGACGCCATGCCCGAACAGAAGGCCGCCGAACTGCGCGCCCTCACCACCTCCGGAGACTGAAGATGAAGCGTTACGAGGACATTTTCGGGGTCGCCCCGACCGTCACGGCCCGCGCGCCCGGCCGCGTCAACCTGCTCGGCGAGCACACCGACTACCAGGGCGGCTTCGTGCTGCCCGCCGCCATCCCGCAGCACGCGACCGTCAGCGTCTCCAGAGGCCGGACGCCCGCGCACCGCCTGCACTCCGAGAACCTCGACCAGACGCTCACCGTGCCGGTCGGGGAGGTCGGGGCGGGCTTCGC
This sequence comes from Deinococcus aquiradiocola, assembly GCF_014646915.1. NCBI lineage: Bacteria > Thermotogati > Deinococcota > Deinococci > Deinococcales > Deinococcaceae > Deinococcus > Deinococcus aquiradiocola. The sequence continues at coordinate 115,094 of NZ_BMOE01000004.1, read as the reverse complement.
GCCGTACCTGACCGGCTGCCTCGCCCTGACCGGCGTGGACGGCCCGCACGACCTGTGGGTGTGGTCCGACGTGCCGAGCGGCGGCCTGTCCAGCAGCGCCGCCCTGGAACTCGCGACGCTCCGCGCCCTGCGCGAACTGCACGGCCTGCCCCTGAACGACGTGGACCTCGCCCTGCTCGGCCAGAAGGTCGAGCACGAGTACGTGGGCGTCATGTGCGGCGTCATGGACCAGATGGCGTCCAGCCTCGCCGACACCACCCACATGCTGTTCCTCGACACCCGCAGCCTGGAGCGCCGTACCCTGCCGATGCCTGCAGGCACGCAGGTCCTCGTGCTGGACAGCGGCGTGCCCCGGCGCCTCGCCGAGAGCGGCTACAACGAACGCCGCGCCCAGGTGGAGGAAGCGAGCCGCCTGCTCGGCGTGACGCAGCTGCGCGACGTGACGGACCCCGCCCGCCTGGAGGGCCTGCCGGAGCTGCTGCACCGCCGCGCGCGCCACGTCGTCACCGAGAACGCCCGCGTGCTGGAGGCGCTCACGGCGGACGCCGCGCACTTCGGGACACTCATGAACGCCTCGCACGCCAGCCTGCGCGACGACTACGAGGTGTCTCACCCGCGCGTGGACGACCTCGTGGCGCTGCTGCAGGCGCACCCGGACGTGTACGGCGCCCGCATGACGGGTGCGGGCTTCGGCGGGGCCGTCGTCGCCCTCACCCGGGACGGGCAGGCGCCGCTGGTCGCGGACGCCGTCCTCGGGCAGTACGGGCAGGAGGGCCGCCGGGTCGTTCCCTGAACCCGGGCGGGGCAGGGAAGAAGAGGGGCAGGGAAGAGGAGAGGCGGGGCCCGGGCATGCACTGCCCGGACCCCGCCTCTCCTGCCTGCAGCGCGGCGTCAGAAGCGCAGTTCGACGCCCAGCCCCCCGCTGAACGCGCCGTCCTGACGGGCGCGGACGTGGGCGCGCCACCCGGCCGGGCCGAGCAGCGGGCCGCGCAGGCCCGCCTCGGCGTACAGGCGGGTCGCGTCCGTGAATTCCGCGCCGACGCTGGCGAAGGCGTCCACGCGCGTGAGCGGGAGGTTCAGGTCGCGCAGCGTCAGCGCGGCCGTGAAGGCGGTCGTGTCGGTGTTGAAGGCGCGTTCCGCGCCGCCCTCCACGCCGAGCGTCCCGACGAACGGGACGGGCAGCAGCGCCACGCCCGCCCGCACGCCGTACCCGGTCGTGTTCAGGTCCGCGCCCGCCCAGACGGCCGAAGCGTGGGCGGCAGGCGCGAGGACCGCGAGCGTGAGGAGCGGAAGGGCCGTGCGGACGAGGCGGGCGGGCATCATGCCGCCCAGCATACGGGCCGCGACCCTGAGACCCCTGAGGACACGGACACGCGGACCGTCACGCGGGCAGCGTGCGCGCCAGTCCCAGCAGCGCGGCGTCCTGACCGGGGCGAGCGACGAGCTGCACGCCGACGCTCAGGCCGTCCGGCGTGCGGTGCGGGAGGGCCAGGGTGGGCCAGCCGAGCATGCTGAACGGCACGGTCAGGCGCAGCACCGCCACCCGCAGCGGCACGGGACCGCCCGGCAGCGCCACGCTGTCCTGCCCCTGCAGGGGCGCGGCGCACGGCACGGCCGGGGCGAGCAGCACGTCCAGGCCGGTCATGCGTTCGTCCAGCAGCGCGCGGTACGCGTCCCGCCGATCGCGCGCGGCCCGCACCTCGCTGTCCGTGAGGCCCGCGCCGCGCCGCAGCAGGGCCAGCGTGCCGGGCGTGAAGCCGGGCTCCGGCCGCGCGAGTGCGCCCCGGTGCACGGCCGCCGCCTCGCTCTGCACGATGTCGCTGTACGCGTCCAGCATGTCCGGCAGCTGCACGGGCGTCAGGACGGCCCCCAGGCTCTCCAGGGTGGCGGCGGCGGCGAGCAGCGCGCCGCGCGCCTGATCGTCCAGCCAGCCGTCCGCGTGCCACACGCCGACCCGCACGCCCTCCCAGGAGCGGGGCGCCGCCGCCTGCCCCGTCAGTGCCTCCTGCACGCGCAGCACGGTCCCCAGGTCCCGCGCGAGCGGTCCGGCGTGATCGCAGGTGACGGACAGCGGCAGCACGCTGTCCGTGGACCACGCGGGGTCGCCCTTGCCGGGCTTGAAGCCGACCACGCCGCACCACGCGGCGGGCACGCGGATGCTGCCGCCCGTGTCGGTCCCGAGCGCGAAGTCGGTCAGGCCGAGCGCGACGCTGGCGGCCGCGCCGGAACTGCTGCCGCCCGTCACGCGCGCCGCGTCCAGCGGGTTGGGCGTCCCGCCGAACGCGTTCGCGCCGCTGATGCCGAGCGCGATCTCGTGCAGGTGCGTCTTGCCGACGAGCGCCGCACCGAGCGCCAGCAGGCGCGTCACGAGCGGCCCCTGCGGCACGGGCGGCAGGGGCGCGCGCGTGCTGGCGTGCAGCGGCCATCCCTCCACCCCGAACAGGTCCTTCACATTGAAGGTCAGGCCCGACAGCGGCCCGCCCCCGGCGCCCTCCAGCGGCGCGTCCGGCAGGTACGCCCACACGCCGCGCTGCGCGGGCGCCGCCACGTCCGGCCGGACCTTCACGGGAGGATCGCGGGCTGCTGCAGCACACCCTGCACCAGCGTGTACGGTCCGAAGCTGGGGCGGCCCAGCAGGCCCAGGTCCGCCGTGAACGTCCCGTCCACCCGGTAGCTGACCTGCTGGCCCCGCGCGACCCGCAGGGCACTCCCCAGGCTGTCGAGCGTCAGGGGGAGCGCCAGGTCCGCCTGCTGCAGCGTGTCGCCCCGCGCGGGCAGGGCCACGTCCGGCAGGTTCACGGCCGCGACGGGCGACCCGTCCAGCACGAAGTTCCCCGCGATGTTCGCGAGGCGCAGCGGCAGCGGATTGGGGTTGCTGACGCGCAGCATCAGGGTCAGGTACGCGGTCGCGGGACGCCCGGCCGACGGCAGGGTCAGGCCCGTCAGGCGCACGCTCTGCACCGCGAAGGTCGGCACGGCGATGATCGGCTGGTTCGGCGTGCAGGCGGCCAGCCCGGCCGCGAGCAGCGCGGCCAGCACCGGCAGCGTCCACCTGCGCGGCACGGAAACGGAAGGCAGGGTCATGCCCGGAGCATAGCGCCCCCGGCCGCCCGCTTCCTGATCGGGAGGGCGGCAGGTGCCGCTCCGCTCACCCGCCCCGTCCGTCAGACTGGACGCGTGATTGCCGTGAAGTGGTGGCTGCTGGCCTTCTCGCTGCTGGCCCTGGCGCTCGCGTGGGAGGTCCACGAGGCCGCCGTCGCCCTGGCGGCCCTCCTGACGCCGCAGGCGGGGGAGACCGTGCCCGGATCCGGATACCGCGCCTCGTTCACGGGCACGGGCGTCACGCTGTCCGGGGCTGTGCTGCCGGGACGCGTGGCGGCCACCGTATGCGCGCTGCTGGGCTGGCGTGCGTGGCGGGCGTCCCGCGCCGCGCGGAATGCACTGGCCGTGCTGTTCGCCGCGCTGCTGCTGGCCGGGGGGCCACTGGCGTCCGTGCTGGCGACGCTGCTGACCGGTTCCGCCCCCTGAACGTGAACGCGCGGTCAGGACCACGGGACGCGGTTGGTGTTATGTTCGGCGCATGCGCCTGCACCGTACCGCGTTGGCCCTCGCCCTGACCTGCAGCGTGGCCGGAGCCACCAGCCTCGACTTCGGGGTGTCGTACGCCCCGGCGGGCGGCACGCTCGGCCAGGACGGCCTGCTGCGCGTGGGCGTCACCGACCTGCCGTTCGCCGGGTTCTCGCTGATGGCCGGTGCGGGCAGCCGTTCGCTGGACGCGTCCCTGGGCCGCAGCCTGGTCCTGCCGGGCCTGGGCGTGGCGCGCGTCCGCGCGGACGGCGCCTTCCTGTACGGGGGCGGCCTGCGCGGCGGCCTCACGCTGGGCGGCACGGCCGGGCCGGTCGCGCTCACGCTGAGCGGCAGCGTCTGGAACGCGGGCGCGGCGCGCTTCGACCCCCTGGCCCGCTGGGCGGAGGTCGCGCCGGACCTGCGCGATTCCGGCGGGAGTTTCGGCGTCACGGCCCGCTACCGCCTGAACCGCGAGGTGGTCCTGAACGTGAACGGAACCGTGAGCGCGCAGAGCAGCGTGCTCGCGCAGGCCGAGTGGCGGCAGGACCTCCTGAGTTACCGGGCGGGCGTGCGGGCCGGGCAGGACGTGCTGGGCGTCACGGGCGGCGTCACGTACGCCGACCCCGACAGCGGCCTGAACGCGGCGCTGGACGCGCTGGTCGGGCCGGACACGCTGGGCCTGACGGGGCACGTGGGTCTGGACGGCGTGCTGGGCGACGGGAGCAGCGTGCGCGTGTACGCCGCGTACGAGCCGTGGCGCACCACCTCGGAAGTCCTGCGGATCGGGGCGCAGGCGGGCCTGCCGGTCGGGCCGGGCACCCTGAACGTCGAGGCGTACGGCGGTTCGCGCGGCAGCCTGACGGGCCTGGGGTACGGCGTAAAGGTCGGCTTCTCGCTCCCGCTCGACCCGCCCGCAGACGGCGGTGACGCGCCCACGGGCAGCGGCACGCCGGACGGTGCCCCGGGCGACGCGGCCCCCACGGACGCCCCGCCCGCTCCCTGACCAGCACCGGGGGGCGGGGCCGTTAACCTCGCATCAGCCGTCCGGACGCCTTCTCATGAGAGCGCGCCGGATACTGTGGGCATGAAGAACCGCGCCCGTACCGCCCTCCCCGCCCTCAGCTCCGCCCTGATGATTTCCCTGCTCGGGGCCGCGTCCGCGCAGACCATGACGGCCGCCGACATCCTCGGACGGCTGGACGCCACCCAGAAGACCGCCAAGGACCTCAGCTTCCGCCTGAGCGGCACCGGCAGCCTGGACGGCAGCGCCCAGAAGATCGACCTGACCGTGCAGAGCATTCCGGCCGCTTCCCTGGCGCGCGTCGTGTTCGCCGCGCCCGACGCGCTCGCGGACAACATTGTGGTCGTCAACAAGACCGAGGTCCGCAACTACCTGTACCTCACCAACCAGATCACCGTGACGAGCGCCGCCAAGGCCGCCGGTCAGGCGGGCATGACGGGCCTGGACTTCAGCCAGATCAGCAACTTCTCGGCCCTGCTGAAGAACTACGACGTGAAGGTCGTCGGGACGAGCGGCAGCGCCGGGAACCGCCTCTTCACGCTGGAAGGCACGCCCCGCGCGAACGGCACCGACGAGGGCCGCGCCCGCGTGTACGTGACCGAGGCCGGCTGGCGACCCACGCGCCTGCAGCTGCTGGACGGCGCAGGCAAGGTCCGCGCGGACCTGAACGTCACGAACTACAAGCAGAACAGCGGCCTGAGCGCCGCGAAGCTCACCACGCTCCCCAGGGACGCCGAGATCATCCGGCAGTAAGCGTGGACGCAAGCGCCCCCCGGCCGGACTGGTCGGGGGGCGCTTTCTGGTGGTGCTGTTCCTGTACCGGCGATGCTCTCCGGGCGGGGGTGCGGTTACAGGACGCGGCGGGCGCCGACGTAGCGGGGGGCCCAGTAGGAGGTGGTCATGCTCTCGATCATGGTGCGGCCGTTGTAGCTGTTGGCGTTCGCGAACTGACCGTTGCCGAGGTAGATGCCGACGTGGGACACGCCGCCGCCCATGGTGCTGAAGAACACGAGGTCACCGGTCTGCAGGTTGCCGCGCGAGATGGAGGTGCCGACGCCGAACTGCGCGCGGGCGGTGCGGGGGAGGCTCACGCCGAGCTGCTGGAAGACCGCGCGGGTGTAGGCGCTGCAGTCGATGCCGCCCGCCCCGTTGCCGCCGAGGACGTAGCGGATGTTCAGGAAGCGGGCGGCGGCGGCGCGGATGGTGTTGCCGTTGCCGCTGCGGCTGGCGGTGGGGGTGCTCGGGCGGGCGCTGCTGGCGCTGGCGCTTCCGCCGATCTCCAGCTTCTGGCCCACCTGGATGGTGCTGCTCTGGAGTCTGTTCAGCTTCAGCAGTTGGGCCGGGTCGAGATTGGCCTTCTGGGAGATGCTGTACAGGGTATCGCCTGGCTTCACGGTGTACGTGGCGGCGAGGGCGCTGCTTCCGAGGAGGGAGGCGGCGGTCAGGATCAGTGCGCGGAGAGCATTCATTGACACCGTGAGTTTATCAGAGCTTTATTTATCCCGCCTTCATTCAGGGCGCAAGTGCTCACTTTTATGCACCTATACGGCGTCTATGCGGGTTGGCGTGGGGGTGATTTCGCGTGCTGCTGCGGTTTCGTCTTAGGCTTCTCACCAACTGACTCATTTCTGATTTCATGACCGGTGCTTCCCCTCTGCCGTGCCCCCGTTCGGGGGAAGGGACGGCAGGAGTGTGCTGCACGCACAATTCCGGGCGGGGCATCGGCGGGCCTCCAGGGCATTTGCCCCTGCGTGAACTATTCGACATTCATCATTCTCATATGTGCTGCACCGACTGGTCTGCCGACCCGCCCTCCCGCACGCCACCCCCGCAAAGACCGCACCCCCGGCAACGGGGTATACAGTGAGCCAGAAAACCGACCGCACCACCCACACCCCGCCGGGACCGGAGGAACGCATGAAAGAACTGATGACCACCGACCAGCTGCTCCAGGGCCTCAAACACTACCGCCGCATCGCCCGCCAGGACCTGCTGCGCGCACCCGAAACCCCCCACCCCGACGCCTTCCGCCAGCACGCCGAAGCCCGGCGCGCCCTGTACGCCCTGCTCGAACAGCACGCCAGCGAACACGGCCCGCAGGACGCCGTGGACCACGCCATCGCCGAGTACCGTACCCTGCCCTTCACGACCGGCACCGCCGAACACGAACACCCGGAACTCAAGGGCCGCGAGAACGGCCTCGAGAACTTCTTCCTGATGATCGGCCTCGACCCCAAGACCCGCCGCGAAGCCCGCAGCGCCCGCCCCAAACTCGGCACCGCCCCCGCCCCGACCGTCCCGGCCGAAGGAAGCGCGGACCAGCCCACCCCCTGACCCCCGCAGCGGCCTCCCACCCGCAGTTCAGGCCGCTGCACTAGCATGAACGCGTGACCTCGCCCCCACCCGCCCCGGACGGCGGTCCCACCGACGACACCGCCCTCGCCGCCCTCACGGCCAGCAACCTCGCGTGCCGCGCCTGTCGCCTCCGGCCCGGCTGCACCCAGGTCGTCGTGTCGGACGGCAACCCGCACGCCCGCATCCTCATCGTGGGCGAAGGGCCCGGCGGAGACGAGGACCGCGTCGGGCGGCCCTTCGTCGGACGCGGCGGGCAGCTCCTCGACCGCATCCTCGAAGCGGTGCGCCTCACGCGGGACGACGTGTACATCACCAACATCGTCAAGTGCCGCCCGCCCGCCAACCGCACCCCCGAACCCGACGAGAGCGCCACCTGCACCGCCCTGTGGCTCGAACCGCAACTCGCCCTGCTGCGGCCCGAACTGATCCTCACGCTCGGCAACACCCCCACCCAGTACATGCTCGGCACGCGCCAGGGCATCACGCGGCTGCGCGGCACGTGGCACGAGTACCGCCAGAAGGGCGGCCTGTGGGACGCGCTCCTGATGCCGATGTTCCACCCCGCGTACCTGCTGCGCAACGACACCCGCGCCGTCGGCGGCCCCAAGAGCCTCACGTGGCGCGACATCCGCGAGGTGAGACGCGTGCTGGACGGCGCCCCACCCGACCGCCCGGAAGGCCCCGGCGGCCCCCCCGAAGGGCAGGGCAGCCTCTTCTGACTCCCGCTCGCACCCACTGCCCCCGCCCGCCGCACAGTGAGGTCCGGATGCAGATCATTCCGGCCCCCGCCGCGCTGTTCCGCCCGGGAGGACGGACGGGCAGTACAGTCCTGACCGTCCGGGAATTGAACGGAATACGTCTCACACCCCCGCCCCCGGCGCGCGGGCTACGCTACACGGCATGCCCAACCAGGACTTCGTAGGACTCGTGAACAGCCTCCAGGCGACCGCCGAGGCCGCCCTCGGCGAACTGAACGCCAGCAGCGCCCTCGCCCGCCAGGACGGCCTGACCGCCACGCCCGACCGCGCCCGCCAGACCGCCACCCGCAGCCTGCGCCTCCTCACCATGCTGGCTGAGAAGACCCGCGGCAACCTCGACATGACGGAAGCCGACCTGCTCAGCCAGGCCGTCACGCAACTGCGCGAACGGCTCGCGAATTGAAGGCCGTCCTGCAGCGCGTCACGCGCGCCGACTGCGTCGTGGACGGCCGCACCACCGGCGAGATCGGCGCGGGCCTCACCGTGCTGCTCGGCGTGGGGCACGGCGACACGCCTGCCACGGCCCGCGCCCTCGCGGCCCGCACTGCGAAACTGCGGATCTTCGCGGACGACGCCGGACGCATGAACCGCTCGCTGCTCGACGTGCACGGCGAGGTCCTCAGCATCAGTCAGTTCACGCTGTACGCCGACACCCGCCACGGCAACCGCCCCGGCTTCACGGGCGCGGCCGCGCCGGACGTGGCCCGCACCCTGTACGCCGAGTACAACGCCGCCCTGCGCGAACTGGGCGTCACGGTGGGGGAGGGCGTGTTCGGCGCGGACATGCGCGTCACGCTCAGCAACGACGGCCCCGTCACCATCCTCCTCGACAGCAGCGACCGTCCCTGACCGCACGGGGACAGCACGGCAGGCGGGCCGGTGAGAGATTCCACCGGCCCGCCTGCTGTGCTCACCCGGTCAGATCTTGGTGAGGGCCGGGTACTTCTGGATAGCTTCGTCCTCGCTCAGGAACTCGCCCTCGGCGTCCGGACTCCACACGACTTCCGCGCGCAGCAGGTCGCCGGGCGCGACGCTGCTGATCGCCGCGAGTGCCGCGCGCACCTCGGTGGCATTCGTCGTCCCGGCGGGCGGCATGCCGGACAGCGTGGTCGCCGCGACGGCCAGCGTGACGGCGAGGTACAGGTCGCCCGTCTCCTTCTGGAAGGTGTAGTCGCCCCGGTGCGTGAAGCCGGTGTTCACGTCCCTGTTCTGGTAGTTGCTGGTCGTCTGCTCGGTGAAGGCCGCGCGCGCCTGCGTGGCCCACGCGCCCACCTGACTGTCCGCCGCCTCGGCGGACCCCTGGGCGCGCTGCACGTCCGCGTACGTCCACCGGTCCGGGTGGCGCAGCAGCACGAGGGCCGCCTCGGTCATCATGCGGGTCAGGCCCTCGTTGCTGTCCGGGTCGCCGTTCTGCGCGACCTGCTGCAGCGCGCGCTTCACCTCGTCACCTTCTGTCAGGAGCACCTGTACGCTGACGGCCTGCCCGGTCGTGCCGCTGCCCGCAAGCAGGCCACGCCCGCCGCTCATGCCGCGCCGCATGAACAGCACCACGCCGCCCACAATCAGCACGATCACGATGATCCCGCCGAAGCCCAGCCCGCCCCCGCCGTACCCGTAGCCGCCGCCGTACCCGCCACCGTTGTTGATGATGACGGGACCGCTGTAGCCGCCCCCGTACCCGCCGCCGTAACTGCCTCCGCGCGGCGAGTACCCGCCGCCGGACGACCCGCCGTAACTGCCGCCCGACCGCCCCGAAGAGGACGACCCGGACCCGCTGCTCCGCCCGCCGAACCCGCCGCCCGACTGCGCGTGCACCGTCCCGAGGACCGAGAACGTCATGAGCAGGGCGGCCAGCAGCAAGCGCAGCACGCCCGCGCCGTGCGGACGGAAGGACCCTGACCTGAACCGGAATGGGGGTTGGCGCATGGGTGTCAGTGTAGAGCAGCCCGGCACGGCCCGCCCCGGCAGTCCCGCACGCCGGACGGCAGGTATAGTCGGCGGCATGGAACTTCACCTGACCTTCGACGCCTGGGACCGCTTTCAGGAGAGCCTGTACGAACGCGGCGACCGCCTGGACCTGCGCGAACCGGGCGGCACGTACGCCCGCGACGAACGCGTGGACGTCTGGGTGCTCAGCGCGCACGCCGAGGCCCTCTACAGCCAGGACATCGACCCGGACGTGTGGGAGACGCTCTCGGACCTCGATCTGGAAGCGGCGGACGAGGAGAGCGGCTGGGCCCTCATCCGGGACTTCTACCTGGAGCGCGGCGGCGTGCTCGTCCGCATCGGGGACGGCGTGAGCGCCGACGACCGCGAGGAATGGATCTTCTCCGAGGGTCTCAGCACGCGCCTGCGCCTCGCGGACCACGCCGACTGAAGTCCCCCTGAGCCTGCCCTCATCTTCCATGAGAGTGCAGGCCGTAGCGTATGAGAATGTTCGAACGAGACACTGACCGCCGCTTCCCCGTCAAGCGCTTCATCCTGCTGGGGAGCCTGATCGGGGCCGCGGTGTACTACTTCAGCCGCGAGCAGAACCGCCGCGCCCTCGACCGCAAGCTGGAGGAACTGGGCATCAAGGACGCCGCCGTCACCGTCGGCAGCGCCGCCCAGGACAGCTGGCAGAAGACCCGCGAGGCCGCCCACGACGCCGCCGACACCCTCAAGGACAAGGCCAAGGACGCCGCGGGGACCGTCGCCGACCAGGCCGGTGAGCTGAAAGACAAGGTGGCGGGCGCCGCCAGCGACCTGAAAGACAAAGCGCAGGACGTGGCCGGTGACCTGAAAGACAAGGCCGAAGGCGCCAAGGACAAGGTCGCGGACGCCACCGCCGGCCTCAAGGACCGGGCGAACGACAAGGCCAGCGACGTGAAAGACGCCGCCCGCGACGCCAGCAAAGCCGTTCAGGACAAGGCCGGTGACCTGAAGGACAAGGCCCAGGGTGCCGCGAGCGACCTGAAAGCCCAGGCGAAGGACGCCGTGCAGGAAGGCCAGAACAAGGCCGAAGATGCCAAGGACAAGGCCCAGGACGCTGCCCGGAGCGCCAGCGACGGCGCGAAACAGGCCGCCGCGGACGTGAAGAACGCCGCGCAGAACGTCAAGAGCGACCTCAAGAAGTAAGCCCAGATTGTGCTGAGGTGCTGGGGCACAGCCGGGCGAAGCGAGTGGCGATACGTCCGGTTCGGCGGAGATGGAAGGGGATTCGCCGAGCTTCCCGAACCTCGCGCAGCTGGAGCGAGACCCTGAAAGACGCCCTGTCCACCCTTCGCCCTCCGGTGCTGAAGGGAGGTTGGGGTTTCCGCCCCGGCGCTGGAACACTTTACAGGGAGAGCGGGAGGCGAATGGCCGGAATGTCCGGCCATTCGCCTCCCGCTCTCCCTGTGCCGCTGCGCGCTGCGGTCAGTCGCTGACCTTCACGCCCTTCCAGAACGCGACGCGGCCCGCGATCTGCCGTGCCGCGTCCTTCGGGGCCGGGTAGTACCACGCGGCGTCCCGGTTCTCCTGCCCGTCCACCTTCAGGCTGAAGTAGCTCGCCTCGCCCTTCCAGGGGCAGGTGGTGTGCGTCGCGCTGTCCTGCAGGTACTCGGGACGCACGCTGTCCCGTGGGAAGTAATGGTTCCCTTCCACGACCACCGTGTCCGACGACTCCGCGATGACCTGTCCGTTCCAGATGGCTTTCATACGACCACCGTACCCGCCGTGCGTGCCGCACGCTGTCAGCGAACGTACCTTCGGTGGGTACCGGGCGGCATCTCAGAGTGAGCTGAACTTCCGGAGTTCAGCTCACTTCGGGATCAGTCGTCGTCGTGCTGGTCCAGGTGGCTGCGCAGCAGGCGCAGACTCACCTGCAGTCTCTGCACGTCTCTCGGGTTCAGGCCCATCAGGCCCGTCATCTGCGTGGGGACGTCCGCCGCTTTCGCCTGCAGGGCTCGGCCCTCGTCGCTCAGCGCGACCTGCACTTCCCGCTCGTCATGCGTGCTCCGCTCGCGCCGCAGCAGTCCGGACGCCTCCAGCCTCTTCAGCAGGGGAGACAGCGTGCCCGAGTCGAGCGCCAGCCGCTCACCCAGCGCCCCGACCGTCAGCGGCCGCGTCACCGCGTCGTCCGCGTCGGCCTCCCACAGGGACAGCATCACCAGGAACTGCGGGTACGTGAGACCCAGCGGTTCCAGCAGCGGCCGGTACGCGCGCGTGACGGCGCGGGACGTGGCGTACACGTCGAAGCACAGCAGCGCGGACAGCGCGATGGGAGCCTGGGTGCCCTGACCGCCAGCCGCAGCCGGGTCCGGGGACACCGGAGAGGAGGGGGCAGCTGAGGCGTTCATGCACGGAGTATACCCAGTCGGCCACTCAGGAATCTTCCACGAACTCACAGATTCCCGGCCCGTCCGGGCAGAAGACGCCCCCGACCATCATCGGTCGGGGGCGTCCCTGTCAACACTGCAGCGTGCGTGGGCTTCAGGGCATGCTGGGCGGGGCGGGCACGGGCGTCAGCGGATCGCCGGGCGTCGCGGGCGCCGCCGGGTCGGTCGGGGCTGCCGGGGCCACTGGGGCGGACGGATCAGCCGGAACCGCCGGGGTCACGGGGGCCGGGACGGCATCGGTGGGCGCACTCACGGGCGCCGCGTCCGTGGGGGCTGCCGGGGGCGGGGTGGCCGTGCCGGTCGTGGCGGGGACCGTGCCCGCGCCCTGCAGGTCGGCGGACAGCGACACCACCGTCAGGCCGAGTTCCTCGTGCGCGGTGACGCTCACCGCCTGCCCCTGACGGTCCAGCGTGACGCTCCCGCCACTCGCGTTGCCGTCCCTGACCGTGAAGCCCTCGGCCTCAAGGGCCGTCACGGTGCGCGGTAGGGCGTCCTTCACGCTGCCCCGGTAGATGGCCGCCTGACCCAGCACAGTATCCACCGTCCGAAGCGGCGTCAGGCCGTCCACGGCGGGCAGCTTCAGGTCCGCTGTCAGCACGGACTGGCCCGGTTGCGCGGTGGGAGCCGCCTGTGCAGGTGCGGCCGGAGCCGCGTCGGCAGGAGCGGGCGCCGGAGTGACCGGGGCGGGTGCAGTCTGGACGGGTGCCGTCTGGTCCGGCGCCGTCTGAGCAGGGGTGGTCGGATCGGGCGTGGTCTGGGCAGGGGGCGTGACGGGGGCCGAACCGTCGGTGCCCGACTGGGCGAGCGCGGGCGAGGCCAGCAGCAGCAGGCCCAGGGTCAGTGTGCGAAGTTCAAGGTTCATCATCATCCTCCTGAGGGGCGAACCCCGCACCGTGCGGGGCCGTGAACGGTCGGAGCCGTTCCTGACCAGAACCTTAAGGCGCGCCCCCATGTAAAGCCCCGGGAAAGCCTGAAGCGGGCGGCGGCGGAATTCCCACGCCGGACGCACGCGCGCCTCACGCCCCTCACGCGCCCGTCAGCGCCCACACACGCCCGCCCCAGCCATCATCACGCCCGCTCGCCCGTCCGGCCCTCCCCGTAGCAGACGGCCGCCGGTCACGCATGAACGCCCGCCCTCATCCGCGCCCGGCCCGGCAGGTGCGGCCCGCTGTTCCCCGAGGTAAGGTGAACGCACCTATGCCTCACACCATCGACAAGGACACCCGCCTGTGCATGTCACTGTCCGGCCGCCCCAGCAACTTCGGCACGCGCTTCCACAACCACCTGTACGCCGCTCTCGACCTGAACTACGTGTACAAGGCCTTCACCACCCACGACCTGCCCGGCGCCATCACCGGCATCCGCGCGCTCGGCATCCGCGGCAGCGCCGTCTCCATGCCGTTCAAGGAAGCCGCCATTCCCCTCGTGGACGAACTCGACCCGTCCGCCGCCGCCATCGGCTCCGTGAACACCATCGTCAACACGGACGGCCACCTCAAGGCGTACAACACCGACTACATCGCCGTTCAGCTGCTCATCGAACGTTACGGCCTGCACCCCGGGCAGAGCGTCGCGCTGCGCGGCAGCGGCGGCATGGGCCGCGCCGTCGCGTCCGCCTTCCGTGACGCCGGATTCCGGCACGGCACCCTCATCGCCCGCAACGAGCCCGCCGGACGCGCCCTCGCGCACGACACCGGCTACACCTGGGCGCCGGAACCCATGCAGGCCGACGTTCTCGTCAACATCACGCCCATCGGCATGAGCGGCGGCCCCGAAGCGCACGACCTCGCCTTCCCGCTCCCGCTGGTGCAGGCCGCGCAGGTCGTGTTCGACGTGGTCGCCCTGCCCGCCGAGACGCCTCTCGTGCAGGCCGCCCGCGCCGCCGGACGCACCGTCATCCGCGGCGACGAGGTCGCGGTCCTGCAGGCCCTCGAACAGTTCGTGCTGTACACCGGCATCCGCCCCACGCCCGAACAGGTGCAGGCCGCCGCCACGCACGCCCGCACCCCCTGACGCGAACACGGCTCCGGCCATGACGACGGCCCGCCTTCAGTCACCGGGGGCGGGCCGTGTCCTCACGCTCCAGCACCCGCTCGATCCGCCGGTCCGGTACCAGCCACATCAGGGCCACGCCCACCAGCAGCGCCCCTGCCGCCCACACGCCCCACGCGCCCAGGAACGGCAGGCCGATCACGCCCACGTAACTCGCGAGCGACACGTTCCCCTTCACGTCACTGCCCACTGCGTCCGACAGCAGGTGATTCCCGGCGTCCGTGCGGATGATCACGCGCACCAGCACCGTGTACGCCACGGCGCTCATCAGCGTGACCACGCCGTACAGCGTCATCGGTTCCGCCGCGAAATGCGTCTCGCCCGCCCACGCCGATACGAACGGAAACAGCGACAGCCAGAACAGCAGGTGCAGGTTCGCCCACAGCACCCCGCCCCGCACGCGCCGCACCGTCTGGAACAGGTGATGGTGATTGCTCCAGTAGATGCCGATGTACACGAAGCTGATCAGGTACGCCAGCCCCTTCGGCCACAGGGGCCGCAGCGCCTCCCACCCCTCGCCCGCCGGGGGCCGCAATTCCAGCACCATGATCGTGATGATGATGGCGAGCACCCCGTCACTGAACGCCTCCAGCCGACCCTTCGTCATCATGCCGACCCCCTCCCCACGCTCCCCGGCCTGAACGGCCTGGGTTGCGCGTTACGTCACGCCCTCCCACACCGCCGCGAACTGCGGGACCGTCCAGCCGACCAGGTCCGACACCTGACCGTCCCCCACCTCCACCACGCGCCAGGCACCGTCCGACCGGAGCGCGACATCCACCGAGAAGAACCGCGACGGGACGCGCCCCGCCACCGCCCGCACCAGTTCCGGCACCGGCCCGCCGCCCGCCGCGAACGCCTGCCCGTCCCGCACGAAGAACCGGGACTCCGTGCCGTCCACGAACGCCTCGAAGCGCCGCACGCACACCCCGCCCTCGATCTCGCCACGGAACTGCGTCATGCGCGCCATCAGCTCCTCCGCCTGCTCCGGCCGCGTGATGACGCTGCCCGCCCCGGTCTTCAGGGACTTCACGAAATCCTTCACGAAGTACCGCTCCCAGCCCAGCCGCTCCAGGCCCGCCCGCACCTCACCCGGGTCCGGGAAGCACACCGTCTCGGCCGTCACGTCCGCCAGCAGCGGCGCCCACCTGGGCAGATGATGCGCCGACAGGTACGCGTCCAGCGGCGTCCACAGCCGCGCGCCCGCCCCCACCACCGCGTCCCCGAACGCGCGGTACGCGTCCACGTTCAGCATCCACCCCCGGTACAGCACGGCCTCCCCCGCCTCCAGCGCAGGCCGGAACCGCCGGTCCCCGCCAAACGCGAACGTCGACACCGGCCACCCCAGCCCAGCGAACAACGCCGCCTGCTCCGCGAACGCCGCGTCCGGCTCACGCACGGCGAAATAATCGGCAGGGAAGACCACGCGCATGCTCCCACCATACCGGACCACGCACGCGAAAGCGGCCAGCCCAGACAGGACTGACCGCTCGTTCGCTGCGCCGTTCAGTTCAGGCTCAGGCCGCGCCGACCTTCTCGGCAATGATGCCCTCGATGTACGCCACGACGCTCTTCAGCGGCACGCGCGTCAGCACGTCCTCCAGGAACGCCGTCACCAGCATCTTCTCCGCCTGCTCCTCACGGATGCCGCGCGACTTCAGGAAGAACAGCTGCTCCTGATCCACCGGGCCCGTCGTGCTCCCGTGACTGCAGCGCACGTCGTTCGCATTGATCTCCAGCTGCGGCACGCTGTAGTTCCGCGCCTCGTTGCTGAGCATCAGCGTGCGGTGCTTCTGGTACGCGTCCGTCTTCTGCGCGTTCAGATCCACCTTGATCATGCCGCTGAACACGCCCACCGACTGATCGTCACCCACGCCCTTGTACAGCAGGTCGCTGTGCGCGTTCGCGGCCGCGTGATGCTGCAGCGTGTAATGATCGAAGTGCTGGTCCTTGTTCGCGAAGTACAGGGCCAGCATCTCACTGTCGCTTCCCTGACCGCGCAGGTACGACTGCATCTCCGTGCGGGACAGCGTGCCGCCCATCGTGACGACGAGGCTGTTCAGGGTCGCGTCGCGGCCCACGTCGCCACGCTGCCGCTGAATGTGCGTCACGCCCTCACCCCAGTTCTGCACCGACACGTACCGCAGGCGCGCGCCGTCCTTCACGACCAGCTCCACTGCCCCGAACGCGTACGTGCCCGGCAGCGCCTCCGAGTCCTGCTCGTCGATGAACGTGACCTGCGCGTTCTCCTCCGTCACGACCAGCGTGCGCGTCGCCGTGAAGCTCCCCGCGTCACTCATCACGCGGAAGGCACCCAGCGGCAACTCCACCTCCACGCCGCGCGGCACGTACACGAACGCACCGTTCGTCCACAGGGCCGCCGCCAGCGCACTGAACTTCCCTTCGCTGGGGTCCGGGCTCTTGCTGGGCGTCGTGCCGGGCGCCGCGATGGTCGTGTCGTCCGGCACTTCCGCCGGAACCACCGAGTACAGGTACTTCTGCACGATGTCCGCGTGCTGCTCCACCGCCGAACGCAGGTCCGTGAAGATCACGCCCTTCGCCGTCAGCTCCGCCGGGAGAGGCGTCGCGTACACCACGTCTGGCCCGTCCAGCACGATGTACGCGCCCACGTCCGTGCCCGTCAGGCGCTTCTGCACGCTCGCCGGAAGCTGCGCGATATCCGTCACCGCGTCACGCTTCGCGTGCGGATGCAGGGCCGCGAAATCGATGCTGCCCACCTGCGTGTACTTCCACGCCTCGACGCTCTCGCTGGGCAGCTCCAGGCCGTTGAACAGCGCCAGGGACTCCCGGCGCTTGGCGGTCAGCCACTCCGGGCCGGTCGTGATGATGAGGTCCTCAGTAAAGGGTTGAGTCATGTGTACTCCAGTGAAACGAGGCAGGCCACGCCGGGCACTGCTCAGCCGATGAACGATTCGACCTCGATGACGAAGCCGACCGGGGTGTTGAAGTAGAACGTCAGGCGACCGTGGTTCTCGGTCGGAGCGGGAATCTGGAAGCCGCCTGACGTGAGCTGCGCGTGAATGGCCCGCACCTGCTCCGGCGAATCCTGCAGAAAGCCGATATGAAAGACCTTCGGGTACGTCACGTCCTTCGCCCTGAACACCGAGATCAGGGCGTCGTCGTCGTCACGCAGGAAGGTCATGGCGTCGTCGCGGGGCATGCCCTCCGCCTGACGCAACCCGAAAAACCGCTCGAAGATGTCCACGGCGGCAGGCACGTCCGTCACGCCTAAGTTGATGTGATTGAGTTTCAAGTGGACTCCTCGGCAGGTGCTCAGGGACAGCGCGGTCCGGTATGGAGGGTGGTCACGGCGCTACCGGCGGTGCCGTACGGCATCTGCATGGCCCGTACCAGTTCGCAGCTCAGGTCGCCTGCCCTTACCGCTCGTAGGACGCTCTGTTCGCGAAGACCCTGCAGGTGGCCGTCTGGTCTTCGTTCACGGAGAGGATCTCGAACGCCCGAATGCAGGCGTTGGCATCTGCGGCAGGGGAGTCGGCATTCCTGAGCTGCACGGCCACTTCGCGCTTCGGGTAGCTCGTACCGACATCCTGCATGTCGTAGACCTTATGGGTGAACCGGTACGAAGCACGCTTGAAAATATTTGGGTCAAACGTGAGGGTCAGCACCGGCCAGCCTGTCACAGTCACTCCCAGAAGGACTGCGCCCAGGATGGCGGGTGCCGATGCAGGCATCCCTCAGCCGACGCTGCCTTCCATCTCCAGTTCGATGAGGCGGTTCAGTTCGACGGCGTACTCCAGGGGGAGTTCCTTGGCGATGGGTTCGATGAAGCCGCGCACGATGAGTCCGGCCGCCTGGTCTTCGCTCAGGCCGCGGCTCTGCAGGTACAGGATCTGCTCGTCGTTGATCTTGCTGACCGTGGCCTCGTGGCCGACGCGGGCAGTCTTCTCTTCGATCTCGATGTAGGGGTAGGTGTCGGTGCGGGCTTCCTCGTCGAGGAGGAGCGCGTCGCATTCGACGTTGGTTTTGGCGCCGGTGGCCCCCTCGTAGATCTTGACGAGGCCGCGGTAGCTGCTGCGCCCGCTGTCCTTGCTGATGCTCTTGCTGACGATGCTGCCCGAGGTGTGCGGCGCGAAGTGCACGATCTTGGCGCCGGCGTCCTGGTGCTGGCCGCGTCCGGCCATGGCGATGCTGAGCACTTCGCCGCGCGCGCCTTCTTCGAGGAGGTAGCAGGCGGGGTACTTCATGGTGACCTTGCTGCCGAGGTTGCCGTCCACCCATTCCATGACGCCGTTCTTGTACACGGCGGCGCGCTGCGTGACGAGGTTGTAGACGTTGTGGCTCCAGTTCTGGATGGTGCTGTACCGGAAGCGGGCGCCTTCCTTGACGACGATCTCGATGACGCCGCTGTGGAAGCTGTCGCTGTTGTAGGCGGGCGCGGTGCAGCCTTCGATGTAGTGCGCCTGGGCGCCCTCGTCGATGATGATGAGGGTGCGTTCGAACTGGCCGCTGCTCTCGGCGTTGATGCGGAAGTACGTCTGGAGGGGGATGTCCACCTTGACGCCCTTGGGGACGTACACGAAGGACCCGCCGGACCACACGGCGCTGTTCACGGCCGCGAACTTGTTGTCTTCGGGAGGGATGATGGTGGCGAAGTGCTCGCGGAACAGGTCGGGGTATTCCCTCAGGCCGTCCTCGATGCTGAGGAACACCACGCCGAGCTTCTCCCACTCGTCCTTGAGGTTGTGGTAGACCATCTCGGACTCGTACTGCGCGCCGACACCGGCGAGCGCGGCGCGTTCCGCTTCGGGGATGCCGAGGCGTTCGAAGGTCTGTTTGACGTCGTCGGGCACGTCGTCCCAGCTGCGGGCGTTGTGGCCTTCGGGTTTGATGTAGTAGTAGATCTCGTCGAGGTTCAGGCCGGACAGGTCCGCGCCCCATTCGGGGATGGGTTTGCTGTAGAAGATGTCGAGCGCCTTGAGGCGGAAGTCGAGCATCCACTGCGGCTCGTCCTTGGCCTTGCTGATCATCTCGACCACTTCGCGGCTCAGGCCCTTGGGGGCCTTGATGGCGTAGCGTTCGGGGTTGCTCCAGCCGTACTCGTACTCGGTGTTGATGTTGGACGCTTCGGGATTAACGGTCATGGTGACTCCTTGGGAGGGTCTGAGGGTCTGGGGGTCAGAGGGTCGAGGGAAGGCCGTGTCCGGGGGGCGTGCTGCCTGAGGGTTCTGGACTGTTCGACCCCTGACCTCTGGACGCCGCGGTCAGGCGGTCGCCAGTTCCTTGACCCAGTCGTAGCCTTCGGTGTCGAGTTTCTTGGCGAGTTCGGGGCCGCCCGTCTGGACGACTTTGCCCTGCACGATGATGTGGACCTTGTCCGGCACGATGTAGTCGAGGAGGCGCTGGTAGTGCGTGATGATCAGGCCGCCGAGTTTGGGGCCGCGCAGGCTGTTCACGCCGCGCGCGACGATGCGCAGGGCGTCCACGTCGAGGCCGCTGTCGGTTTCGTCCATGATGATGTAGCTGGGGTCGAGCATCAGCATCTGGAGGATCTCGTTGCGTTTCTTCTCGCCGCCGCTGAAGCCCTCGTTGAGGTAGCGTTCCACGATGCTCTCGTCCCATTCGAGGACCTTGAGGGCCGCCTGGAGTTTGCCGTAGAACTCGGTGAAGGACACCTCTTCGCCTTCGGCCTTGCGGGCCTGCATGGCGAGGCGCAGGAAGTTGGCGATGGTGACGCCGGGAATCTCGACGGGGTACTGGAAGGCGAGGAAGACGCCGAGGCGGGCGCGTTCGTCGGGTTCCATCTCGAGGATGTTCTGTCCGTCCACGAGGATCTCGCCTTCGGTGACGGTGTATTCGGGGTCGCCGACGATGACCTTGGCGAGGGTGCTCTTGCCGTTGCCGTTGGGTCCCATGACGGCGTGCAGTTCGCCGCGCGGGATGGTGAGGTTGATGCCCTTGAGGATGGGCAGGTCGCCGACGCTGGCGTGGAGGTTGCGGATCTCGATCTGGTGTTCGCTCATGGGTGCTCCTGGGGGTGGGCCGCTGCATCTCAGACGGCTTCTTGCGAATGGTTCCTACTTACCGCTTTATTTTAGGGGTTGGGGGGCAGAAAGACTAGTGACTCACTCAACTTTCGCGGGGCGCGCCCTCACGGCAGGGCCGCCCGGACCACACGGCCCCGCGCACCTTCATGAACTGCGCTCCACACGCTCACTTCACGCTTGCCACGCGGCCACATGGTAGCCCTGACGGGTGAACCTGAATCTGCTCCAACTGCTGGCGTCCGCTGGCCCGCTGCTGTGGGTGCTGCTGCTGCTGTCCCTGTACGTGGTGTACCTGACGCTGCTGCGCGTGCAGGTCCTCGGGCGCCTCGGCGTGAACGTGGACGCCCTCATCGAACGCCTGCGTGCCACCACCGCCGAGAGCGGCCCACAGGCGGCCCTGGCGGAACTGGACCGCACGCCCACCGCCGCGCCCGCCGCGAACGTCATGCGCGCCGGTCTGGCCCGCGCCGACCGGGGCCAGGACGCCGCCATCGGCGCCATGAACGCCGCCGTGCTCGCCGAGGACGCGCGCCTGTACGCGGGCATCCAGGCGCTCGGCACCGCCGCGCAGATCGGGCCGCTGCTGGGCCTGCTCGGCACCGTGATCGGCATGGTGCGCTCCTTCCTGGTGTTCAGTCAGACGAGCGCGCCCACCACCGCGCAGCTCGCGACGGGCATCAGCGAGGCGCTCGTGAACACCGGCGCGGGCCTGATCGTGGCCATCGTCGCGTACGTGGCGCGCGGCGCCCTCAAGGCCCGCGCGGACCGCGTGGCCGTCAGCATGGAGCGCGTCCGTGAGGAACTGCCCGGCTGGCTCGCCCGCCCGGCCGCCCGCACCCCGGAACCCCGCGGCCTGGACTTCGAGTTCGCGCCCGGCGCGGCACAGGTCGGAGCGCGCCGGTGAGACGCCGCTTCCGGGAGGAGACGCACGTCACCTTCGATTTCGCGCCGATGGTGGACGTGGTGCTGCTCCTGCTGATCTTCTTCCTGCTGACCAGCAACCTCGCCGCGCGGCAGAACGCGCTCCCGCTGGACCTGCCGCGCGCCAGCACCACCGTCAAGGAAACGCCGGACCTGCCGCTCGTGAGCGTCACGCGGGACGGCAAGGTGTACCTGAACGGCACGGCCACGACCCTCTCGCGGCTGGGCGAGCAGCTGAAACCGCTGATCAGAACGTCCGGCGGTCTGGTGGGCCTGCGGGCCGACGAGAGCGGCAATTACGGGTCGGTGGTGCAGGTGATGGACGTCATCAAGCGCGCGGGAGGGGAGCGGCTTGCGCTCGGCACTCGCACCCGCTAGCGTCCGCCCGTCCGGGGAGGGCCCGCAGGACCGGAGGCGCGCGCTGGGCCTGGCAGTCGTGGTGCACGGCGCGCTGCTGCTCGGGCTGCTCGCCTCGCGCCTGGACGCACCCACCCGGTCCGCGCCTCCGCAGGCGAACCGCGCGCCGATGGAGGTCGTGACGCTCGCCCCGGAGACGCCGCAGGCCGCCACGCCCACAGTGACACTCCGGCCCTCCGCCGCGCCGAAACCCACCGTCAGGCCGCAGGCGACCCGCACGCCCGCCGCAGCGAAGCCTGCCGCCCGTCAACCCGCGACCCAGCCGCCTGCCACCCAGACGCCCGCCGCCGCGAAGCCCGCTGTACCGCAGCCCACGGCCCAACCTCCTGCCACGCCCGCTCCCGCCGCGCGCTCAGGCGGATCGAGCGCCGCTCCGGCCGTAGCGGCTCCGGCAGCGGCGTCCCCTGCCGCGCCCGCCCGGACTTCCGCGCCCGACACGGCCGTCACGGTCACCCCCGCACCCGCACGGTCCAGCGAGGCCGCCCCGCCCGCCGCCGTCACGGACCCGGTGCCGGAAGCGGCCCGTCCCGCCAGCCCGGCGGACGCGCCCCAGCCGGACACCACCCCGGACGCGGCCGCCCAGGTGGACCGGACGCCGCCGGACGCGCCGAGCGAGGAGGTGACGGCCCTCCCGCGCCGCGAGGACGCGCAGGTGCCCGCCCCCACGGACGCGCCCGTCCCGTCCCGCACGGCGGCGGCGGGCAGTGCGGACCCGCAGGCGGAAGCGCCGCGCGGCGCGCCGCAGGGCACGGCGGCCCCCGAGCAGGCCGCGCCCGAGGTCGCGCGGGGCCAGGGCGTGAACGGGATTCCCGTCACGCCGGAAGCGTCCCGCGCGCCCGCACGCTCCGGGACGACCGGTGACGCGGCCGCCAGCACGACCGCCGAGACTGGCCGCACCCGCACGCCCACCCCGGACCGTGAGGAAGCGGGCGCTCCCACCCGCACCGCGCCCGCCACGGCGCAGGCGATGCCGGACCCCGCCGTGACCGCCGACCGACCCCGGACCGGCACGCCCACGGGCAGCGCGGCGCCCGAACAGGCCGCCCCGACCCGGACGCCCGCCGCGAGCGCCCCGGACACCTCCGGCACGGACGCTGCCACGCCGGACCGGGGACGCGGGACGACCACCGCCAGCCCCGCCCCCGGCACGGCCACGCCGGAAGCGGGCCGCAGCACCGGGGCGGCGTCCGCCCCTGCAATGCTGGACACCCCGGCCGGTGGCCGTACACCCGCCGCCAGCACCCCCACGACCGGCACGCCCGCACCGGACGCCGAGGCGCCCGCCGGGCGCGCCAGCACCGCCACCACCCCAGGCACCTCCCCGGAGCAGGGCCGCGCCCAGACCGGCAGCGCCCCGGCTGGAGGCACGCAGGGCAGCGGTACTGCTCCGGCCGAGGCGGGCCGCGCCGCTCCCGGCACCGCAACCGGCACGGGCAGCGGCACGGCCAGCGGCGACGCAACCGGCACGTCCGGCCGCGCCGCCAGCGGGACCGGTACCGCCGCCGGGAACGAATCGCGCGGCGCGCTCTGCACCGTCGCCATCGACGTGCGCGGCCTCGACCGCCGCTTCTCGCGCGCCGAGACCAGCTTCGTGTTCGACGAGGCCGGACGCCAGCTGTGGCCCGACGCGGAACTCGTCAAGGGCGTCAGTTCCCGCCTCGTGAACGAAGGCAGCCTGCAGTCCTACGCCACCAGCGAGGCGGACCTGAGCCGCCTGCCGAACCTCACGCGCGTCCGCGCCAGCGCCGTCAGGGCCACCAAGTTCGCCCCGAACTCCACCCTCATCACCGACGCCGTCCTCGGGAGTGCGGCCGCCGCGCAGTTCCGGTCCGCCGGAAGCGCCTGCCGCGTCGTGTACCTCAAGGACCGCTGACCCCGTACGCCCACCGCCGAGCGTCAGGCTCACGTCACGCCCGCACGCTATCCAGGGCCCGTCCACCCGCCCACCCCACCCCCCCAGAGAGGTCCCCCATGCGTACCGCCCGACTCCTCCTGCCCGCCACGTTCGCCGTCCTGACCGCCGCGCCCGCCCTCGCGTGGATTCCCAAACTCGACGCGAGCACCGCCAAGAACGTCATCGACGCCGCGTACCGCCGCCGCGACCCCGTCCCCACCTACCTCACCGTGGACCTCACGGTGCAGGACGGCAAGTTCCGCACGGACGGCGGGCTCAAAGCCTTCGACGGCGGCGACACCTGCGTCAGCGACTGGCTCGCCGCGCCCACCGCCTACGACAGGAGCGGCAGCCGCCCCGTCACCCTCACCCTCAGCGGCCAGGCCGATCAGCTGTCCTTCCAGGCGGCCGCCGCGAACGACAACTTCAAGAACCTCACGCCCGACGACGCCCTCAAGGACAGCGCGTCCCGCATGCCGGACGGTCAGCTGCGCCTCGACCTCGTCGTGGCGGGCCTCGCGGACCTCAAGCAGCGGGCCGCGTACACCGTGCGCCTCCGGGGACCGGACGGCAAGCTGAGCGCGCCCGTGAAGGCCAGCTACGTGAACGACTGGAAGGCCGACAGCGCGGGCCGGTTCGGCGGGACGCTCGTGTACTACTTCGAGCCGACGAAGGTCGGCGTCAACGCCAACGACAAGGTGGACCTGCTCGTGAGGACCGAGGCCGACAGCGGCTGCGCGTACGCCGTAAACTTCGACCTGGGACAGTTCTACTGACCCGTCCCTGAACCGCGAAGACAGCAGAGCGGGCGGTCCCGGTGTGGGCCGCCCGCTCTGCTCGATCAACGCGTGGAGTGAGTGTTTCTCAGTTGCCGGTGATGGCCTTGTACGGGTCGACGAGGCCGTAGCCGTAGGAGTTGTCCTTGCCGGCCGTGCCGAGGTCGGTGGCGGTGTTCTGCAGCAGGGTGGTGAGGGTGGCGGGCGTCAGGGTGGGCTTGGCGGCCCAGACGACGGCGGCGGCGGCGCTGACGTGCGGGGTGGCCATGCTGGTCCCGTCGAAGTATTCGTAGTCGGCGCTGGTGATGGCGACCGTGCCGGTGGTGGGGAGTTTCGCGAGGGTCGCCTGACCGTCCGTCTGCGTGAGGCCCACGACGGGGACGGTGTAGGTGTTGGTGAGGCTCATGCCGAGCGGACCGGCCGCGTTGTTGTACACCATGACGCCCTTGGCGCCGCTGGCGACGGCGTTCGCGACCTTCTCCTCGAAGGAGCAGGTGCCGCGCGCGATGAGGGCGATGTTGCCGCTCAGGGCCGCGTTGCGGGTGCTGGTGCCGCAGAACTGGTTCGCGCCTGCGGTACCGGTCCCGTCGCCCGCCTTGACGATGCTGCCGGTGAAGGTGCCCTTGCCGCTCTTGTCGGCGCCGCTCACGTCGGTGAAGGCGGGGACGTTCACGGCGCTGGCGCTGGCGGCGCTGCCCTGGCCGAGCGGGACGCTGCTGAGGACGTGCACGCCGGGGCCGACGAGCGCGACCTTGCTGCCGAAGTTGCTGAACGACGCGACCACGCCGTTGTCGTCGATGGCGCCGACCGCGAGGACGTTGGTGTACGCGGCGGGGTAGCTGACGGCCGCGCCGTCGTTGCCGGTCGCGGCGACCACGAGGGCGCCCGCGTTGTACGCGGCGGTGTACGCGCGCTGCTCGGTCTGGCTGGCGCTGCCGCCGCCCAGGGACAGGCTGATGACGACGTGCGCTTCGGTGCCGCCCTTGCTCTTGAGCTGCGACGCACACCAGTTCACGCCGTTGATGATGCCGCTGCTGCTGCCGGAGCCGCTGTCACCGAGGACGCGGGCCATGTAGAGGTTCGCGCCGGTGGCGACGCCGCCCACGCCGTTCGTGTTCTCGCCGGGCTGCAGTCCGGCCGCGCCGGTGCCCGCGCCGTACTGCGCGTAGATGGTGCCGGAGACGTGCGTGCCGTGGTGCGACACGTCGTTGAGGTTGTAGGCGCTGGTGCGGTTGGCGTCGGAGGTGAAGTTCTGGTAGCCCTTGAGTTTCCGTGCGAACTCGGGGTGGTTGCCGTCGATGCCGGTGTCGCCCACGCAGACAGCCACGCCGGACCCGGTGTAGTTGTTGGTGCGGAGGGTGGGGACGCGCAGGGCGGTGTCGCCCCAGGTGGTTTCGCCGCTGGCGGTCCAGCGGACGGCCTGGGCGCTCACGGCCTGCGTGCCGATGGTGCGGGTGGCCTTCTCGCCGGGCGCGTCGGTCTGACCGCTGCGGGTGCCGTAGGCGTGGCGCAGGTAGTCGGGCTCGACGTACTCGACGTTCGGGTTGGCTTTCAGGGCGGCGAGCGCGGCGGGCGTGAGGTTCACGGCGGCGGCGTTCAGGTCGGCGTACTGGGAGGTGAGGGTGCCTCCGGCGGCCTGGATGGCGAGCGCCTGCGCCTGCACGCTGAGGGTGCCGACGCTCTGCGTGCCGATGGTGGCGGGCGTCTCGCGGAAGCCGACGAGGTACGCGCCGCTCACGGCGGGGTCCTGTCCGGCGGTGATGGTGGTGTCCGGGGTGCTGGCGGTGGGTGCTGGCGCGGTGACGCTCTGCTGCCCGCAGGCGGCGAGGGCAAGGGCGAGCGACGCGGCGAGCAGGCCTCTGGAGAGCAGGGGAGACGGGACAGGACGGGCGTTCTTCATAGGACCTCCGACAGCTGTTACGGGTACTCCGTGGGCGTCACCGTGACGCCCCGGTCTCAACCGGACTGGATTGATTGAGGGATGTTAATGCAGGACATATGCACCTTCACAAGGTCGGCTAGACAGGTCGGCGGGCCGGGGGCGATACACCAATGCTGCTGCGACACCGGCTGTGAAGCCGTGGAAAACCCGTCCTGGCGGGGGCATACCTGCCTTCATCCTTCGGGGGATGGGTGTGCGTTCACGACCCAATATGCTCAGGCTGCCCATTCTGATCATATGCATCAAAAATGCATAAGATAGGCCAGTTTTTTCCGTTGAACCGGGTCAAAAACTGCCGATTGTAAGTCCAGAGTCGTGAACCGAACACGAACGACAGGTCCGCACGCGCCACCATGCAGACAGAACCCCCCGGCGCATGGCGCGCCAGGGGGCGAGAATGACAGGGGTCAGCGGCGCGCCGTCACCAGCGTTCCGTCACCGTCTTCAGCTGCATGAAGTTCGCCAGGTAGTCCGGGCCGCCCGCCTTGCTGTCCGTACCGCTCATGTTGTACCCGCCGAACGGCTGCACGCCCACGATCGCGCCCGTGATCTTGCGGTTGAAGTACAGGTTCCCCGCCTCGAACTCGTGCCGGGCCTGCTCCAGCCGCGCCCGGTCCCGGCTGCACACGCCGCCCGTCAGGCCGTACTCGGTGCTGTTCGCGATCTCCAGCGCGTCCTGCCAGTCCCGCGCGCGGATCACCGACACGACCGGCCCGAAGATCTCCTCCTGCGCCAGCCGCGCGTCCCGCTTCACGTCGCCCACGATGGTCGGCTGCACGTAGTACCCCATCTTGCCGTTCGCTTCGCCCGTCGCCTCGCCGCCCAGCAGCACTTTGCCCTCACTGGGCGCGAGTTCCAGGTAGCCTTTGATCTTGTCGAAGCTCATCTGGTTCACGACCGCCGTGACGTTCGCGTTCTCCTCACCCGTGCCGACCTTCAGGGCCTTCGTGCGCTCCACGAAGCCACTGACCACGGCGTCGTACACGCTGTCCACCACGATCAGGCGACTCATGGCGCTGCACTTCTGACCGTTGAAACCGAACGCGCCCTGCACCGCCGCCGTCACCGCCACGTCCAGGTCCGCCGTCTCGTCCACGATCAGGCCGTCCTTGCCGCCCAGCTCCAGAATGACCTTCTTGATCCACTTCTGGCCCGGCTGCGTCTTCGCGGCCACCTCGTTGATGTGCAGGCCCACCGCGCGGCTCCCCGTGAACGTGATGAACCGCGTCCGCGCGTGCGTCGTCAGGTACTCACCCACTTCCTTGCCCACGCCCGGCAGGAACTGCAGCACCCCCGCAGGCATCCCGGCCTCCAGCAGGATGTCCACCATCATGCCCGCGATCAGGCCGCTGTCCTCGGCGGGCTTCGCGATCACGCAGTTCCCGGCCACGATCGGCGCGGCCAGCATGCCCAGGAAGATCGCGCACGGGAAGTTCCACGGGCTGATGCTCACGCCCACGCCCACCGGCATGAACATCAGGCCGTTCTCCTCGCCCTCGAACCACGTCGTCTCCGCTGCGCCGAACCCCGCGTACTTCATGGCGCTCCGCGCGTAGTACTCCAGGAAATCGATGGCCTCCGCCACCTCCACGTCCGCCTCCGCGTAGTTTTTGCCGACCTCGACGCTCATCAGCGCGCACGCCTCCAGGCGGCGGGCCTTCAGGATCGCGGACGCCTTCAGCAGGATGCGGGCGCGGGCATCCACGTCCCACTTCTTCCACGACTCGAACGCCTTCCACGCGCCCTGCAGGGCACGCTCGGCGTCCTCGACAGTGGCCTTCGCCGTCGTGCCCACCACTTCCGAGGTGTCGCACGGGTTCAGCGAGGTCAGCTTCTCGGCCGTGTCCACGCGCTCGCCGTCAATCACCAGCGGGTAGTGCTTCCCGACCAGTTCGGCCCGCACCTTCTTGAGGGCAGCCTGATACGCCTGAACGTTCTCTTCCTTCGTGAAATCGGTAAAGGCCTGCGGACGGTACTCCTGAACTTTCAGCATGGTAGGGCTCCTTGACGGATGAGTGCGAATTCTGGGCTGCAGGTGGTGAACTGTGTGGAAGCGGAGAGGCTGTTGTACAGCCGTCAGCCGCTCTCAGCCCTTGAGCATGCCGCGCAGCACGAACATGACGTTCGCGGGGCGTTCGGCGATGCGGCGGCTGAAGTACGCGTACCAGTCGCGGCCGTACGGGATGTACGCGCGGACGGTGAAGCCTTCGGCGGCGAGTTTCTTCTGCAGGTCGCGGCGGATGCCGTACAGCATCTGGAACTCGAACTGCGTGCGGGGAATGCCGTGGCTGAGGACGAACATCTTGACGTCGCTGATGATTTCCGGGTCGTGCGTGGCGATGTTGGTGTAGTTGCCGGCCTTGAGGTGGCTGTACACGAGGCGGCGGTACGCGGCGTCCACGTCGGCCTTGACGGGCATGGCGACCGTTTCGGGTTCCAGGTACGCGCCCTTCACGATGCGGAGGTTGGGGCGCAGGTCGTCGAGCGCGGCGCGGTCCGCCTCGCTGCGGTACAGGTAGCTCTGCAGGACGCTGCCGACGTGCTCGCGTCCGAACTCGCCGATCAGGGTGCGGAGTTGCGCGAGGGTGACGTCCACGCGCGGGTGGTCTTCCATGTCGAGGCACACGAAGCCGCCGTACTCGCGGGCCTGCGCGACGATGCGGCGGGCGTTGTGCAGGCCGAGGTCCTCGCCGTTCACGGTGAGGCCCTGCCCGACGCTGCTGAGTTTGACGCTGACGTAGGGGGCGACGCCTGCGGCGGCGGCCTGCGTCTGCAGGGCGAGGACCTGTTCGGCGAAGATGTTGGCGGTTTCGGGGCTGTTCACGAACTCGCCGAGCAGGTCGAGGTTGCCGAGGATGCCGTCACGGGCGAGGTCCTGCACGGCCTGGATGGCGGTGGTGGACTGTTCGCCCGCCACGAAGCGCTGCGCGACGCTCCATGCGCGGGCACGGACGAGGTCCTCGACGGGTTTGCGGCTGGCGACGCCGAGGACGGCGGAACGGTACAGGCGGTCGAACATCACGGTCTCCTTGGTGGGGTGGGGGTCAGGTGGGGGTGGGGTGGGGCGTCTCGCCGAGGTTGTCCATGACGAGGGCCGCGAAGGTCCGGACGTGCAGCGCGGCGGCCTCGCGTGCGGCGGTCTCGTCGCGGTCGAGGACGGCGCGGAGGATGGCCCGGTGCTGCGCGGCGGTCTGTGGGTGGCTGTTGTACACGCGGGTCTGGTGCTTGACGAGCGCCACGCGTTGTTCGAGGTCGCGGGCGAGGTCGAGGAGGGGGACGTTGTGCGCGGCCTGCGCGATGTGCCGGTGGAAGGCCAGGTCGAGGCGGGTCTGTTCGCGGTAGTCGTCGCTGCTGGCGGCTTCGAGGTCGCGCAGGGTGCGTTCGAGGGTGGTGGCCTGGGCGGGCGTGTGGTGCTGCGCGGCGAGGGCGGCGGCGAGCCCGTCGAGCGTTTCGCGCACGAGGTACGTGTCGCGCGCTTCGGCGGCGCTGACGACGCGGATGCGGACGCCGCGTCCGGGCGTGCTTTCCAGCAGGCCGTCCTGCGTGAGGCGCTGGATGGCTTCGCGGATGGGGGTGCGGCTCACGCCGAGCCGTTCGGTGAGCTCCACCTCGCCGAGCCGTTCGGCAGGCTGGAATTCGCCGTTCAGGATGGCGTCGCGCAGGTGATCGTAGACACTTTCACGGATGAGCGTCGGGCGGGTGAACATTGCTGGATATTGTATACAGCCATGAGCGGTGACACAAGAGCGCGGTCGGAATGTTGCCCGGCCGCACCGCAGGAAGCCCGCTCAGTCTTCCTGGCCGACCGCCGAGCGTTGCAGCACGCGCTCCGCCAGCGCCTCCAGCCCCTGACGGCCCGCGCGGCGCTGGCAGTGCTCGGTGTTCAGACACAGCGTCAGGTACAGGGTGGTGCGCTCCGTGGCCCGCACCCGGAAGATGCCCGCCTCGCTGCGGCTGCGCGTGACGTGGCACAGGTCGCAGTGCGCGGCGCGCGTGCCCTTCTGCTCGATGGGTTCCAGTTCCGCGAGTCGGCCGCCCGACACGAGCGCCATGCGGCCGTCCGCGACGGGGTACAGGCCGAGGGTGGGGACGGGCGTTCCGGGCAGGGACCCGAACAGTTCGCGGGCCGTGTCGGGAAACAGTTCACGCAGCAGGTCTCGCTCGCTGTGGTCACTCATACCGCCAGTGTACGTGCAGGCGCGCGTTCCGCTCCCGCCGGACTTCACAGTTCGCCCGTGCCGCGCACCCCCGACCTCCGCCCTGCACCCTCCGGCCACGCCGGGCCGGGCAGTCAAGGGCAGCGCCGACGCTGGCACTGCAGCGTCGGCGCTCTCCGGGTGGGCAGGTCCCGTGCGGGACGTGATGTCAGTTGCCGCCGGAGCCGGGGAAGGCGACCTTCACGTTCACGAGCGTCCCCGGAGGGGTGGCCGGGTCGAGGTTGATGGCGTGCGCGGCCAGCAGCGGCGGGTTCGGCTGCGGGTCGATGGCGCGGATGAAGACGCGGCCCTGCGCGGGCAGGAACACGCACCAGCCTTTCGGTTCGCCCTGGAAGGCCCGGACCGGCAGCAGGGACTGCAGCGTCAGGTCGGCGGGCGTCGCCCAGAACTCCACCAGCAGCATCGCCTGCTCGCGGCTGCGGTCGGCGTCGCTCAGGTCGATCTGCAGCTCGATGGCGTCCTGCACGCCGGGCAGCACGTTCATCCAGCCGGGCACCACGGCCCGGTCGCTGCCCTGACTGCGGTACAGCGTCTGGGCGGGACCGGCGGGCGTCGTCACTTCAGTTCCTCGCGCACCGAGTGCAGCAGGGACCGCACGAGCACGAAGCCCAGGGCGAACACCAGAATGGGCATCAGGTCGAACTGCACCACCGATTCCTTCTCGGGCTGCAGGGCGTTGCTGCGCTTGTAGCTGATCATGCGTGCAGGGTATCAGGTCCGCCCGCCGCCGGGGCTGAGCGGGCCTTCAGCGCGGGTTGCGGTTTGTCCGGACAGGGGGCGCGGCCCTGCCCGTTCCGGTGCCGTCCTTCCCGGCTCACCTTGCCGCCCGTTGAGGTGCCGCCGTCCGGATGCGGTAGAACCATGCCTATGCAGGCTTCTTCCGACGCGCCCACCATGACGGCCCTCACCAAGCAGTTCCCCCGCGAGGGCATCTGGATGCAGACGGTGCCGCGCCCCACGCCCGGCCCGAACGACCTCCTCATCCGCGTCCGCAAGAGCAGCATCTGCGGCACGGACGTGCACATCTACAACTGGGACGACTGGGCGTCCCGCACCATTCCCGAGGGCATGGTGGTCGGGCACGAGTACGTCGGCGTGGTCGAGGAGGTCGGCAGCGAGGTGCGCGGCTTCTCGGTCGGGGACCGCGTGAGCGGCGAGGGCCACATCACCTGCGGGCACTGCCGCAACTGCCGCGCGGGCCGCCGTCACCTGTGCCGCAACACGCAGGGCGTCGGCGTGAACCGCCCCGGCAGCTTCGCCGAGTACCTCGTGCTGCCCGCCTTCAACGCTTTCCGCATTCCGGACAGCATTCCGGACGACGTGGCCGCCATCTTCGACCCGTTCGGGAATGCCGTGCACACCGCGCTCAGCTTCGAGCTCGTCGCCGAGGACGTGCTCATCACGGGTGCCGGTCCGATCGGCGCGATGGCGTGCGCCGTCGCCCGGCACGCCGGGGCGCGCAACGTCGTCATCACCGACATCAACGACTACCGCCTCGACCTCGCCCTCAAGATGGGCGCCACCCGCGCCGTCAACGTCGCCCGCGAGGACCTGTGGAGCGTCGCGCAGAGCGAACTCGGCATGACGGAGGGCTTCGACGTGGGCCTGGAAATGAGCGGGTCCGGCGCGGCCCTCAACCAGATGCTGCGCGCCATGAACCACGGCGGCAAGGTCGCGCTGCTCGGCATCCCGGCGGCAGGCGTCACCATCGACTGGAACGACGTGATCTTCAAGGGCCTCGTCATCAAGGGCATCTACGGCCGCGAGATGTTCGAGACGTGGTACAAGATGGCGGCCCTCGTGCAGTCCGGCCTGGACCTCACGCCCATCATCACGCACCACTACGGCATCCGCGAGTACCAGCAGGGCTTCGACGCCATGCGCAGCGGACAGAGCGGCAAGGTCATCCTCGACTGGGAAGCCTGACCCGCCCGCTCAGCTGCTATACTGGGAGGCTGAGTGCGCCTGCGGGAAGCCCCGGCCTCCCGCCGCGCGACCGGAGCACACCCGCCCAGAACAGCACCACCAGAGCACGGCATTCGCTGCACCTGCACCGCAATACCGGGGAGACACACACATGGCCGAAAAAGATATCGACAAGCTGCTTTCCATGACCGACAGCAAGTACCGCCTCTCGGTGGTCGTCGCCAAGCGCGCCGTCCAGCTGCGCAGCGGCGCGCCCAGCACGCTGCCCACCGACGTGAAGGCCAAGACCCGCAACCTCGTCACGCAGTCCATGCGCGAACTCGCGACCGGCAAGCTCCGCATCGGCCAGAACCTCATGGACGAGGAACGCTTCACGCAGGACTACATGCGTCAGCGTCAGGCGCAGCTGCAGGCGCAGCTGAACGCCGAACGCGAACGCGAACGCGACTGACCCGCCCGCCACGAGCGCGAACGCCGGACACGCCCTGTCGGAGTCCGGCGTTCCCCTTGCCGTGTTGGGGAAACCTTCAGGTGGCCGCCCGCAGCAGGACGGATCGGGGTAGGCTCGGCGCATGAACGCCTTTCAGAAGATCGCGGTCGGCATCGACTTCTCCCACAGTGCCCAGGCGGCCCTGGACGTCGCCCGCACCCGCTTCCCCGGCGCGCAGCTGCGCCTCATTCACGTGGTGGACGCCCGCGCCGGAACGGTGCCGGACCTCACGACCGGCGGCGTCGCGCCCGTCATGCAGAGTGCCGAGGTGCTCACGGCCCTCTCGCAGGGCGACCAGCGGCAACTCGACACGCTGGCCCGCGACGGCGAGGAGGAGGAAGTGCTGATGGGCGAACCCGCACAGACGCTCGTGCAGGCCGCGCAGCAGTGGGGCGCGGACCTCATCGTGGTCGGCACGCACCCGCAGGGCGCCCTCGCGCACTTCTTCATGGGCTCCGTCGCCGAACAGGTCCTCCGTCAGAGCGGCATTCCCGTCCTGATCGTCCCGCAGCGCTGACCACCGCAGCGCAGAGAGGAGGCCCGCCCCTGATCTCGGTGCGGGCCTCCTGCCGTTCCTAGGGCGTCCGGGTTCCGGCTCATACGATTTTGAGCTGAACTTTTAGAGTTCAGCCGAGCGGAACGCGAAGCTGCCGCCCGGCCGCGAGTATCAACAAGTACGGTTTGGAGGAGGTGGAAGCGGGCAAGCGTCCTGCAGGGCGCTGTTTTGCCCAAGAAGGGATGTCGGCGCAGTTCCCGGCATCCCTGGAATCGGATCAAAACCGTATCAGTTCAGGGTGCGTTTCAGCAGGGTGACGTTCACGGTCACTTCCTTCTTGTTGCGCCACACCTTGAGGGCCACGACCTGCCCGGGGCGTTTGAGTGCCACGGCGCGGATCAGGTCGTAGGAGTTCGCGATGCGGCGGCCGTCCACGGCCACCACGACGTCCCCGAGCGGGGAGAGCAGCTGGCCCTTGTTGTTGCGCAGCGAGCCGCGCAGGCCCGCGCGCGCCCCGGCCGTCCCGGCGGGCACCTCGTCCACCAGCGCGCCCTGGTTGCTGGTGAGGCCCGCCAGCTGACGCAGGGCCGGGTCGAGGTCGTCGAGGTCCACCAGCGTCACGCCGAGTGTCCCGCGCTGCGGCACCCCGATCTTCTCGAGGTCCGACAGGGACTGCGACACGAGTTCGCTGGGAATGAACGCGCCGATCACGCCGGGCAGCAGGGTGTTGCTGCTGGCGTTCGCGTCGGCCACGCCGACCACCGCGCCGCGCGAGTCGAGGACCGGCCCGCCGCTGGAGCCGCCCTGAATGGTGGCGGTCGTGAGGCCGTACTGCCCGATCTCCTGCCCCAGCCCGTCGGCGCGCTGCCCGAGGTCGCGGGTGGTGGTGCTGAACACGCCGGTCGACACGAAGTTGTTGTACTTCAGGGGCGTGCCGAGCGCGATCATCTTCTGGCCCGGGATGAGTCGCGCGCTGTCCCCGAACGACAGGGTGCGCGGCGCGGTCACGCCCGTCACCTTCAGGATCGCGATGTCGATGCCGGGATCGACGCCCTCCACGCTGGCGTTCACGCGTTTACCGTCGTACATCACGATGCTGAGGGACTCCTGGTACTGCACGACGTGGTAGTTCGTGACGATCAGGTTCGGGCGGTAGAAGAAGCCGCTGCCGACGTCGGTGGGGTCCTCGCCGGGCTGCAACTGGTCCTTGCGGATGCGGACGTCCACGCGCACCAGGGCCGGGAGGGCCTTCTGGCTGACCTGCACGGTGTTGATCTCCTCGTTCGTCACGAGGGCGCGCTGTGCCGTGACGCGGCCCGTGAGGTACGCGCCCCCCAGCCCGGCGACGAGCAGCGAGCCGAGCAGGAGCCACCGGCCGGACCGGGACGGGCGGGGGGGCGTGTGGGTCACTCGCCGCTCGATCCGGAGCCGCTCTTGTCGCCGCTCTTGCTGCGCGAGTCGTTCGCGTAGAAGCCGCTGCCCTTGAAGGCGATGCCGGGACGCGACAGGACGCGCTTGATGGCGGCTCCCGTGTCCGGGTGGACGGTCAGGGGCGCGTCGCGCATGCTCTGCTTGATTTCGTAGATCTCGCCGGTTTCGATGTTCTTGTATTCGTAGGTGGGCATGTCCGTAACTCCGTGGAGCGCCAATCGGCTCCAGATACAGACTGTACCAGAGCCGTCATGACGGGTGTGAACCGCAGATGCACGACTTCCTTCACGCCCAGCCGCCGGAGCACACCCCGGACGCGCGGGCCGGGCGGGGCAGGAGCGTCCGGCTGACGTGAACGGCGCGTGCGGGACGTGCGGGCGGCGCTGCTAGCATCGGGCATGACGCCGCCCGAGTCCGCACTGCCCGAGTCCTCACTGTCCGGTGACGTGCCGCCCGTGCTGGTGAGCCGCGACGGGCCGGTCCTGCACCTGCGCTTGAACCGTCCGGCCGTCCGTAACGCCCTGAACGCCGAACTGGTCGCCGCCCTGCACCGCGAACTGCTGGCGGCGCAGGCGGACCCGGCGGTGCGCTGCGTGGTCCTGAGCGGCGAGGGGCGGGCCTTCAGTGCGGGCGCGGACCTGAAGGCCCTGCAGGCGCTCGGGTCGGCGAGCAGCGAGGAGAACCGCGCGGACTCGGCGCGCCTCGCGGACCTCCTGAACCTCATCTACACGGGACCCACGCCGGTCGTGGCGGCGGTGGAGGGCGCGGCCGTGGCGGGCGGCGCGGGCCTCGCGTGCGTGTGCGACGTGGTCGTGTCGGGCGCCGGGGCGCGGTTCGGGTACACCGAGGTGCGGCTGGGGTTCGTGGCGGCCATCGTGATGGTGTTCCTGCTGCGCGCGGTGGGCGAGAAGCACGCGCGCGAACTGCTGCTCACGGGACGGCTCGTGCCTGCCGACACGGCCTGCCGCATGGGTCTCGTGAACGAGGTCGTGCCGGACGGCGAGGCGCTGCTGCGGGCCACGCAGGTCGCGCAGGAGATCGCGCTGGGGAGCCGCGTGGCCCTCGCCACCACCCGCGAGATGCTCAGCCTGCTGCCCGGCATGGGCCTGCAGGAGGGCCTGCGGTACGCGGTGCTCACGAACGCCTGGACGCGCACCACCTCGGACCTGCAGGAGGGCGTGGCGGCCTTCTTGGAGAAGCGCGAACCGGCGTGGCGGCCCGCGCCGCAGGGGGGCACGTCCGGGCGGGGCGGTCGGGACGGCTGAACGGCCCGCCCGGCCCTGCGTACTCACCTGAGGCTGTTACACACATCCCCTGCGCCTGAACTTGCTACACTGCCCGCAGGACTTGGTGTCCAACAGACACCCACACCGGTCCAGGGAAGCGCAAGGCCCACCCAGCCGCACGGCGGGCGGGAAACGAGGTGGAGGTCATCGGAGATTCTGCGGATGCCTCCAGGGTCAGGTCGGACCCTCCCGAAACGCCCGCCGGACACCGGCGGCACGTTCAAGCAGCGCCGAAAGAGCGGAGCGACCCGCAGACAAGGCAACGCGCGACCCACAGCGGACGGCCCACGCCGGACCGCCGCCCACCACGCCCCCATCGGGCCGCGCGGGGGCGGTGACCGGCTGCCGTCCCACAGGAGTACCCATGTGCGGAATCGTCGGTTACATCGGCAGCAGGCAGGCGCAGGACGTTCTCATCTCCGGACTCGCCAAACTCGAGTACCGCGGCTACGACAGCGCGGGCGTCGCCGTGCGTGACGGCACGCACATCACCGTCATGAAGAAGGCCGGGAAGCTCGCCAACCTCAGCGGCGAACTCGACGGGCACCCGCTCGCGGGCACGCTCGGCATCGGCCACACCCGCTGGGCCACGCACGGCCTCCCCAACGACACCAACGCCCACCCGCACGCCACCGAGGACGGCCGCATCGTCATCATCCACAACGGCATCATCGAGAACTACCTGAAGCTCAAAGAGGAACTCCAGGCGCGCGGCCACGAGTTCAAGAGCGAGACCGACAGCGAAGTGCTCGCCCACCTGATCGAGGAGGCGTACACCGGTGACCTGGAACAGGCGGTGCGGGACGCCCTGGCACAGGTGCGCGGCGCGTACGGCATCGTCGTCACGCACGCCGACCACCGCGAGATCGTCGCCGCGCGCACCGTCAGCCCCCTCGTCATGGGCGTCGGCGCGGGCGAGATGTTCCTCGCCAGCGACGTGCCCGCCCTCCTCGCATACACCCGCGACATGGTCTTCCTGCACGACGGCGATATGGTCGTCCTCACCGACGACGGCTTCCGCGTGACGGATCTCGCCGGGAACCCCCAGACCCGCGAGATCGAGCACATCGAGTGGGACGCCGAGGCGGCCGAGAAGGGCGGCTTCGACACGTACATGCTCAAGGAAATCTACGAGCAGCCGCAGGCCCTCACCAACACCCTCATCGGCCGCCTCCACGACGACACCGGCGAAGTGAACCTCGACATCAACCTCGACCCCGGCAGCTTCAAACGCATCAGCATCATCGCGTGCGGCACCGCCTTCTACGCCGGACAGGTCGGCGAGTACCTCATCGAACAGCTCGCCCGCATCCCCGTCGAGGTGGACGTCGCCAGCGAGTACCGCTACCGCGACCCCCTGGTCTCCGAGCACACCCTGGCCATCGTCGTGAGCCAGAGCGGCGAGACCATCGACACCCTCGAAGCGCTCCGCGAAGCCAAGAAGGGCGGCGCGAAGACCCTCGGCGTCATCAACGCCAAGGGCAGCAGCATGACCCGCGAACTCGACGACACCCTCTACATCCACGCCGGACCCGAGATCGGCGTCGCCAGCACCAAGGCCTACACCAGCATGGTCAGCGCCTTCCTGATGCTCGCCCTGTGGCTCGGCCGTGCCCGGGGGACGCTGAGCGAAGAGCAGGGCGCCGAACTCCTGCGGGCCGCCCGCGAACTCCCCCGCCTCGTCGAGGAAGCCCTGGCCCCCGAACGCGTCGCGCGCATCAAGGAAGTCGCCGAGAAGTACGCCACGGCGCGCGACTACCTGTTCCTCGGGCGCGGCGTGAACAGCCCCACCGCCTACGAGGGCGCCCTGAAACTCAAGGAGGTCAGCTACATCCACGCCGAAGCGTACGCGGCCGGCGAGATGAAGCACGGTCCCATCGCCCTCATCGACAAGGATCTCCCCGTCGCCGTCATCGCCACCGAGAGCCGCCTCCTCGAGAAGACCATCAGCAACGTGCAGGAAGTCCGCGCCCGCGCCGGCAAGGTCATCCTGTTCCTGTCGGACGGCGACACCGAAAACGCCCGCCACGCCGACGACGTCATCTACGTCCCCCGCGCCCACGAAATGGTCAGCCCCGTCGTGAACGCCGTCGCCATGCAGCTCCTCGCGTACTTCACGGCCACGGCCCTCGGCAAGGACGTCGACAAGCCCCGCAACCTCGCCAAGAGCGTCACCGTCGAGTAACGACACGCACCACAGACGGGCGGGACCGGCCACTCAGGCACCGGTCCCGCCCGTTTCAGCTGTGCCGCGCCGAGCTGTCCGGGCGTGGTTCCACAGGTCACGCCACCCGCTCGTGTCGGGCGCGCTCAGGGCCAGCAGGAGGAGCGGGGCGGCCCAGGCGGCGTGCGCGGCGAGGGCCGCCCACACGATCAGGACGGGTGCGGTGCACAGGGCGAGGCGGGCCAGGAGGGCGCTGCCGCGCGTGGCGTGCGGGGCGGGGTCCGTCCAGCCGGTCAGCGTGAGGGCCGCGCCCGGCAGGAGGAGGGCGGCCGTGACGGTGGCCGCGGCGGGCAGGCCGAGGATGAGGGTGGCGGCGAAGGCACCTGCCGCGCTGAGCGGGCCGAGCAGCAGGGCGGCGGGCGCGAGGCGGGCGGCGCGGGCCGTGGCGGGCGGGACCGGCAGGGTGGCCGGGGGTGCGGGCGGCACGGCGGCCAGCAGGGACAGCAGCAGTCCCGCCGGGAGGAGCGGCAGGACGAGGTGCGCTCCTCCCGGCAGCTGAAGCGTCAGGAGCGGGAGGGCCGCGCCAAGCGCCAGGGCCGGGAGGGCACGCCAGCCGGGCAGGGCGCTCCGCCCGGCGCGCCAGCCGTGAGCGTGCAGGTGGCGCGCGGCGCGCCACAGCAGGGCGGACGCCGCGCCGGGAACGGGAGGAGTGAACGCGGGGCGTGGGCGGGCGCGTCTGCGCCCGGCAGGCCGGGCGGGGGCCGGGAGGCGCAGGGCGGACGCGCGGGCGCACAGGCCGCTGTGATGCATGTCCTGCACGGCGCGCGGGCCGGGCGTGTCCAGCGCGCCCCGCCACCAGCCGCGCGCCCCGGCCACGAACGCCACGAGGACCGCGGCGGGCAGCAGGGCCGCGTGCAGCAGCCCCAGCAGCGGCAGGCCCGCCAGGATCACCGGCCACGCGCGGTCCCCGGCACGCTCCGCCTCACGGAAGCGGGACACCAGCAGCACCGACGACGCGCCCGCGACCGGCAGCCCCCACACGCCCGCCCCGAGGGGCGTGGTGACGGTCAGCAGCAGGGCCAGCGCCGCGCCCACGGCCACGCGTGACGCGGCGGCCCGCAGCAGCGGCCACAGCAGCACGGCCCGCGCCCGTTCCGGCGTCCGCAGGAGCAGCAGGTCGTCCTCCAGCAGCCCGACGGGGTGGCGACCCGTCAGCCAGCCGCTCGCGTGCGCCGCCACGAGCAGCGCGGGCGTCACCCACGCGGGCGGCGCGAGGTGCGAGGCGCGCACGGCGTCCAGCAGGACGAGCGCGCAGAACGCGAGGACCGGCACGCCGTACAGCGTGATCACCCACCCGCCTCCTCGCCGCCAGCGTCCTGCCGCGAGTCCGGCCTGTCGCCGCGCGCTCAGCAGGCGGGCTGTCCAGACGCTGCGCGTCACGCGGGCGGCGGGGTGAGCGTCAGCACGCTGGGGTGCAGGTCCCGCAGTTCGTCCCCGTGTGTCGTGACGATGACCGTGCCGCCCGACGAGGCGCGCTCCCGGACGGCGAGCGTGAGCACCTCGCGGGACGCCGCGTCGAGCGTCGCGTACGGCTCGTCGAGCAGCGTGAGCGGCAGCGCCAGCCCGAGCGCGGCGGCGAGCGCCACCTTCTGCCGCGTGCCGCGCGACAGTTCCTCCGGGAAGCGCGGCAGGAACGCCGTCACGCCCAGCCGCCCGGCCAGGTCCAGCGCGGCGTGCGGGGCGCGGCCCCACGCGGCCGTCATGAAGTGCAGGTACTCGTGCGCCGTCAGGTCCGTCAGCAGGTCCGCGTCGGTCGGGACGAGCAGGCACGCCTGCCGGGCAGCGAGCGTGCCGGGCACCGCGCCGCACACGCGCAGGTCGCCACGGACGGACGTGTCGCCGCTGAGGGCACGCAGCAGCGTCGTCTTGCCGGCCCCGTTCGGTCCCTGCACGTGCCACACCTCGCCGGGCCGCGCCTCCCACGCGTCCAGCTCCAGCACCTCCTGGTCACGGGCGAGGACCGTCACGTGACGCGCCTGCACCGCCGCGGCAGGCCGCGTGGCCGTGCCGGGGGTGCAGGCGCGGTTGGTGGCCGGGCGGCTGCTCCGTGGGGGGGGTGGTCGCTTCGGGCATGCGTGGCAAGCATAGCGGGTGCGGCCTGACCGGCCCGTGTCATCTGCCGTGCGGAGTTCCCCCGGAGCATCAAGGGCGCGTGTGGGGGCGGGTGACTTGCAGGACATTCGCCGTGCCCGGGAGGCGGCAGGATGGAGGGCGTGACCTGCGCCCGTGCCCGCCTTTCGTCTCTCGCCGTCCGGGGCGGCGCGTGACGTCGGTGGCGGAGGGCACGGCGGCCCTGCGGGAGGCGGAGCGTTTCGTGCGGCAGTTTTACCGCGAGTGCCCCGCACGGCCCGGTGAGGTGCGCGCGGACCTCTCGGAGCGGCTGCTGGAGGTGCGGCGGCAGGCGGCGGAGGGCGGGCCGCAGTTCACGTCGCCGGAGCTGGCGTTCGGGGCGCGGCTCGCGTGGCGCAACAGCACCCGCTGCGTCGGGCGGGGGTACTGGCCTGCGCTGGAGGTGCGGGACCGGCGGCACGTGACCCGGCCGGACGAGGTGTTCGCGGAACTGCTGGAGCACCTGCGGTACGCGTGGAACGGCGGGGCACTGCGGGCCGTCATGACGGTGTTCGGGCCGGGCGTGCGCGTCCTGAACCCGCAGCTCATCCGGTACGCCGCGTACCGCCTGCCGGACGGGTCGGTGATCGGCGATCCCGCGAACCTGGAGTTGACGCACCACCTCATGGCGCTCGGCTGGCCGGGCGGGCCGCGCACGCCGTTCGACGTGCTGCCGGTCGCCGTGCAGTCGGGCGGCACGGTGCGGCTCTTCACGCTGCCGCCGGACGCGGTGCGCGAGGTGAGCGTCACGCACCCGACCCTGCCGGGCGTGGCTGACCTGGGGCTCCGGTGGCACGCGCTGCCGGTCATCTCGGACATGCGGCTGGAGGTGGGCGGCGTGAGTTTCCTGTGCGCGCCGTTCTCGGGGTGGTACCTGCAGACGGAGATCGCCGCGCGGAACTTGGCGGACCGCGACCGGTACGACGTGCTGCCCGCCCTGGCGCGCGCGCTGGGGCTGGACACGCGCCGCGAGCGGACCCTGTGGCGCGACCGGGCGCAGCTGGAGCTGAACGTGGCGGTGCTGCACAGCTTCGACGCGGCGGGCGTGAAGATCGACGATCACCACACGGTCACGCGGCGCTTCGTGCGGTTCGAGGAGCGGGAGGCGCGGGCGGGCCGCGCGGTGTACGGCCGCTGGTCGTGGCTCGTGCCGCCCGTGTCCGGCGCGCTCACGCCCGTCTGGCACCGCAGTTACCGGGACGTGGAGATCACCCCGAACTTCTTTCCGCAGGCGACGGCGTGGCCCGCGGGCGTGCCGGACAGGGACACGGTGGCGGCGGGCGCGCCGCGCTGCCCTTTCCACACCTGAGGGTCAGGTGGGAGGTGAGGGTGTCTGCGCGTCCGGGCCCTGAACGTGCAGGGCCTCGCCGGGCAGGCCGATCACCTGCACCCGCGAGTCGGGCGGGCAGGGGAGGGCGTCCTGCAGCATGGCCGGGTGAGCGACCGTGAACACCGGCAGGTCCGGCAGGCG
The DNA here is from genome assembly GCF_014646915.1 of Deinococcus aquiradiocola. Classification (NCBI taxonomy): domain Bacteria; kingdom Thermotogati; phylum Deinococcota; class Deinococci; order Deinococcales; family Deinococcaceae; genus Deinococcus; species Deinococcus aquiradiocola. The sequence continues at coordinate 73,357 of NZ_BMOE01000004.1, read as the reverse complement.
CGGCACACCGCGCGCCCCCCACCCGAAGCCCTTCGAGAGCCGCCCGCCCGCGCGGTCCACGGCCACGCAGGCCAGCACGGCCGCCGTCGCCCCGACCGGCTGCAGGTGCGGCTCGCCGTGCTCACGCAGGGCTTTCAGGTCCGCGCCGCGCGCGTCCCGCACCCGGAAGTACCACCCGTCGCGCTTCTGGTCCGGCACGTACAGCGTCACGCCCGCCGCGAGCGCCTGCCGACGCAGCGGGTACAGGGCACGCTCCGCGCCCACGATCAGGCACGCGTGACGCTGCACGGCCGGATGCGCGAGCAGTGCGGCAGCCGCCTCACGCGCGCCCACGAAGTTCGGGTGGTGCCCGTGAGGCGGCAGCGGGTACGTCGCCACGCGGTCCCGCAGCAGCGCCGACCACAGGGCGTCACGGGTGGCGCCCGCCGTCATGGTCGGCCCGCGCGTGCCCCGTGGGTCCGTGCGTTCCGGCTCATCACCGGGGCCGGTCGCCACGCCGTTCACCTGAATTGCGGTCAGCCCTCGCCGGCCACCGGTTCGGCCACGGCCTGCACGGCGCGCGGCGCGAGGGCCGGGTCGCCGTCCGGCAGGCGCGTCTGGTTCGGGGTGGGCTGCGGGAATTCCGGGTTGGCCTTGCGGCCTGCGTCGTGCGGGTACGTGGCCGAATCCACGCCCCCGCCGAGCGCCAGCACCTCCTGCGGCGAGCGGATCTTCTGGCGCGTCACGCGGGCCGGGAGGCCCATCGCGATGCCCTGCGGCGGAATGTCGCCGCGCAGCAGGGCGTGCGTGGCGAGCATCGCGTCGTCGCTCACGACGCTGCCCGCCAGGATGGTGCTGTGGTACGTGAGGCGCGCGCCGCGCCCGATCACGGTCCTGCGGAGCGTCACGTCCGGGCCGTCCAGCACGCTGTGCGTGTGGCTGTAGATGTTGACGTAGTCGGACACGCTCGCCCCGTCGTGCAGTTCGATGCCGCCGATGTCGTCGAGCAGCACGTTGCGGTGCACGACCACGTCGTTCCCGACCTCCATGTTGTACCCGACGCTGAACTCCACGTTCTGCCAGCACTTGAAGTCCTGGCCCACCGACCGGAACACGTGCCCGGCCAGCACGCGCCTGAGCGGAATCCCGAACACGGGGTTGTGCCCGAGCGGCGTCAGGTCGATGTTCTTCCACAGCCACAGCAGCGGCTTGACCTGCTGGAAGCGCTCCTGGTCGGTCGCCATGTAGTACTCGGCCTCGAAGGTCACGTTGCGCGAGTCGAGGTTCAGGGCCGCAATCGGCGCGTCCGCGAGGAGCGCCTCGTAGGTCCGGGCGTACATCGCCTGCGCGAGCGTGTCGCGCACCAGGGCCGGGCGGTCGGTGGCGGGGTCCCGCAGGCGGGCCTCGAGGTCGGCGAAGAAGGCCGCGTAGCTGGACTGCGCGTGCGGGTCAATATCTACGGGCTTGAGCCAGGTCACGCCTGGGAGTGTAGCAGGGGCGGATGCTTTGCTGAGCAAGTTGATTTACTTTCCAGTCCGGCCGCCCCCGCGCGGCCCGCGCGTCAGCCTTCCACGGCCCGTTCGAGCGCCTCCACGAAGGCGTCCTCGTCGTCCAGCCACGGGTAGTGCCCGGTCTGCAGGAGGTTCACGTCGGCGTTCGCGAGGTCCTCCAGCCACCCGACCTGCTGCGGGTAGCTCGTGCGGTCCTCGACGCCCGCGATGACGTACACGGGACGCTTCTGCTCCATCAGGAACGGCGGGTACTCGAAGCTCCACAGGCCCTGGTTCACGAGCGCCTGCTGCACCTCGCCGCCGCCCAGCAGCTGCCCCTCCACGTCCGCGTACTCCAGCCGCATGCGGCTCGCGCGGTCCATGAACTGCACGCTGTTCAGCAGGTCGCGGCCGTTCACGAGCGCGAACGCCGCCTCCAGCCGCGCCTCGCCCACCGCGACGTGCTCCCCCTCGGCGGCGTCCGCGCGGAGGCGCTCGGCGGGATCGTCGAGCTTCACGCCGCGCTGCGCGCTCGCCTCGGCCAGCAGCGTCAGCGCGAGGTCCGGGAAGTGCACCCAGGGGTTCACGGTCACGACGCGCGCCGTCTGCAGCGGGTGGCGGCGCCCGTACTCCAGCGCCACCAGTGCCCCGAAACCGTGCCCGAGCGGCGTGAACCGCTCCACGCCCAGGTAGTCCCGCAGCGCCTCCAGATCACCGACGAGCGTGTCGATGTCGAGCGTGTCGCCGCCCTGCTGCGTGTCGGCGAGCGGGCCGCTGCGGCCCGCGCCGCGCATGTCGAGGTACACCATCCGGTAGCGGTCCAGGCGGTCCCCGACCAGCGCCCGGAAGGAGTAGCTGTTGTAGCCGGGACCGCCGTGCAGGAACACCACGACGGGCGCGTCCTCCGGGCCGACCACCTCGAAGTACAGGTCCGCGCCGTTCAGGTGCTCGTAGTGCGGCGTCTCGTCCGTGAGGCCGTCGCCGGTCCAGTCGGAGGGCGCCCGGTCGGTGCCGGTCTCGTCGTTCAGCGTCTCGTCTTGCTCATCGTGCGGGGCAGTCATGCGGTCATTGTAGGGGGGCCGCCCGGACCGGGCCGGAACGCAGGCGGGATTTGGGCGCGTCTCATGCACGGGTGCTGCAATGAGAGGCGAGACATGACCACTTCACGCCCCCCCACCACCCCCGTCCTGATGCGCCTCGCGTGGCTCGCGCTGCTGCTCGCCGCGCTGCTCGGCCTGCTGACGTGGCTGTGGCCGCAGGTGCAGCAGGCCATGCGGTACGCGGACCTGCTGCGCCAGCCCGCGCCCACCGTCCGCAGCCTGCCGGACCCGCTGCCGGGCGTGCGGTTCGCGGACACGTGGGGCGGCGCGCGCAGCGAGGGACGCAGTCACGAGGGCGTGGACATCTTCGCGCCGCGCGGGACGCCCGTGCGCTCCACCACCACCGGCGTGATCGGCAAGGTCGGCCTCGACCGCCTGGGCGGCCGCGTCGTGACCGTCACCGGGCCAGGAGGGTACCACCACTACTACGCGCACCTCGACCGGTACGCGGACGTGACGGTGGGCGAGTGGGTGACGGTCGGCACGGTGCTGGGCTACGTCGGCACGAGCGGCAACGCGGCCGGCACGCCGCCGCACCTGCATTACGGGGTGTACACGCCGGCGTGGCAGGCCACGAACCCGTACCCACTGCTGCGGCGCGGCACCTGACACCCGACCGAGCTGAACGCCTGGAGTTCAGCCGCGCGGACCGCGAAGCCGCCGCCTGGCCGCGAGCCCCGGCAGGTGCGGTCTGGAGGAGATGGAAGCGGGCAGGCGTCCTGCAGGGCGCTGATTGGCCCAAGACGCGGGCAGGCGTCCTCGCGGGTGCTGCCCTGACCCGGGAAGGGACGTCGGTGCACTTTCCGGCAGTCCTGGAACCGGATCGACACCGGATGCAGCGTCGGCCCGGCACGGTCTGGCTATGCCACCCGCGAACGATCAGCCTCGAATCACGTATCCTGTAACTGCATGAGTGCTGTCATCCATCTTCAGGCGCTGGGTCTGACCGAATACGAGGCCCGCGCGTACACCGCGCTGCTGGCGCTGGGCCGCGCCGTTCCGGCCCGCGTGGCGCGGCAGGCGGGCATTCCCCGCCCCAAGATCTACGAGACGCTGGAGCGCCTGGAGGGGCGCGGCCTGGCGGCGCGGGTGGGGCAGAGCCCGCTGGAGTACGCGCCGCTGTCGGCCCGCGAGTACCTCGCGCGGTCCCGCCGCGCCTTCGACGACCGGCTCGGCGCGCTCGACCGTGACCTGTCGCGCCTCGCACCGGACCCCGCGCCGGAAGCCGTGTACCACCTGCACGGTGAGGCCGCGCTGCGCAGCATGTGCGAGGACCTCACCCTGAACGCCCGGCGCACGCTCTTCATGGCGGGCGAACCGGACCTCGCCGAGACGCTCGAAAAGCTCACGCCGCGCGGTGTGCGGGTCGTCACGACGCCGCTCGCGAACCTGCCCGCCATCGCCATGGACGGCGAGCGCGCCTTCCTGCTCGCGCGGGACGGCGAGGCGGCCGTGATCGCGCACTTCGTGACGCCGCCCGCCCCGCCGCTGCCGGGCGCGGAGGTCGTGGTGCCGCACGCCCGCGACGCGCACGGCGTGCACACGCACAACCCGGTCATCGTGCACCTGATCGAAGGGTACGTGGAACTCGCGGCGCGGCAGGACCGCTCGGCGGAAGAGCCCGTCCACGCCTGATCCGGATTCCGATCGAATCCCGCGGCGTGTGCGGGGTCGATCCGGGCGGAACGAGAAGGACAGAGACGCGTTCCGGGAGCGGGCAGGCGTCCTGCAGGGCGTGTCGTCGTGAACGGGCGCGGCTGGCCACGCCACTCCTCCCGTTCTGCCCAGGACGATGGACGGGCGGTGCAGTCCCGACGGTCCGGGAATGGAACGGAACGCGCCTGAAAAGGCCAGCCGCCCGGCTGAAAGGTGACGTGCGCAGTGCGGGCGGGAAGGGGAGCCGCTCTGCCTGCGCCGCCATACGTGTTGTCTCTGGAGAGGTATCGGGGGCTCGGGCAGGTCTTCCCGTACGCTGAAGGTATGCCGACATTCATCACCGGACTCGACCACGTCCAGATCGAAGCGCCCGCCGGGCACGCGGCGCAGGCCCGCGACTTCTACGGCACCTTCCTCGGCCTGCCGGAACTCCAGCGGCCCGAAGGCATCCGCAGCAGCGAGGGCCTGTGGTTCGCGCTGCCCGACGGACGACAGCTGCACACCGGCACCACCGACCCCTTCCACCCGCGCGACAAGGGCCACCCCTGCCTGCGCTGCAGCGACCTCGACGCGTTCCTCGCGCACGCCGCCGCGCACGGCCACCCCACCGAGACCGACACCCGCTGCCACCCCGTCCGCCGCGCCTTCCTGCACGACCCCTTCGGCAACCGCCTGGAAATCGTCGAGAACGCGCACATCAGCACCCCGCTCCCCTGAGCGTCGGGCCGTTCAGGGGCGGGCGCCGAGCAGCACGTCCGGCAGGTCCCCGATCAGGCCGTCCACGCCCAGCGCCGTCAGTCGCGCCACCTCTGCCGGGTCGTTCACCGTCCACGCGTTCACCCGCCACCCTTCCGCGCGTGCCAGCGTCATCAGCGCCTCGTCGATCAGGTGAAAGCGCGGGTGCAGTGCCCGCACGGCCAGCTTGCGTGCCACCAGCGGCATCAGGTCCACCCCGAACCGGTACGGGCGGTGCACCAGGAAGCCCCGCTCGATCCCGGCGTCCAGGTCCCGCGCGGCACGCAGCACGAAGGGACTGAAGCTGCTCACGATCACCCGCTCCGCCAGCCCGTGCGCCCGCACCGCGCGCAGCGTGCCGGACACGCGGTCGTCGATGCGCGCTCCCTCGAACTTGATCTCCACGTTCACGTACGCGCCCGTGTCGGCCGCCCAGCCCAGCACCGACTCCAGCGTCGGCACGTCGTCCGGCAGGTCCGCGCTCAGCAGGGTGTTCAGGGCGCGCCCGTCCGGCAGTTCCAGATCGTGGTGCACCACCAGCAGCCCGTCCGCGAGGCGCCGCACGTCCAGCTCCACGCCGTCCAGCCCCGACTGCAGCGCCGCCTGAAAGCTGAGGAGGGTGTTCTCGCGGTGCTGGCGGGGCGAGCCCCGGTGACCGAGCAGCAGGGGCTTCGGGAGGGGAGACGCAGTCATGCGGGCAGCATAGCGGCCCTCCCGTCACCCGTCCGTCAGATCTGATGAGGGCCGGACCGGCACGCGCTCCTCACGCACGTCCCGCCCGCGCGCCACGTCACGCGGGCCGCGCCGACCGAAGCTGTGCGCGAGGTCCCGTTCCGACAGGCGCAGCGTGGTGGGCCGCCCGTGCGGGCATGCCCACGGCTGCCCGCACCGCGACAGGTCCGCCAGCACCCGCGTGCCCGATTCCAGCGTCACGTGCCCCGCCTTGAGGGCCGGGGCGCACGCCAGCCGCCCCACCAGTTCCCGCACCGGGTCCGGCAGGTCGCCCAGCACCGTCTCCACGATCAGCTCGTGCAGGCGCGGCACCGGCAGCGCCGCGAACGCCGCCGGCAGTGACCGCAGCCGCGCCAGGCCCGCCCCGAACGGCTCCAGCGTCAACCCCATGCCCTGCAGGTCCGCCTGCCGCTCCTGCAGCCGCGCCAGCTGCCCCGGCGTCAGCTGCAGCAGTTCCGGCACCGGCAACTCCAGCGCCTCCGCTCCGGCGAGCCGCTCCGAGAGGCGCTCGAACAGCACCCGCTCGTGCGCGGCATGCACGTCCACGATCCACAGGTCCCCGTCCCCCTCCGCCAGCAGGTACAGCGCCGCATGCACCCCCACCGGCCGCAGCTCCGGGAAGCCCGTGGCCGACGTGATGGCCGACATGGACGCCACCGGCGACACCCCCTCCGGCAAGTGCAGGTCCGGCACCGCCCCCGCCAGCGGCAGGCCCGACAGGGCCGCGCGCACCTCGTCCCGCACGCGCGCCGCCAGCACGGCCACGTCCGCCAGCGCCACCACCGCCTTGGCCGGGTGCACGTTCGGGTTCACGTCCTCCGGCGGCACGCGCACGTCCAGCACGCACAGCGGCGCCTGCGACGACGGCAGCAGCGTCCCGTACCCGTCCACCACCGCCTGCTCCAGCTCCGGCGGGGCCAGCACCGGACGCCCGTTCACCGAGAAATGCATCCGGTCCCGCCGCGACCGCATCAGCTCCGGGCGACTCAGCACACCGCTCAGCACGCCCCCCGGCACCTCCATCGGCAGCACCCGGTTCGCGCTGAGCGGCCCGTACACGCTCGCCACCGCGCCCCGCGCCCCGGACGGCGCGTGCTGCAGGCGTACCTCACCGTCCACCGTGAGCCGCCAGTGCAGCCCCGGACGGTGCAGCACGTACCGGCTCAGCAGCGCCGTCACCTCCCGCACCTCTGCCGCCGCCGACCCCTGCGTCCGGAGCCGTGCGGGCAGGTGCGCGAACAATCCCTCCACGCTCACCGTCGTGCCCGCCGCCGCGCTCACCCGCGACACGCTCACCTCGTCCCCGGACGCCGCGAGCCGCACCGCGCCCAGCTGCGCGGCCGGACGCGTCGTGACCGTCAGGCGGCCCGCCTGCGCCATCGCCCACAACGCCTCCCCCCGGAACCCGAGCGTCGTCACGCGCTCCACGCTCTCCAGCTTCGACGTCGCGTGCCGCAGCGGCGCGAGCGGCACCTCCCCCTCCGGAATGCCCGCCCCGTTGTCCCGCACCGTCACCCGCTCCAGCCCGCCACGCACGACCTCCACGTCCACCCGCGACGCGCCCGCGTCCAGCGCGTTGTCCAGCAGCTCCCGCACCACGTCCAGCGGGCGCGACACCACCTCGCCAGCGGCGATCTGCCGGGCGACCTCGGGGGGAAGGATGCGGATGGACGTCACCCGGCACCACCCGGCACGCAGGCCCACGACACCGGCGGGGTGCCGCTGCCCCGTGCGGACCCTCCGCTCACGATTCGCCGCGCGCGAGCCGCTGCCACGTCTGCAGCAGTTCGAGTGCGCCCATCGGGGTGAGGCGCGTCAGGTCCAGGCTCGCCAGTTCGCGCCGCAGGGCCGTGTCGTCCCCGCGCGCGTTCAGGCCCGCCAGGAGTTGCGCGGCCCGCGCCGTGACGCCCTGCGGCAGCCCGGCCAGCCGCGCCACCTCCACGCCGTAACTCTGCTGCGCGGCGCCCGGCATCACCTGATGGTAGAAGGTCAGGCCGCCCGCCACCTGCGGGTCCTCCTGCGCGGCGACGTGCAGGTTCACGAGGCCCGGCACGGTGCCTTCCAGCCGCGTCAGCTCGAAGTAATGCGTCGCGAACAGCGTGTAGGCGCCCGTGGCGTGCAGGCCCTCCAGGGCCGCCTGTGCGATCGCCTGCCCGTCGAGGCTGCTCGTGCCGCGCCCCACCTCGTCGAGAATCACGAGGCTGCGCGCGCCCGCGCCGTGCAGGATGTCCGCCAGTTCCGACATCTCCACCATGAAGGTGCTGCGTCCGCCCGCCAGGTCGTCGGACGCCCCGATGCGCGTGTGCACCGCGTCGAAGAGCGGCAGTTCGGCCGTGTCCGCCGGAACGAACGACCCGATCTGGTGCAGCAGCGCGCACAGCGCCACCGTCCGCAGGTACGTGCTCTTGCCCGCCATGTTCGGCCCCGTGATGATCAGCGTGCGCCGGTTCGCGTTCAGGTGCGCGTCGTTCGGCACGAAGCGTTCGCCCACGCTGCGTTCCACCACCGGGTGACGCGCCTGCACGAGCCGCACCTCGCCGTCCGTCGTGACGGGCCGCACCCAGCCGCGTTCCGCCGCGATCTCCGCCAGGGCCGCCAGCACATCCAGTTCGCTCACGGCGCCCGCCGCCTCGCTGAGCGCCTCGGCGTGCCCGGACAGGCTCTCGCGCAGCTGCGTGAACACTTCCGCTTCCAGCCGGTCGGCCGCGCCTTCCAGCCGCGCGATCTCGCGTTCGTGCTCGCGCAGGTCGGGCCGCGTGAAGCGCGCGCGGTCCTTGAGGGTCGCGACCTGCCGGTAGTCGGCGGGGACCTTCGCGAGGTGAGAGCTGCTGACCTCCAGGTAGTACCCGAAGACGCTGTTGAAGCCGACTTTCAGGTTCGGGATGCCGCTCCTGACGCGCTCGCTGACTTCCAGCGCGGCGATCCACTCGCGGTGCGTGAGCGCCTCGCCGCGCATGGCGTCCAGCTGCGCGTGGAAGCCCTCGCGGATCAGGCCGCCCTCGCCGCTGCGGATGGGCGGGTCGTCCACCAGGGCCGCCCGGATGAGCGCCACCACGTCCGGCAGCCCGCCGAGCCGTCCGCGCAGCGCGCCCAGCAGGCCGTCCTGCCCGTCCAGCAGGCCTGCCGCGTCCGGCAGGAGGTCCAGCGTCCGTGCGAGCGCGGCGACTTCCCTGGGACCGGCCCGGCGCGTCGCGACGCGGGCCGACAGGCGCTCCAGGTCGTGCGCGCGGTACAGCAGGGCGCGCACGCCGTGCCGCAGGTCCGGCGCGCCCACCAGGGCCGCGACCGCCTCCTGCCGCGCGGCGATGCTGACCGCGTCGCGCAGCGGCGAACGCAGCCACGCCCGCAGGCGCCGCCGTCCGCCCGCGCTGCGCGTCTCGCTGAGCGTCCCGATCAGCGACCCGTCCGGCTGGCCCGCCACGCCCGGGTGCTGCGCGGCGAACACCTCCAGCGCCCGCAGCGCCCAGTCGTTCAGGCGCAGCTGCGCGCCCGGCTCGTAGCGACTCAGTCGGCGCACCATCTCCAGCCGTCCCTGCTGCGTGCCGCGCGCGTACCCGAGTACCGCGCCGCACGCGCGCAGCAGCGCGTCCGTTCCCACGCTCGCCGGAACCTCGCCCAGCGCGGCGATGACTTCCGTACGGGCCGCGCTCACATCGAAGCTTCCCTGCGACAGCATCACCGGGAAGCGCGACTGGAAGTCCGCGAGCAGGGCCGCGTTGCCGCTCAGTTCCGGCGCGAGCAGCACCTCGCGCGCCCGCCAGCGCGACAGGTCGTCGTACAGCGCGGCCCGCGTCCCGAAGCTCGCGCAGCGGAACTCCCCGGTGGACAGGTCCAGCAGCGCCAGAGCGTACCCGTTGCCGGTCGCCACGGCCGCCAGGAAGTTCTCGTCGGCCGACAGCAGGCGTTCGTCCGTCACGGTGCCGGGCGTGAGGAGCTGCGTCACCTTGCGGTCCACCAGGCCGCTGCCCGGTTCCTCCATCTGGTCGGCCACCGCGACGCGCACGCCCATCGCCAGCAGCCGCTCGATGTGCGCGTCCGCCGCGCGGACCGGCAGGCCCGCCATCGGGGTGGAGAAGTCCCTGCTGGACTTGTGCGTCAGCGTGAGGCCCATCAGGCGCGCGGCGCGTTCGGCGTCCTCCCCGAACGTCTCGTAGAAGTCGCCGCACTGGAACAGCAGGAGGGTGTCGGGGTACGTTTCCTGAACGGCGTCCCGCATGCTGACGTACTGTTCCAGCATCGGCGGGAGGGGACCCCGGCCGGTGCCTTTCAGCTTGGTGAGGGAGACATCGGTGGCCTGCATTGCCCCCAGGGTAGCGTGCCGCCCTCCGGGCCTTTGGTCGTTACCTCCCAGATACAGGTGGCCCGGACACGGGCTGCCCGGACGGCCCGGCAGGCGCTCCCCTCAGCTGATCTGGTCGATCAGGTGATCGCTCACGACGGGCAGCGTCTCCAGGCCGGGCCGCGCAAAGTAGTACCCCTGCATGAGCGTCACGCCGAGCTGCGCCAGGGCGCGCGCCTCGGGAAGCGTCTCGATGCCTTCTGCGATCACCAGGGTTCCCGTCTCGCGCGCGAACGCGAAGTGCGCGCGGATCAGGGCCTGCCGCCACGGGTCGTCCTGCACGCCGCGCACGAGGGCCATGTCGAGCTTCAGGATGTCCGGCCGGATCGCGACGAGCAGCTGCGCGGTCGCGTGACCGACGCCGTAGTCGTCGAGCGCCGTCATGAAGCCGTGCGCGCGGTAGGCGTCGATGATGTGCCGCACGTGCGCCTGATCCACCACCTTCTCGTGCTCGGTCACCTCGAACATCAGCCGGTCGAGCGGCATGCCGGTGTCGCGCGCGGCGCGCAGCGTCGCCTGAATGCACGTGCTGGGCGTGTAGACGGCGTTCGGCATGAAGTTGATGCTGAGGCGCGTGGCGATCCCCAGCCGGGCCGCCGCGTGGATGGCCGTGACGCGGCACTGCTGATCGAAGGCGTACAGGTCCTCCGGGCCGACCTGCGCGAGCACCCACGGCGCGGACTGTCCCTCCGGGCCGCGCACGAGCGCCTCGTACGCGAAGATCTCACGCGTGGAGATGTCCACGATGGGCTGAAAGGCCGTCGAGATGGCGAACACCTTGCGGGAGGACCCCTGGCAGGCGAGGCAGGCGTCGGGGGTCGTCGGGCGCGTCACTCCCTACAGCACAACACGATTTTCGGCTGCCGTCCAGAGCGGATGACATCATGAAGGTGGGAAGTTCAGCTGCGCGACATGAAAGCGTGGTCCCCGTCATGCGGGAGGCGCGCGCCGTTCGCCGTTCCGGTGCCCGCCACACTTCCGGGCCGGGCAGGTGTGGTACACTTCCAGGGTTGCCCGTTACGCACCCGCAGCCGTTCAGGCCTGCCAGACGTGACGGCGGAGGACACCATGAAGAAAGATATCCACCCGAAAGTCATGCCGACCAAGATCTTCTACCAGGGCAAGGTCGTCATGGAGACCATGAGCACCCGCCCCGAGATCCACGTGGACGTCTGGAGCGGCGTGCACCCCTTCTGGACCGGCGAGAACCGCTTCGTCGACACCGAGGGCCGCGTCGACAAGTTCAACAAGCGCTTCGGCGACAGCTACCGCACCAAGAAGAAGTAAGCGTTCTTCGGACGCGGCGGGCCACCCGGGAACTCCCAGGGCGGCCCGCTTTCTTTCTCTTCGCTGCCCCGCGGGCGGTGCAGGACGGCGGGCCTGAACAGTGACGTTCAGGCCCGCCGTGCAGCTGGGTTTCGACTGGTCGAGCACCGCGCCTCCGTTCCCCCCCGGGTGGAGCGCGCGTTCCTTTCAGATCGAAGTGTCGTCCGGACGGACGGTTCCGTACATGCTGCCGTACAGGACCGACTCGCCCGGGAGGTGGGTGATTTGAGAGAACTGCAGGGTGAGCGCCGACCAGACGCCCAGGTGTTTGACCTGGGGTCTCACGTACGCGCCCTTCGTCTCCCGATCCGATGAGGTGTTGCTCATACCGTGCTCCCTCCAGAGTGGCACCTTCAGGGTAGAGGGCAGCCCGTAAACGCCCCGTAAATACGGCAGGCCGGGACGGCAGGGCGCGCGAAGGCCGCCGGGCCTGATATTCTCCCCGGCGTCATGCTCAAGTCTCCCTATCACGGCGGTCATCTGGAGGTGATCGTCGGTCCCATGTTCAGCGGCAAGAGCGAGGAACTCATCCGTCGCCTGAACCGCGCGGTGATCGCGCGCCAGCGCGTCGCGGTCTTCAAGCCCGCCATCGACGACCGCTACCACAGCACGCACGTCGCCAGTCACGCGGGCCGCGTCACGCCTGCCATCGCCGCGCACAGCACCGCGCAGGTACGTGAACTGCTGCGCGGTCACGGCGAACTGCTCGACCTGGGCGAGCCTGGCCTGCCGGACGTGGTGGGGTTCGACGAGGCGCAGTTCTTCGACGCGGGACTCGTGCCGCTCGCGCTGGAACTCGCGGACCAGGGCGTGCGCGTGATCCTGGCGGGTCTGGACCTGGACTTCCGGGCGGAACCGTTCGGGGTGATGCCGGACCTGCTGTCCCGCGCGGAGAGCGTCGAGAAGCTCACCGCGATCTGCGTGGTGTGCGGCGCGCCCGCCACGCGCACGCAACGACTGATCGGCGGTCAGCCCGCGCGGCGCGGCGACCCGGTCGTGATGGTCGGCGCGGCCGAATCGTACGAGGCGCGCTGCCGCGTGCATCACGTCGTCGGTGACTGATCCCATACTGAGCTGAACGCTCGGCGTTCAGCCGAGTGAAGCGAGCATCGACGGGTACGTTCCGCAGGAAAGGGCAGCGGGCAGGCGTCCTCTCCTGCGGAGTCGTGCCGGTCATGGGCGCGTCCGCCCAGGAAGGAATGCCGGCGCCGTTTCCGGCGCCTCTGAAATCGGATCAACACCGGATGACCAGAGCTGGCACGCCCGCAGGCCCGGACCGTACACTGGACCTGAGGTGAACACCATGAATCGACACTTCGGGACGCGGGTGCTGGCGTGCGTGGCTGCAGGACTGCTCGGGACGGGACTGGCGACGGGCGTGGGCATGTCGAACACCTGGCTCGACATGACGGGCAGCAAGGCCCGCTGCATCCAGCAGGCGACGACCGCCGTCAAGAAGGCGGGCTTCACCGTCAACTTCGAGGTGTCGGGCGAATCGGTGTTCGCGGATCAGGAGGACTACAGCGTCCTGTTCCGCTGCGTGGCCGACAAGGGCCTCGCGTACATCGTGGTGGCCGGCCCCGACTCGGACCTCGCCGACCAGTACGTGGACGACGTGCAGAAGGGCTTCAGCAGCAAGTGAAGCGCCGCTTGGAGGGGCGGCCGGGGGCGTCCCGCGTGCGCTCCCTTCCGACCGCTCAGCACTGCACCCGTTGGTACGGTTGACGGCGTACTGACGTGGCTTAATGGGCCTCAGACCTATGTCCAGTGCCCTCGCCACCACCCCCCTGTACACTGCCAGCGAAGTCGAGACCCGTACGGGCGTCCCGGCCACCACCCTGCGCCAGTGGGAGCGCCGTTACGGCTTTCCCAGCCCGTCGCGCACGGCGGGCGGGTACCGCATGTACAGCCCGCTCGACCTGAGCTGCATCGCGTTCATTCAGGCACGGCAGGACGAGGGCGTCCCCGTGAGCCGCGCAGTGGAGCTCGCACGTGAGCACTTCGCGGCGCCCCCGCCCGAAACGTCGCCCCTCGTGGACGACCTCGTCGCGGCCCTCCTGCGTCCCGATCACGCCGAGGCGAGCCGTCTGCTGAGTCAGGCGCACGCCGTCAACTCCACCGAGCAGGTCATGATCGAACTCATGCAGCCCGCCCTGTCCCGCATCGGGATCCTGTGGGAGCGCGGCGAGATCACGGTCGCGCACGAGCACCAGGCGTCCGCCTTCCTGAAGGTCCGACTGTCACAGCTGCTGGAAGCGGCGGGCCTGAACGACCTCGGCCCGGCCGTCGTCGCCGCGTGCGGGCCGGGCGAGCACCACGAGATCGGCCTGATGATGCTGGCCGTCGTGCTGCGCCGCCGGGGCGTGCGCGTGCACTACCTGGGCGGCAACACACCCCTGGCGGACATCGCGGTGTACGCACGGATGGTCGGGGCGCGCGCCGTCCTGATGACCGTGAACACGCAGGAATCGCTGGCGGCGCTGCGCGAACAGCTTCCCGACTTCGTGGGCCTCACCGTGCCCGTCTTCTACGGCGGGCAGATGATCAACATGCACGCCGACACTGCCCGCGACCTCGGGGGCCGCACCCTCGGGCGGTCCGCGACGGAAGCGGCCGACCTGCTCGTGCAGTGGCTGCAGGACGCGGGCACCGGCACCCAGGACAGCACCCTCATGCCGGGAGGGATGGACGCGTGAGCGCCGAACGGGACGCGGCCACCCCGGCACGCATCCGCGTGGCGCGCGGTGAGCGCATCTACGCGCAGGGCGAGACGACGCGCGTCCTGTACCGCGCCGACACCGGCCTCATCCGCCTGTATCAGGTGACGCCCCGTGGCCGTACCGTCACCCTGCGGCACGTCCTGCCCGGCGATTACTTCGGGGAAGACAGCCTCGTCGCGCCCGGACAGACGCCCCTCCCGCACCGCTACTCGGCCGAGGCGCTCACGTCCGCCAGCCTGTACGTGTACGACCCTGCCGCCCTGTCGGAACGCGAGCTGCTGGACCTGTCGCGCAGCATGGGGCAGCAGCTTCGCCGCGCGATGCTGCACGAGGTGCACCTGCAGTCCGGCGACCTGAAGCACCGCGTGGTCCGGTACCTGCTGGAACTGTCCGACACGCCGCTCGGCTCGGAAGACGCCGACAACCGCCTGTACGTGCGCGCCACGCACGAACTGCTCGCCGAGGGCAGCGGCAGCACCCGCGAGAGCGTCAGCAAGGTCGTGACGGACCTGCGCGACGCGGGCCTCGTCGAGACAGGTTACCGGCACATCACGCTCCTCGACCTGAGCGCCCTGCGGGAACTGGCGGGCCTCGACCTGCTCAGCGACACCGAGACCGCCCACCCCGGCCCCGGCCCGACCCGCAACCTCACCTGACCGCGCCACACGCGGAAGCGGTCGCCTGAGCAGACGAGGGAGGGCCAGGACGTTTCCGTTCCTGGCCCTCCCTCGTTTCACTCGCGCTGCTCGCCGAGTGCCCCGCGACGTCGGTTTACTCGTCGTCTCCGAGTTCCTCGGCGCTGCGTTTCCCGGCCATCCATTCCAGGCCCGCCCACATGAACTCGTCGAGGTCACCGTCGAGGATGTTGCCGGAGTCGTGACGCATCACGCCCGTGCGGTGGTCCTTGACGTACTGCTTGTCGAGCACGTAACTGCGGATCTGGTTTCCCCACTCGATCTTCTTCTGCTCGCCGCGCGCGGCCATCTCCTCGGCCTCGCGCTTCTTCAGTTCGATGTCGTACAGGCGCTGCTTGAGGATCTGCAGCGCGATCTCGTGGTTCTTGATCTGGCTTCGCGTCACCTGCGAGGCGACGGCGATGCCGGTCGGAAGGTGCGTGAGGCGCACGGCGGAGTCGGTGGTGTTCACGCCCTGACCGCCCGCGCCCTGCGAGCGGAACACGTCGCGGCGCAGGTCGCTGTCCGGAATGTGAATGTTGATCTCTTCCGGCGGCACTTCCGGCACCACGTCCACCGACGCGAACGACGTGTGACGGCGGTTGTTGCTGTCGAAGGGCGACACGCGCACGAGGCGGTGCACGCCGTGCTCCGGCGCGAGCATGCCGTACGCGCGTTCGCCCCGGATGATGAATTCGGCGCTGGTGATGCCCGCCTGATCGCCGTCCTGCTGGTCGATCAGCTCGACCTTGTACCCGCGCCGTTCACCCCAGCGCATGAACATGCGTTCCAGCATCCCGGCCCAGTCCATGCTCTCGGTGCCGCCCGCGCCGCTCTTGACGCGCACGATGGCGGCCGCGTCGGCGTGCTTCATGGTGAAGAGCGTCTCGCGGTACAGGTCGTCGATCTGCTGTTCGAGGTTCGTCTGTTCCTCGGCGAGCATCTCGCGTTCGCTGTCGTCCGCGAGTTCCAGCATCTCGTTCAGGCCGGTCGCGTCGCTCTGCAGGCGGCCGTAGATGTCGGTGATGCGCCGGAGGCTGCCGGCCTCCTGGTTGACCTTGCGGGCCCGTTCGGGGTTGCTCCACAGGTCCGGGTCGGACAGGTCGCGGTCGAGTTCGTTCAGCCTGCGCGTTTTGCCGGGAATGTCAAAGGTACTCCCGGAGTGAGGCCAGTTTTTCTAGCAGTTCCTGCATGGCATTCTCCCTTCCGCGCCCCCTACCTGTGGGCTGCGGGATAACCTGGGAAGTATAGCAGTCGCCGCCCGGTCGGCGCGGGCGGCAGTCACGGTCCTGCGGGGTCGCGTGTGGCCGGGGCCACGGGGGTTCCAGGTTCGGCGTGGTCTGGGATTACAGCGTTTCGAGTTCGGCGTGGTCGCAGGTTACAGCGTTTCGAGTTCGTGCCAGAAGCCCTGCTGCCACGGCCACGCGCGTCCGCCGGTGAGCCGCCGGGTGGCCTGCACCGTCAGGTACGCGGCCCACGCGTAGAACAGCGCGTCCAGCACCATCGCCATCGGGAAGGTGATGGCGTGCGCGGTCGCGACCTGCGCGTTGAAGGCGGGCGTCCCGAACGGCAGCGTCACGTAATGGATGGCGACCACGTAACTGCCGATTCCCAGCAGCAGCGCTTTGAGGGCCACCAGCCACGTCGCCCCGGCGAGCGCGTGGCGCACGGCGGGCTGGGACAGCGCGGCACTCAGCAGCCTGGAGCGTTCGGGCGTCTCGGGGGCGACCACCCCGAAGAACAGGAACTCGAACAGGGGCCGCCGCACGGCGAGCGACACGAGGCACACGAGCACCAGCAGGCCAGAATGCAGCGCGTCCTTCAGGGCGAACGCCACGCCGTCCAGGCGCAGGAAGCTGACGACGGCGCCGCTCAGCGCGCCCGCCAGCATGAACACCGCGAAGGGGTTCAGGACGCGGTGCCTGGCGGTGTCCCACACGATGTAGATGGTGGGCAGCAGGCCCGCCAGCACGTACACGCCGTACACACCGAGCAGTGCCGTGAGGTCCGGAAGGTGGAAGGGGCGGGGGTTCAGGAGGGCGTAGGGGAGCACGAACGTGAACAGCACGTCCAGCCCGAATTTCGCGATGCGGGTCCAGGCGACCTGGTGGCCGCTGCTGGGGCGCGTCTGCGTGCTGGTGCGGCGTTGTCCGGTCACGGGACCCATTGTAGGGGAGGGGGGAGGCGCGTGCTGTGCCGAGTGTCCCGGTCCGCTGTCCCGAAATGGACGGGCGGGAGGGGTGACGCGTCGTATGCTGGGGCATGACGAAGGGGGGGCGTAAACCACAGGCATCGTCACGTTCGCCGCAGACCGAGGCGCTGCCCTGCCCGCTGGACGACGTGCCGGACGTCGCGGCGGGAGACGCGCTGCCGGACCCGGACGCGTCCCTGCGGCGACTGCTGGGCGTCGCCGTGCGGCTGTCGGGCTTTCCGGCGGGGGCGCTGGCCGGCCTGCCCGGGGAGTGGTCGGGGGGCGTGACGCTCGGAGTGGAGCGCCTGTCCGGGTCGGTGGGGCCGGAGGAGCTGCTGGCGTTCGCGCTGGACCTCGTGGCGGGCGGTGAGGTGCTGGTGGTGCCGGACGCCGCGCGTCACGCCGACTGGGCCGCGCACTCGCTCGTGAAGGAGCATGGCGTGCGGGCCTTCGTGACGCTGCCGGTCCGGCTGCCGGGCGGGGCACTGCTGGGCGCGCTGTGCCTGTTCGGCACGGTCGCGGGGGGCGTGCCGGACGCGGGACTGCTCGCCGACCTGTCGGCCCTGGCGGACCTCGCCGCGGATCAGCAGCGCCTGCAGGCCGGGCAGGTGGCGCTGGAACGCCAGCGGAACGCGGGCGACCTGCTGTCGCAGAGCCTGAGGGAGGCGCTGTCCGGCGCGCAGACCCTGCAGGCCATCTCGGCCCTCAGCGACCTGGGGCTCGGGGTGGGCGAGCTGCTGGAGCAGGGCGCGGCCCTGTGCGCCTCAGTCGTGAACGTGGATCTGGGTTCGCTGGTGGCCGTGTACGACGACCGGGCCTTCGTGTTTCCGGTGTGGCACTCGCCGCGCGCGGAGGGCTTCGCGCGGCAGGTGAGCCGGGGCCTGCGCCGCGACGAGTGCACGCAGCTGTGGGACGTGGCGGGTCGGTCGCTGCCGGAAGGGCTGTTCGTGAACGATTACGGGCATGCGCCGGGCGCCCACATCGGCATGGTGCAGGCCGGCGTGCGCGCGCAGGCGTACGTGCCGGTCGGACGGCGAGGCGAGGTGCGGTACGTGATGGTCCTCAGCCGCCTGCATCAGGACCTGCCGTGGCGGCAGCATCAGCGGGACCTGATCGGATCGGCGGCCCGCATGATGCGCGACCTGTCCCTGCAGATCCATCAGCAGGAGGAACTCGACGCGGGCCGCGTGCAGCTGGAACTCGCGCTCGGGAGTGCGCCCATCATCCTGTTCGGGACGGACGCAGGCGGGGTGTTCCGCACCATGCGCGGCAGCGGGATCGGCACGCAGCCGTGGATGCAGGTGCTGGGGCAGGGCGTGCAGGAGGCCTTCGCGGGCGTCCCTCAGGTCGTGCGGAACGTGGGGCGCGCCATCGCGGGGGAGGAGTTCGACGACGTGGTCGAGACCGGTGGCCGCACGTACGACGTGCATTACATGCCGGTCCGGGGCGCGTACGGGAGCAGCGGCGGGATGCTGGGCCTGGGGTACGACGTGACGGGCCGCGTGCACGCCGAGCGGGAGGCCGTGCGGGCGCACCGTCAGGCGGAGGCCCTGCTGCAGCTCGCGCAGGCCGTGCAGGGCGACGTGCTGACGACCGAGGCGGCCCCCGCCCTGGACGCGCTGCTGCGCGTGCTGACGGACGCGCCCGAACCGTGGGTGGTGCTGTGGGAGCTGCACGGCACGACGTACGTGCCGCTCAGTCAGCGGGGAGCGGTGCCGCCCGAACTGCGCGCCCTGCACGAGATGGGCCTGCCGTTCCGGCTGTACGACCGTCTGATCGGCGTCACGAACCGCAACGCGTACCTGTCGGACCGGGACCTGACGGCGGAACTGCTGGCGGTGCGCGTGCGTGGCCTGGCGGCCCTGCCGCTGCTGGTGCGGGACGGGCGCTGCGAGGTGGGCCTCACGGCGTACGCGTCCCGCCCGTGGAACCCGGCGGAACGGGAGGTGCTGGAGACGGTCGCGGGCCTGTTCGGTGCGGCGGTGGTGCGACTGAACCGCGTGCGGGAGCTGGAGATGGACCGCGTGTCGGAACCGTCCCTCGGCAGCTGGAATCGCCGCACGCTGAACGCGGCGCTGGAGGGCGCGCTGCGCGGCGCGGCGGACGCGGACGAGGAACTGCTGGTGGTGTCGGTGGACGTGCAGGGCCTGCGCGGCTACCGGTCCCGGCAGAGCGAGGCGGGCCGCGCAGCCCTGAGTGCGCGGGCCGAAGACGAGTTGCGTGCGGCGCTGCCGGGCGGGGCCGAACTGTTCCGGCTCGGGATTGACGAGTTCGTGGCCGTGTGCCGCCCCGTGCGGGTGGGGGCGGGTGTGCCGGGCACCCCGGCGGAGTGGGTGTGGCGTGCCATGCTGGCCCTGCGTGCGGCGGGGTTCGCGCAGGCGGGCGCGCGGGTGGGGACGGCACGTTACCCGGTGGACGCGCGCAGCGTGCCGGAGTTGCTGCGCGTCAGCGACGAGCGATTGATGGACCACGAACTGCACTCCTGAGCAGGGACGGCCCGTTTGAAGCACTGCGGGGCGCGGCGGAGTGTTCGGGCGTGCGGAGCCTGAAGATCTGCTCAAGGGCGCCTGGGTGCTTCCTTGCACTCCGCAATTTGGACCGGGTGTAACTTGCCGGTATGCAAAACCCGAGCACCGAGAAGGTGGGGGCGGCCCTGGGCGGCCTGGACCCCCGCAAAGTCGAAGCCCTGTCGCGCCGCCTGGACCTCGCCGCGCTCGTGGACGCCGCCTCTGCCATGAGCGACACGCAACTCCACGCGCTCGGCGGCATGCTCGCCACGCAGGCCTCCCCGCGCAAGGAACGCCCCCTGCCCGCCGCGAACGGCGACTTCTACGACCTGATGTCCACCCTCAGCGACCGTCAACGCGAGATCGCCGCGCGCGTGCGGCACTTCATGGAGACGGAAGTCGCGCCCATCATGAACGGGTACTGGTCCCGCGACGAGTTCCCACAGTCCCTGATCCCCAAACTGCGCGACCTGAACCTCACGCGCGAGATCTGGAACGACGACGGCACCCGCACGCCGGACGCCAGCGTCACGGAAGGCATCATCATCATGGAGATGTGCCGCGTGGACGTCAGCACCGCCGTGTTCTTCGGGGTGCACGCGGGCCTCGCACTGGCCAGCGTCGCACTCGGCGGGGACGAACGCCAGCTGAAGGAATTCATGCCGCGCCTGCTGGACCTCGACATGGTCGGCGCGTTCGGCCTGACCGAACCTGAGGGCGGCTCGCAGGTGAGCCGTGGCCTGCGCACCACCGCGCGCCGCGACGGGGACAGCTGGGTCCTGAACGGCGAGAAGAAATGGATCGGGAACAGCACCTTCTCGGACGTGACCGTCATCTGGGCGCGTGACGAGGCCGACGATCAGGTTAAGGGCTTCCTCGTCCGCAGGGGCACGCCCGGCTTCGAGGTCGAGAAGATCCAGGGCAAGATCGCGCTGCGGATGGTCGAGAACGGCCACATCCGCCTGAGCGAGTGCCGCGTCAGCGAGCAGGACCGCCTGCAGCGCGCCACGTCGTTCCGCACGACGGCCGACGTGCTGCGCCTCACGCGTGCGGGCGTCGCGTGGCAGGGCGTCGGCTGCGCGATGGGCGCGTACGAACTCGCGCTGAAGTACGCGCAGACCCGCGAGCAGTTCGGCAAGAAGATCGGGGAATTCCAGCTCATCCAGAACCACCTCGTGCACATGCTCGGCAACCTGACCGCCATGCAGATGCTGTGCCTGCGCCTGTCCGGCATGGAGGACGCCGGGATCATGCGGGACGAGCACGCCGCGCTCGCCAAAGTCGTCACGGCCGCCCGCTGCCGCGAGACCGTCGCCCTCGCCCGCGAGACCTTCGGCGGGAACGGCATCCTGCTGGAGTACGGCGTCGCCAAGCATTTCTGCGACACCGAGGCCATCTACAGTTACGAGGGGACCAACGAGATCAACACGCTGGTGGTGGGCCGCGCCGTCAGCGGTCTGAGCGCCTTCGTCTGAGCCTGCCCGTCTGATTCTGAATCGAGCTGGACTCCAGAAATCCGGCCGGGCGGAGCAAACACAAAGGGGACGGTCTGGAGGAGATGGAAGACGGCAAGCGTCCTCTTCTGGGGAGCTCTGCCAGCCACGTGTAGTGGGTTGCCCGGGAAGGGACGTCGGCGCCGTTTCCGGTGTCCCCAACCGTACGGGCTGTCCTCCCCCAGGACGGGGGGACTCACCTTCACGCGCTTCGGGTAGACTCTCGGCACATGACCAGTCTTACGCTCTCCCGGCTGCAAGAGGCGTGGAGCTGGCGTGAACTGGACGTCGCCCGCTGCCGCGCCCTCACCCCGACATTGCCCGAACCGGACCCGGCCTCGTCGTACGGACAGCCCGCCTCTCTCGTCCCCCACCCGGATGCGGAGGAGCGTGCGGCTGTCCTCGTGCTGACGGGGTACACGGCGTTCCGGGAGGCGCGGCCCGCCGAGGCGCTCGAAGCGGCCGGGGAGGCGCTCGCGCTGCTCGGTTTGGCGCGGGCATCGCTGTGGTACAGCCGCGCCCTCAACGTCCGCAGCTGCGCGCAGCTGGAACTCGCGGAGTTCGGCCTCGCGACCGTCACGCTGCGCGAACAGCTGCGCGCCAGCCGCGACAACGGCGACGTCGAAACGGAAGGCGCGGCCCTCCACGACCTGGGCGTCATGCACACCCGCCTCGACCCGGACCACGCCGAAGGGTACCTGCTCGCGTCCCGCAGCATCTTCGAACGCACGGCGAACACGGTCGGTCAGGCGTTCACGGCCTGGAGCCTCGGGGAACTGCGGGAACGGCAGGGCCGCGCCCCGCAGGCCATGGACCTGTACGGCACGGCCCTGCAGCTCGCGACCCGCTGCGGGCACCGCGCCATGCAGGTCCTCGTCCTGTCCCGCCTCGGTGAGCGCGCCCTGCAGGCCGGGAACGCCGAGCAGGGCGAACGCTGGCTGCGCGACGCGCTCGCCCGGCAGTCTCAGGACCCCGCGCGGCCCCTGTGGATCACCGTCCCGCCGCTCGTGCACCTCCTGATCCACACCGGGCGGCTCGCGGAGGCCCGGGAGGTGCTGGAAATGCAGCTGCAGGGCGCCACGCACGCCGGAATGCGCGCCGTGCAGTCCGAACTGCACGCCCTGCTGTGCGACGTGCACGAGGCGCTCGGCGCACCCCTGGAGGCCCTCGCGCACCTGCGCCGGCACGTGACGCTGTACCGCCAGGAGAACGCCGACGAGCAGGCCCGCAAGGTCCGGGCGCTGGAAGTCCTGCACCGTACCGAACTCGCCGAACGCGAGGCCCACACGCACCGGCAGCGCAGCGCCGAACTGCAGGCCGCGCTGAACGAACTGGAGGCGCTGCACCTGCAGCTGGAGAAGGCGAGCGCCACTGATGAACTGACCGGCGTGCACAACCGCCACCACCTCATGACGGCCGGCGTGCGCCTGCTGGAAGGCCAGCCGCAGCCCGCGAACGTCGCGGTCGCCATCCTGGACATCGATCACTTCAAGCGCGTCAACGACACGTACGGCCACGACGGCGGTGACCGTGTGCTGCGCGCCTTCGCGCAGTTCCTGAAGCGCGGCCTGCGGCCCACCGACCTGCTCGCCCGTTTCGGCGGGGAGGAGTTCGTGGTACTGTTCCCCGGCACGCTGCTGGACGAGGCGCACGCCCTGCTGGACGCGCTCCGGCACTCCCTGACGCACTTCACGGTGGATGGCCTGCCCGTCAACCTGACCGTGTCGTTCACGGCGGGCGTCGTGAACTGCCCGGACGGGCAACTGCTGCCCGCCCTGCACCGCGCGGACCAGCTGCTGTACCGCGGCAAGCGTGCCGGGCGCGGCGTCGTCGAACGCGAGAGCCTCGCCCGCCGCCCCGGCTGAATCCGCCTGAACGGTGAGGCGCGGCGCGCGTCCAGCCCCCGGGTGGGGGAGGGCGCGCGCCGCGAGGCGCACGAACGAGGTTCAGGTGGGACTGGTCCTTACTGGCCGACCTCGTAGATGGCCTGCCAGGGCTTGTAGCTGGTGACGGTGCGGTCGCTGCGCGTCACGCCCTTGTCCTGAATGGTGCGCGTGATGTACAGGTTGTATCCGTCGGCGGCCCAGTCGATCTGCTTCATCGCGCCGCGCGGCAGGTCGGCGCTCGGCACGTACTTCGGGGCGGGGTGCGCGGTGTGCGACGTGATGACGGCGGGCGAGATGCTCACCTTGCGCGTCTGCGGCAGGCCCCACACCTGCACGGTCAGGGTGGAGCGCGCGTTGTCGTTGAGGGTCTTGACGAGGATCGGGCCGCCCGTGTCGTTCTTGAGTTTCAGGTCCTTGCCCGGGTCGTACACGGCGGCCTCGAAGCCCACCTGCGGTTCGTAGTACCCGACGCGGTACGCGTGCTGGTTGCGTTCCACGACCGGCAGGCCCGCCTGATACAGGGCGCGGAACACGGTGGTGGACACCTGGCACACGCCGCCGCCCAGGCCGTCCACGGTGCGGCCCGCGCTGATGATGAGGCCCGTCACGAAGCCGTTCTCGGGGCTGATGCCGCCGAGCGTGTCGAGGAACGAGAAGTTCTCGCCGGGCGCGACGACCGCGCCGTTGATCTTCGCGGCGGCGTTCGCGACGTTCACGCGGCGGGCCGGGCTGGAGTGGTAGTACGTGCTGCGGCCCGTCGCGATGAGCGTGAGTTTGCTGGCGTCCGGCAGGTCCGCGAGCTTCAGGGTGGGCGCGCTGACCTTGGGGGTCAGGACGATGCTGGTGGCCTTGGGGTCCAGCACGGCCTGCGACAGCAGTTTGAGCGTCTGGGCGGGGTCGCTGACGAGTCCGGCCTTCTCGGGCACCTTGCTGAGCGTGCTGCCCTTGAGGGCATAGCGGGCGTTCTGGGCGGGCTGGTCCACGGCAGCCGAGATCTGCTTGACCTTGGCGGCGATGGTGTCCCTGTCGAGTTCCAGTCCGGCCTGCCGGACCCAGAAGAGGTTCGCGACCTGCAGGCGCGTGAGCGTGAAGACGGGGCCGGTCTCGCCGAGCCGCACCGTGAGGGGCCTCACGAGGGCGTTGCCCTGGTCCACGAGGGCCTGCAGGGACTGCGTGCTGTACATGGGGGTGGCCTGCACGACGTTCAGGGTGAGGGTGCGCGTGTCGGGGTGCTGCACGAGGGTCTGCACGCCGTCGTCCACCTTGACCTGAATGCCGGGCGTGCCGGGTCGCACGGCGTAGCGGGTCTTGTCGAAGACGATGCTGGCGTTGCGGGGCGCGGTGTTCTGCGCGGCGGTCAGGGCCGTCAGGGCGCTGCGGGCGACGGCCGGGTCGTACTTCTGCACGAGCGGCAGGTCCTGGGTGGGTGCCTGTCCGATGAGCGTCTCGACCTTCTGGGCGAGGCTGCGGCCGCTGCTGGCGGCGATGGCGGCGTTCAGTTCCGCCTGCGGGTCGAGGCTCCAGCCGAGCTGCGTGGCGGGCACGGTCCAGCTGGCGGTGCCTGCCTGCACGGTGATCTGGGGGGCGTCGCCACTGATCTGGCCGAGGCGGGCGAGGGCGGCCTCGCGCGTCATGCCGCCGAGGTCCACGCCGCCGACCCGGATGCCGCTGGCGATGGTGCCCGGCGTGGTGTTCATGCCCAGGGCCAGCGCTCCGCCGAGCAGCAGCACGGCGGCACTCCCGGCGATGCCGAGGGCCAGGACGCGGCGGCGGGGGTTGGGGGTGGTGGGACGGGACTCGGTGTTCACAGCGTTCATTGTACCCACTTGTGTCTGGACAGAGTGAAGAATTCCACGATTGGCGCGGTGTTCTCGGCTTCATGAACGTGGGGTTTCCTGACAGGTTTCTGTCAGTCGGGTCGGTCTTCGGTGCGGGTGTGCCAGGGCCATGCAATCCTAACGAGCGTTTGTTAGAGTGGTGGCGTCTCACCTCACCACCCCAGGAGCCCCATGACACACACCCGCACCCCCCACGACCTCAACGACGACCAGCGCGCCATCCTCAGCACCCTTCAGACCTTCCTGAAACACAAGGTCGCCCCAGGCGCAGCCGAACGCGACCAGACCGGCGAATTCCCGCACGACCTCGTCCGCGAACTCGGGGACATGGGCATCATGGGCGCCCAGACGCCCGAACAGTACGGCGGCAGCGCCCTCGACACCGCCACCTTCGCCCTCATCGTCGAGGAGATCGCCGCCTACGACGGCTCGCTGTGCCTCACCGTCGCCAGCCACAACAGCCTCTGCCAGGGCCACATCCTCATCGCGGGCACCGAGGAACAGAAACGCACCTTCCTGCCCGACCTCGCCTCTGGCCGCACCCTCGGCGCGTGGGGCCTCACCGAACCGCAGTCCGGCAGCGACAGTGGCGGCCTCCAGACCCGCGCCGTCCAGCAGGACGACGGCAGCTGGACGCTCAACGGCGCCAAGAACTTCATCACGCAGGGGTCGGTGGGCGGCACGTACGTCATCCTCGCCCGCACCGATCCCGCCCGCCCCGGCCGCTCCAAGACAGACGGCATCAGCGCCTTCGTCTTCAACCGCGCCGACGTGCAGGGCTTCAGCGTCGGCCGCAAGGAAGACAAGCTCGGCCTGCGCAGCAGCGACACCGCCCAGCTGCTCTTCAACGACCTGCAGCTGCCCGCCACGGCGCTCCTCGGCACGCGCGGCCAGGCCTTCAAGGACGTCATGCGCGTCCTGGACGGCGGCCGCATCGGGATCGCCAGCATGGGCCTCGGGCTCGGCCGCGCCGCCTTCGACTACTGCGCCCGCTACACCAGCGAACGCGAACAGTTCGGCGCGCCGCTCAGCAGCAACCAGGGCGTCGCGTTCCGCCTCGCCGACATGGACGTGCAGCTGGAGGCCGCCCGCCTCCTCATCCGCAAGGCCGCCGATCTGAGGGACGCCGGGCAGGACTTCACGCTCGCCGCCGCGCGCGCCAAACTGTACGCCACCGAGGTCGGCGTCAGGGCCTGCGACGACGCCATCCAGCTGCTCGGCGGTTACGGCTACATCAAGGAATACCCCGTCGAACGCTACTGGCGCGACAACCGCCTCACCCGCATCGGGGAAGGCACCAGCGAGGTGCAGCGCATGATCATCAGCCGCGCCGTGATCGCCCGCCACCGGGGCGCCCTGCAGCCCGCCTGAACCACGGCGAGGGAGGGGCGGGACGTGAGCATCAGCGCTCCTCGTCCCGCCCCTCCCTCAGTTCTTCCATCCTGCCTCTGCTTTACTCCTCGGCCAGCTGGTACAGCAGGTTGTCGAGCCCTTCCGGGTCGAGGACCTTCACGTTGCCGCCCTGCACGCCGACCAACCCGCGCACCTGCATGCGGCGCAGCAGGCGGTGTGCCGTCTCACGGCTGCTGGAGAGGCGCTGCGCGAGGTCCGTCACGGTGAGCGGCAGTACCTCCGGGTCCGGCAGGGCCGCCTGCACGCGCCGGTCGTACATCTGCGTGAGGACCTGCGCCATGCTGGCCTCCGTGCTGATGCCCGCCGCGATCAGCTCGTCGTTCAGCTGCGTGACGCGGTCCGCCAGCAGCCGCGCGAGGTTCCACAGCACGCGCGGGTGGCGGCTCATGACGCGCTCCAAGTGATCGCGGTACAGCACCTGCGCCCGCACCTCCTCCAAGGCCGTGACGGTCGCGCTGCGGCTGCTGCTGCCCAGCGCGGCCGTCTCACCGAGTACGGCAGGCGCGTACAGGTCGCCCAGCACCCGGACGCGTCCGCCCAGGCTGGTGCGCGTGACGCGGGCCACGCCGCTCTTCAGGAGGTACAGGGCCTCGCCGGGCGCGTCCTGGCGGACGATGGTGTCTTCGGGCGCGTAGGTGAGTTCGATGGAGCCTTCCAGCGCCATCTTGACGCCCTCTGGACTCACGTCACGGAACAGGACACTCTCGGAAAGATCATGAAGGCGCAGCATCGTCACCGATCCTACTCCCCGCCCCGTAACCTGGCCGTGTCATCTTCACGGCCCACCGAGCAACGTGAAGAACTGCACGGACACGTGCCAGACGGACTGCAGCACCCTCCAGGCACAACAGAGGAGAGGCGACCCGCAGGCCGCCTCTCTCTTCAGTTCACCGCGCCGGGATCACCCGGGCAGAGGAGCTTACTCGCCGCTCTTTTCCTCGGTGCCTTCCTCGGGCTTCTTGTCGGCGTCACTGCTGCTCAGACCGAACTGAGCAAACAGGTCCGCGTACACGTCACCGAGCTTGGTGCTGATCTTGCCGGCCGACGCGTCCTTCGCGGCGTAGCTGTAGTCGTAGTCCACGCCACCGCCACGACGGCGACCGCCGCCACGGGCCGCGCCCTGACCGCCACCCATGCGGCTGTCGCTGCGCGCGCCGCCGCCCTGGGAAACGTAGTCGCCACCGCGCGCACCGGCGCCACCGGGGGTGACGGCGGGACCGCCGCCCAGCGCACGACGGCGCGAGAGGCTGGCACGCTGCTCGACAGGGTCGATGTTCAGGATGACGGCTTCGATGTCGTCGCCCTTCTTGAACAGGTCGGCGGGGTTGTTCACGCGGTTCAGGTCGAGTTCTGAGATGTGAATCAGACCCTCGATGCCTTCCTCGATCTCCATGAACACGCCGAAGTCCGTGAGGCCCGTGACCTTGCCCTTGACCGGCGTGCCGGGGGGGAAGCGGTCGGGGAGGCTGCTCCACGGATCATCCGTGGTCTGACGAAGACCGAGGCTGATGCGGCGGTCTTTCTGGTCTATGCGCAGGATGAGCGCCTCGACCTCGTCGCCTTCCTTCAGCACCTCGTTGGGGTGACGGACGCGCTTGGTCCAGCTCATCTCGCTGACGTGCACCAGACCTTCCAGGCCGGGCTCGATCTCCACGAACGCACCGAAGTTGGTGAGGTTGGTGATCTTGCCGTTGACCTTCTGGCCGACGGTGTACTTCTCGACGGCGCCTTCCCACGGGTCGGTGGTGAGGGCCTTCATCGAGAGGTTGATGCGCTCCTTGGTGGGGTCGATGTCGATGACCTGCACCTGGACCTTGTCACCCACCTTGACGACTTCGCGGGGGTGGTTGAAGCGGCCGTACGTCAGCTCGCTGCGGTGAACCAGACCGTCAATGCCGCCCAGGTTGACGAACACGCCGAAATCGGTGATCTCGACGACTTCGCCCTCGAAGGTCGCGCCGGGCTCCAGCTGGCCGATGGTGGCCTCGCGGGCCTGGGCCTTGCTGGCTTCCATGATGGCGCGGTGCGAGATGATCACGCGGTTGCGCTTGCGGTTCAGCTCGATGAGCTTCACGTCGAGCGGCTTGCCGACGTAGGGGTCGAGGTCGTTCACGCGGCGCGTGTCGACCTGGCTGGCGGGCAGGAAGGCCCGGATGCCGTCGATCTGCGCCACGAGGCCGCCGCGAACCTTCTCGATGATCTCCACCTGGAAGGCCTCGTCGCGCTCCTGCATGTCGGCCAGCACGCGCCAGCCCTTGTCCTGCTCGGCGCGCTTCTTGCTGAGCACGATCTGGCCGTTGGGCACGTCGCTGCGCACGACGTACACCTCGACCTGATCGCCGGGCTTGAAGGTGGCCTGGGCCTCTTCGTGGCTCACGGGCTCGTCGCCGATCTGGTTGAAGGGAATGACGCCTTCGATCTTCGCGCCGATGTCCACGGCCACGCCGTCGTTGCCGACGAAGACCACGGTGCCGGTCATCACGTCGCCGCGGGAAACCTCGCGCATGCCGGGGAGGTTCTCGCTGGCGAGGACGTCCTCCATGGTCATGGCCGGGTACTCACGGTCGTCGATGTTCTGGCTGGCCGTGCTCGGGCTGGCCTGAACGGGGGCGGCCGCCGGGGCGCTGGCCTGGGCGGTGTCGGTGCCCTGGGTGGGCTGAATGTTCCCGCTGTCCTGAGTGTTCTCAGTTGCGGGGGTCTGGGTCTGGTCTTCCATGAACTCCTGTCCTCCTGTACGCCAGCGTTTGAGCGCGGCAACGCCCCAGTATAGCACCTCTAAATAAGCCTCCGCAAGCAAAAAACGCGGGATTTGCAAAGTGTGCTCTTGACGGCATGCAGGGCCTTGGGTATACTCCCTCTCGCTGCAAAGGACCGCCACCGGCGGGCACCGGAACAGTTCGTCCAGAGCGAAGAAGAACGTTGGGGCATCGTCTAACGGCAGGACAACGCTCTCTGGAAGCGTCGATCATGGTTCGAATCCATGTGCCCCAGCCAAATGAACCGCAGACCTCCGGGCCTGCGGTTTTTTCTGTCTTCCGGCACGCCGAACCGCCTGTGCTTTAAAAAGTAAAGCGTGCCGAGGTGACGGTGGGCCGCGCCGGGCTTTGCTACCCTGACACCATGACGAACGAAGCCAGGCAGGTCGACGTGATCATCATCGGAGGCGGACCGGCAGGCCTCACGGCCGCCATCTACACCGGACGCGCCAACCTGAAGACCGTGATCCTCGAGAAAGGACTCCCCGGCGGGCAGATCGCGCAGACCG
This sequence comes from Deinococcus aquiradiocola, assembly GCF_014646915.1. Taxonomy (NCBI): domain Bacteria; kingdom Thermotogati; phylum Deinococcota; class Deinococci; order Deinococcales; family Deinococcaceae; genus Deinococcus; species Deinococcus aquiradiocola. Next base: position 44,013 of record NZ_BMOE01000004.1, on the reverse strand, counting down.
AGGAAGTCGAGAACTACCCCGGCTTCCCCGAACCGATCCCCGGCCCGGAACTCGCCGAACGCATGGTCAAACAGGCCGAGAAGTTCGGCGCGGTCATCGAGATGGAAGAAGTCCAGAAGATCGAGCACGCGGGCGGCACCTTCACCGTGACCGGCTACGACGGCAGCTACCAGGCGAAAGCCGTGATCCTCGCGACCGGCGCGAACCCCAAACGCCTCGGCATTCCCGGCGAGGAACTCTTCTGGGGCAAGGGCGTCAGCACCTGCGCCACCTGCGACGGCTTCTTCTACCGCGGCAAGCACGTCGTCGTGATCGGCGGCGGCGACGCGGCCGTCGAGGAGGGCCTGTTCCTCACCAAGTTCGCGGACACCGTGACCGTCATCCACCGCCGCGACAGCCTGCGCGCCAACAAGGTCGCCCAGGCCCGCGCCTTCTCCAACCCCAAGATGCGTTTCATCTGGGACACCGCCGTCGAGGAGATCGTCGGCGAGGACAGCGTCCGCGCCGTGAAGCTCCGGAACCTCAAGACCGGCGAGGAGAAGATCCACGAGACCGACGGCGTGTTCGTCTTCATCGGTCACGTCCCCAACACCGGCTTCGTGGAAGGCACCGTCAAGCTCCGCGAGGACGGTTACGTGGAAGTCACGGACGAGATCTACACCAGCGTGCCCGGCCTGTTCGCCGCCGGTGACGTGTCGGACTTCGTGTACCGCCAGCTCGCCACCAGCGTCGGTGCCGGAACGCGCGCCGCCATGAGCGTCGAGCGCATGCTGGCCGCCCTGGAAGTCGAGACCGAGGCCGCCGCCGACTGAGGACGGCCGGTGACGGCGTGCGGGCGCTCCCCTGACCGGGCGGGCGCCCGCCGTCCATTTCCCGCCTGCCGGACGCCACGCGCGCGGCCACGAACGGGCCGGGAACGGCGTTCTCCGCTATCCTGCGCGCCATGCCTGCCCACGCCACCCCCCGGCACCCGCTCGCCCGCCTGCAGCACGTGGGGGCCAAGGTCACGCGCCTCGCCCGCTCGGTGAGCGTCTCGCAGGCCCGCCCGGACGACACCTGGGCCGCGCGGCACCTCACGCCCGGCGAGACGCGCGTGTACCTGGGCATGGACCCCCGCGACCGCGAGCACGCCGTACGCGTCGCGCAGGCCATCCTGAACGCCGAGGGCCGCGCCTCGCCGGACCTGCTGGCCGCCGCACTCCTGCACGACTGCGGCAAGCAGGTCCGCCCGTACCGCGTGTGGGAACGCGTGGGCGCAGGCCTCATTCCGGGTCCGCTGTGCCGCCTCCTGCCGCTCGGGCCGCTGTGGGTGCGGGGCGAGCACCCGGACCTCGGCGCACGCCTCCTGCGGGCCGCCGGGGCACGCCCGCGGGTCGTGGACCTCGTGCGGCGGCACCACACGCCCGGCCCGGACCCGGACGCCGTGCTGCTGCACCGCTACGACAACATCGAGTGACCTCACCACACGGGCCGGCGGAACCGACTGGCCGTGATGGGACGGCCCGCCACCGCGTGCAGGGTGGGACTGCCGCACCTCACCTTGACAAACGCGGGACGGGCAGCTAGTCTGATCGCCGCTCCTAACGCCGTCCGTTGCTCGCAACGTGCGGGACACAAGCACCACCAGGCGGCCCCATCGTCTAGCGGTTAGGACAGCGCCCTCTCAAGGCGCAGACACGGGTTCAAGTCCCGTTGGGGTCACCACCAGACCGCCCGGCCACCGCGCCGGGCGGTTTTCCTTGCCCCCGGTGGCCGCCTGTTCAGGCGGGCGGCACCAGCGCCGGGTGACGCGTGACCGGCCACTGTGCCGTGAACGCCCGCGTCCAGCCGGACGCGCTCACCTGCCCGACCGGGACGACGCCCAGCCCCGCCCCGCACAGCCACACCCGGTCCGCGCCGCGCAGCACCCCAGGCGTCACCGGCACCGGGCGCGCCTGCACGCCCAGCTCGGCCAGCCACGCGGCCCGCGTGACGCTGGGCAGCCCGCCGTCCGGCACGAGGAATTCACGGCCGGACCTCAGCAGCAGGCCCGACCGCGACCCGTCCACCGCGCAGCCCGCCGCGTCCGACAGCAGACCCTCCAGCGCGCCCCTCCCGGCCGCGTCCCGCGCCGCCAGCAGGTACGGCACGTAGTTGCCGGTCTTGTGCAGGCCCAGCAGCGGGTGCACCTGCGCGTCCCCCCACCAGACGGCCGCGCCCGTCTGCGGCACGGACTGCGCGGGGAGTGGCCGGTGGCTGTGGTACGTGCCGTCCGGCGTCACCGTGAGCCGCAGCAGACCCCACGGCAGCGCGGTGTCCAGCGCCGGGACCTGCGGGTCCGGGGCGGGCAGGCCCAGCAGCGCGCACGTGCCCGCCAGCCGATCCAGGTGCGCGTCCAGCAGCAGCGGCGCGCCTGCCCGCGTGCGGACGGTGCTGAACGCACTCAGGCCGTGCAGCCACGCGCTCCCGAACTCAGCGGGCAGGGACGGCACTCGCCTCCCCCGGCACGCCCGGCCGGACCAGCGTCAGCCAGTTCCCCAGCAGGTGCCGCCCATGACCGCTCAGCAGGCTCTCCGGGTGGAACTGCACGCCCCACGCGGGCCGCCCCGGCACCTGCATCGCCATGACCTCCCCGTCCGCCGAGGTGGCCGTCACCATGCCCGGCGGCAGGTCGCGCACCACCAGCGAGTGGTACCGCGTGAACACCGCGCCCTGCGGCACGCCCGCGAACAGGCCCGTCCCGCCGTGCCGTACGCGTTCCGGCATGCCGTGCAGCGCCGCGCCCGCCCGCGCCACCCGCCCGCCCACCGCCTCCCCGAGCGCCTGATGGCCCAGGCACACGCCCAGCAGCGGCCACCCCAGCTCCAGGCACGCGCGCGTGAGCGGCAGCGTCACGCCCGACGACTGCGGCGTGCCCGGGCCCGGCCCGACCATCACGGCGTCCGGCCGCAGGGCCAGCAGGTCCGCCAGCGGCGCGTGATGGTCGCGCAGCGTCACCTCGGCCCCCAGCGCCGCGAGGTCGTGCGCGAGGTTCTGAGTGAACGAGTCGTGGTTGTCGAGCAGCAGCACGCGCGCCCCCACGCCGGGCCGCGACGTGACGGCCGCCGGCGCCCACGCCTCGCCGCGCTGCACGGACGGCGCGCGCGGCGCACGCACGGGCGCAGCGCCGGACAGCACCTCCAGCAGCGCCTGCGCCTTGATGACCGTCTCGCGCGTCTCGCGGGCCGGGTCCGAATCCATCACGATGCCCGCCCCGGCCCGCACGCCCACCCGCCACCCGCTCCCGCCGTCCGTGCGCCGGAAGGACGCCGTGCGGATCAGGATGTTCAGTTCCACCCGCGCGCCGCTCAGCACGCCCACGCTGCCGGTGTACCACCCGCGCGGTCCCGGCTCCAGCGCCGCGATCTCCTGCATCACGCGCTCCTTCGGCGCGCCCGTGATCGTCCCACCGGGAAACGTCGCGCGCACCACGTCCTCCACGTCCAGGCCCGCCCGCGCCTGCCCGCGCACCTCGCTCACCAGATGCATGACGTGGCTGTAACGCTCCACGCTCCGGTACTCGGGGACGTTCACGGTGCCCGGCACGGACAGCCACCCCAGGTCGTGACGGATCAGGTCCGTGAGCATCAGGTGCTCGGCCGCCTCCTTGGCGTCCGTCCGCAGGTCCAGTTCCAGCGCCGCGTCGCGTTCCGGCGTGTCCCCGCGCGCCCGCGTCCCCGCGATGGGCCGCGCACTCACCGCGTCCCCCTCCCAGCGCACCAGCCGCTCCGGGCTGCACGACACGATCACGTCGCGCCCCAGGTCCAGGAACGCCATGTACGGACTGGGGTTGTCCTCCCGCAGCCGCAGGTACGCGCCCAGCGGGTGCCCGGTCGCGGCGGCCGTCACGCCGCGCGACAGGTTCACCTGGTACACCTCGCCCGCCAGGATGCCCTGCTGCACGGCCAGCACCCCGTCCGGGAACGAGAGGTCGTCCGCCGAGAACGCCCCCACAGACAGCGGTGGCACGGGCGGCACGTCGCCGCCGAGCAGGTCGGCCCAGTCGAGGTGCGGTTCGCCCACCACCTGCACGCTCCCGTCCGCGCGGTCCCACACGATGCCCGAGGGGTACTCGCCCCACGTCTGCGCCTCGCCGTCCGGCGGGTGCGCCGGTAACCCCCACGCGCGCGCCGCCTCGTACTTCAGGCCGCCCAGCCACGCCGGGAACAGCGCTTCGCCCGCCGGACGCTGCGGCAGCGTGTGCCGCACCGACACGGGCGCCGCGCTGAGCAGCGTGAACCGAGACTGGAACGTCACCTCGCCCAGCGACTCCAGCAGCGCGACGCCCGGCACGCCGCGCGCCACCAGCTGCCGCAGCGCCACGTCCGGCGTGACCGGGAACGGAAGGGGAGACGACTTCACGGCGCAGATTCTAGACCATCCGCTCCCGCACCGCCGTATGCCCCGGCGACCGGGCGGCGCGCGCGAACGTCGTGCTGGAGCGTCCGGGAATGAAACTGCCCGGCGCGCCACAGGGCCGGAACTACAGGCCCAGCAGACCGAGCGGCGCGGTCACCTCCAGCTCCGAACGGAACGGCTGCACGAGCGGCGCGGAGCGCGCGTCCGGCGGGCGGACCGACGTGTTCAGGTCCGGCACCTGCCCGCTCCGCACGGCCGAGGCGACCTTCTGGAAGTCGATGTCCGGCACGCCGAGCGCCCTGTTGACCTCGGCGCGCACGTACGCGTACCGGTTCAGGGTCATGCCTTCCCGGGCGAGCGCGCCCGCCTGCGCTCTGCGCGCCACGCCGACCGAGCCGGTCGCGTCCCGCAGGACGCCCAGCACCGTCAGGGCGTTCGGCGACTGCCCCAGCTGAATGTCCCGGAAGACCTTCTCCACGCCGCTGAAACTGTCGCCCATCGCCGTGCGGACGCTGCGGCGCACCCGTACGAACCGCTGCACGTCCGCGCGCGTCAGCGCCGCCTGCGTTTCCGCCTGCTGCGCCTGCGTCTGCTGCGCCGGGGCGGGCGTCCCGAACCCCGTCAGGAAGCCCTGCACCGGCCGGTACACCAGAAAGTACGCGAGCCCCGCCACGACCAGCACTCCCAGCAGCAGGCTGCCCAGGCAACCCCCGCACCCACACCCCGAACGGCGCATCATGCCGCTCAGGCTACCGGGCGCACATGAAGAACGCCACTGCGGGCGGCGCGGCCCGGACCGTGTGCTCTGCGAGAGTCCTGACAGACGCGCCCCGCTACGCTGCACGGCATGACCGTCACGACCGCCGCGCCCACCTTCGCCCGCGCCCTGCAGCAGCTCGACGGCGTGATCCTGGGCAAATCCACGCCCGTCCGGCTGGCGCTCACGTGCCTGCTGGCGGGCGGGCACCTGCTCATCGAGGACATGCCGGGCGTCGGCAAGACGACGCTCGCGTACGCGCTCGCCGCGACGCTCGGCCTGCACTTCGGACGGGTGCAGTTCACGAGCGACCTGCTGCCTGCCGACCTGATCGGCGTGAGCATCTTCGAGCGCGACGCGGGCACCTTCCGCTTCCATCCCGGCCCGGTCTTCACGCAGCTGCTGCTGGCCGACGAACTGAACCGCGCCACGCCCCGCACGCAGTCCGCCCTGCTCGAAGCGATGGAGGAACGTCAGGTCAGCGTGGACGGCGAGACGCGCCCCCTGCCCGCCCCGTTCTTCGTGATCGCCACGCAGAACCCCGCCGCGCACCACGGGACCTTCCCGCTGCCCGAAGCGCAGCTGGACCGCTTCCTGCTGACCGTCACGCTCGGCTACCCCGACCCGCGCGCGGAACGTGAACTGCTGCTGTCCGGCGGTCGCCGCGCCGCCGCGCAGGCCCTGCAGGCGGCCGTCACGCCCGACGAACTGGACGCCGCCCGCCGCGAGGTGAACGCCGTGCACGTCTCGGGCGCCCTGATCGACTACGTGCAGCTGCTCGTGAAAGCCACGCGCGACTCCACGCACTTCAGTGCCGGACTCAGCCCGCGCGCCGCGCTGGGCCTTGTCGCCGCGAGCCGCGCATGGGCGTGGCTGGACGGCCGCGCGAGCGTCTGGCCGGACGACGTGAAGGCCGTGTTCCCGGCGCTCGCCACGCACCGCCTGCCGAACCGCGCGAGCGGACTGCCCGACCCGGACGCGGTCGCGCGCCTGATGGCGGGCGTGCCGCTCCCATGAGCAGCCCCACGGCCAGCGGCGCCCCGGCGACCCGCCCGGCAGAGGAGGCGGGGCGGCCCCCGCCGGTGTACGTGCTGCCCACCCGTTTCGGGGGTGGCTTCGTGCTCGTGGCACTCCTCACCCTGATCGGCTGCATCAACTACCTGCTGAGCCTCGGGTACGCCCTCACGTTCCTGCTGCTGAGCGTGTGGGTGGTGTGCGCCGTGCACGCCTCCCGCGCCCTGAACGGCGTGACGCTCGACGCCGCCCTCCCGGACCGCACCTTCGCCGGACGGCCCGGCCAGCTGCACGTCACGCTGGACGCCCCACCCGCAGGGGGCGTGGTGGGCGTGCGTGCCGGACCGGACCTGCAGTGGCTGGACGGCCCAGGGCGCGCCACCCTGACGCTGCCCGCCCTGCCGCGCGGCCCGCAGCACCTGCCCACCGTGCGCTGCGAGGCGCACGATCCGCTCGGCCTGTGGCGCTCCAGCACGTACCCCGCCCGTGACCGGGGCGGCCAGCCGCTCCTGCGTGAGGTGCTCGTCCTGCCCGCCCCGGAAGTGGACGCGCCCCCGCCGCCCGCCGCGCCCGTCCAGGGCAGCGGCGTCAGCGAGCGCCGCAGCGCCGGAGAGGAGGAAGTGCACGGCCTGCGCGAGTACCGGCCCGGCGACGCGCCCCGCCGCATCGCGTGGAAGCAGGCGGCCCGCACCGGCACGCTCCTCACCCGCACGTACGACGCGCCCGCCACCGCCGCCCTCGCCCTCGGCTGGGACAGCACGAGGGAGGCCGGGGACACCGAGGCGCGCCTCTCGCGCCTGTGCGCCTGGGTGCTGCACGCCGAACGGCTCGGCGCGCCCTTCACCCTCGACCTGCCCGGCACGCGCCTCGCGCTCGACCACGGCGAAACGCAGGTCCGGCAGGCCCTCACGCTGCTCGCCCGGCACGGCCGCACCCTCCCGCCCGCCCCCAGGAGCCGCTGGCCGTGGGAGCGCCCGTGACCGTCCCGCCCACCACCGCACGCACCGCGCCCACCCGGCCCTTCCTGTCCCTGCGCGCCCGGACGCCCGCCCCCGAAGGCCCGCTCCCCACCGCGCCACTCCTCGCGACGCTCCTCACGCTGGCCCTCACCATGCTGCCGTACTGGCCGCACCAGCCGCTCTGGCTGAACGCCCTGCTGCTCGTGCTGCTCGGCGCGCGCGCCGCCCTCGCCGTGCGCGGCGGCAAGGCCCCGCCCGCCTGGACGCTGATCGTGGTGGCGCTCCTCGTGGGCCGCGCCCTCGTCGGCGTGTACACCACCCTCGCGGGCCGGGACGGCGGGACCGCCATGCTGCTGCTCCTCGTGGCGCTCAAGACCCTCGAAACGTCCCGCCGCCGCGACGCGCTGCTGCTCGTGCTGCTCGGGTACTTCACGACCGCCTGCGTGTTCTTCTTCGACCAGAACGTCAGCGTCGCCGTGTACACCCTGCTGTGCGCCGCCGCCCTCACCGCCTGCCTCACCCTCTGGGCGCGCCCCGGCGGGCCGCCCGCCACCGTCCGGCCCGGCCGCGCCCTGCGCCGCTCCGCACTCCTGCTGCTGCAGGCCGCGCCGCTCACGGTCGTGCTGTTCGTGCTGTTCCCCAGACCCGACGGCCCACTGTGGCAGATGCCCGTCACCAGCAAGAGCGGCAGCAGGACCGGCCTGGGCGACTCGGTCGAGCCGGGCACCGTCAGCTCACTCGCGCAGGACAACTCCGTCGCGTTCCGCGCGACCTTCCAGGGCCGCGTACCGCCCGTCCAGGACCGCTACTGGCGCGGCCCGGTCCTCGAAGGCTACGACGGACGCCGCTGGAGCCTGCGGCCCGCCCGCTTCGGCTTCCCGCGCGCCCAGGGCGACGGCCCCGTGTACACGTACCGCCTCACGCTCGAACCGAGCAACCAGCCGTGGGCACTCGCGCTCGACGTGCCCGCCAACGTCCCCGCCGGCCTGAACATCACCGGCAACCTGCAGCTCGTCGTGCCGGGCGGCGTGAACACCCGCCGCCAGATCGACCTGCAGGCCGTCACGCGCTTCACGTACGGGCAGGACGCCAGCCGCGAACAGCTCGACCTGAACCTCGTCGTCCCGCAGATCGGCAACCCGCGCGCCCGCACCCTCGCGCGCAGCTGGGCGAACCTGCCGCCCGCGCAGCGCGTGCAGGCCGCGTACCGCTTCTTCCAGCAGGACAGGCTGCAGTACACGCTCAGCCCGCCGCTCCTCACGAGCGCCGACCCGGTCGACGAGTTGCTGTACAGCACCCGGCAGGGCTTCTGCGAGCACTTCGCGAGCAGCTTCGCGTTCCTGATGCGCGTCAGCGGCGTGCCCGCCCGCCTCGTGACCGGCTACCTGGGCGGCACCGAGAACGCCGGCACGGGCGGCAGGCCGTACCTGATCGTGCGGCAGGCCGACGCGCACGCCTGGGTGGAAGTCTGGCTGGCCGGGCAGGGCTGGGTGCGCGTCGACCCGACCGCCGCCGTGTCGCCCGCCCGCCTGCAGGGGGGCCTCGCGGCGGCCCTGCCTGACGCGGCGGGCGGTCTGGAAAGCGGACGCGGTGTGCTGCCCGGCCTGCGCCTGCGCCTCGACGCCCTCCAGAACGCCTGGAACGAGTGGGTGATCGGGTACGACGCCACCCGCCAGCAGAGCCTCCTCACGCGGCTCGGGCTGGGCGCGGTCGGCGGCGCGCGCTACGCCGTGATGCTCGTCCTGCTGCTCGTGCTGGCCGTCCTGCCGGTCCTGTGGGTCCGGTCCCGCCGCCACGGCGACCCCCTGCTGCTCGCGTACCGCGACCTCGGCGCGCGCCTGCGTCTCCCGCACGACCCGGCCGAGACGCCCCTGGAGTACCAGCGCCGCGCCGAACGCCAGTACCCGCACCGCTCCGACGACCTGAACGACGTCACGCAGACGTACCTGAAGCTCCGCTACGGCCCCATGCCCGTCACGCCCGCCCAGCTCCGCGAGTTCCGCGCCCGCGTCCGCCGCGTCCGCCGCCCCTGAACGCCGCGCACGTGCCCCGGCTCACCTGCCCTCGCTGCAGCGCCCGGTGTTCGGCAGGCACAGGCCCGGCAGGCGCGGCGCGGAGACGCTCAGCACCCGTGCGCGCAGCTGCGCGGCCTGCGCCCGCGTGAGCGGCCCTGCCCCGCCGGGCGAACCGGGCAGCGGGAGGCGCAGCAGCGTCAGGAGCGCGTCCACGTCCGCCTCCCGGACCGGCGTGTCCGGCAGGTCCTGGTAGTACCCGCGCAGCCACCCGAGCGTCGCCTGCCGTTCCGGCACGGCCAGCTGCGTGCGTGTCAGGCCGTGCTGCAGGTCCGCGAGGAACACCGTGCCCGTCTCGCGGTCCTGCAGGTTCAGGCACCCGAAGTAGTAGTACGGGGCGGTCATCAGGCCGCGCCGGAGCAGCGCCACCGCCTGCGCGTACCCGGCCGCCGACCGGTCCCGGCACGCGAGCGCCTGCGGCGACTCCGGTGCGTGCAGCAGGTTCCCGCGCCGCGCCAGCCCACCCTGCAGCACCGCCAGCAGCGGCCCCGACGAGAGCGCCGCGTAGTCCCGGTGCGTGACGGACGCGACGGCCGACGCGAGGCCCGCCGCCTCGCCCAGCGTCATCTGCAGCGGCGCGACCCTGGCCGAGAAGGCCGCCACGCTGTCGAACGACGCCGCCTGCGACACCACCAGCAGGTTCCCGACCCGGCGCGGCAGCAGCGTCCGGTACGGCACCTCGTACGGCGCGGGGTGACCGATCAGGAAGGGCGTCTCGGCCGGACGGTACTGCTGCCCGTCGAGCGGGTACGCGCCCACCGCGACCCGGTCCGGGAAGTGCCGCCCGTAGAACACGTCGTCCGCATGCAGGCGGGACGTGCCCACCAGGTGCCGCGTCTCCCGCAGGTACAGTTCCGGTGCGGCCCCGGCGTACCGCGCGTGCCCGAAGGCCTCCGGGACGCTGGCGCGCAGGAACGCCACCACGCGCCGCGCCTCTCCCTCGGCGGAGGCGTGCGCGTCCCGCACCGAGGCGGGCGACGTGCCGTCCACGTTCAGCATCAGCAGCGCGTTCACGAGCAGCGTCCCGTCGTCCTGACGGGCACCGTTCAGGCCGCGCAGCACGAAGCGCGCCTGGTTGCTCGGCACGTAGTGGCGCGTCACGTCCGCGAGCCCCACCAGGCTGCGCCCCGTGAGCGTCTCCAGCGCGGGCAGCAGCGCCCCCGGCCCGCCCGTCCCGGGGGGCCGCGCGAGGCGCGCCTGCAGGCCCGCCCAGTCGACGCCCGCCACCCGGAACACCAGTCCGGCCGCCATCTGCGTGTCGTCCTGCCCGGTGTCGGCGCGGCCCAGCGTGAACGGCAGGCCCGCCGCCGCCGCGAGGTCCGCGCCGTCGCTGGCGTCCACGTACCGCGCGGCGCACACCACCCGCTCGTGGCCCGGCCCGCCCAGCAGCGGGCACCCCAGCCGCCCGCCCGTCACCGCCGCCGCCCGCACGGGCACGCGCGTCAGGACCCGCACGCGCGGGGAGCGCAGCAGCGCGTTGAAGTACCGCTGCGCCTCGCCCACATCGAAGGAATTGTCGTGATGCAGCGCCCGGTACAGGCCCAGCACCATCCCGCGCGACAGCGGCTGCCCGTCCGGGCCGCTGCTCATGTCGAGCGTCGTCAGCCACGCGCGCGTCAGTACCCCGCCCACCTGGTCGCCCGGCACGGCCAGCACCACCCGCTGCCCCTGCTGCGCCGCCGCGACGGCCGCCATCACGCCCTGCGGCGTCCCGCCGTACACCAGCAGGTCGTTGCCGGACGGCGCGGCCAGCCAAGCCACGCTCCACAGCAGCGACGCCAGCAGCAGCAGCGCCGTGAGCGGCGTCCACGCGGGCCGCCACGCGCGCCCTCGGTGACTCGCGGCGGCAGGCATGCCGCCCATGCTACCGGCCAGACCGCCCGCACAGGGGATCAGCGGCCCGGACGCCCCGACCGCACGCGTCCGGCAGGCCGGGGCACGCGCCCCAGCCGCGCCGGGCATACTGGCGGCATGAACGTCCTGATCGTGGTCGCCACGCCCGCCGAAGCCGCACGCCTGACGGACCTCCCCGCGAGGACCGTGGTGAGCGGCGTCGGCCCGGTCGCGGCGGCCCTCGCCACGCAGGCCGCCCTGCTGGCCGGGCCGACCCCGGACCTCGTGATCAGCGCCGGGATCGGCGGCGCATTCCCCGGCACGGGCCTCGCGGTGGGCGGCGTGGCCGTCGCGAACGAGATGCTGTACGGCGACCTGGGCGCCTGGGACGACCGCGCGTTCCTGCCGCTCTCCGACCTGGGCCTCAGCGTCCTGCCCGCCCTGGAAGCACCCGGCACGCCGGTGCAGGCGGGACGCTTCGCCGCCTGGGAGGGCGCACCCGCCTTCGCCGCGCGGCTCGGCGTGCCGTGCGGACCGTTCGTCACCATGAGCGGCGTGACCGGCAGCGAGGCGCAGGCGAGCGAGCTGCAGGGCCGCGTGCAGGGCGCGCTGATGGAAGGCATGGAGGGCGCGGGCGTCGCGCATGCCGCCCACCTGAGCGGCGTGCCCTGCACCGAGGTGCGCGGCGTGTCCAACATGGTCGGCCCGCGCGACCGCGCCGCGTGGCAGATCGGTCCGGCCCTGCACGTCCTGCACGCGGCCCTGCGTGCCCTCCTGCAGCCCGCCCCTCTGGAGACGGGCGTTTGAAGGGCTTCGCCCGGCGTCCCGCCGCACGCTCCCGGCGGCGCTGGCTGGCCCCGCTGCTCCTCGTGGCCGCCATCCTCGCTCTGTGGATCAACGTGACGCCCTTCACGCGCATCACGCAGCCGAACGCGGCCGCCCGCGTCGCCCGCCTCCCCGCCACCACCCCCCTCTACGAAGGGCAGAAGATCCTGATCCTCTCCCCGCACCCGGACGACGAGACCCTCTGCTGCGGCGGCCTGATCCAGAAGGCCCACGCCGCGCACGCCGAAGTGTACGTGGCCTTCATGACGAGCGGCGACGGCTTCGAGTTCGACGCGGCCCTGGAAGGAAGGCAGCTGCGCCCCACCGCCCGCGCCTTCCAGCGCCTCGCGCTGCGCCGCATGGACGAAGCGCGCGCCGCGACCGCGTCCCTCGGCGTGCCCGCCACGCACCTCAGCTTCCTCGGGTACCCCGACGGCAGCCTGCTGCACCTCTTCCTCGAAAACTACGCCTCCCCCTACCGTTCTCCCACCACCGGCCTGAGCGCCGTCACGTACCCCGGCACGCAGAGCCCCGGCAGCGCCTACACCGGCCAGAACCTCGAACGCGACCTCGGCACCCTGCTCGACCGCGTCCACCCCGACCTCGTCCTCGTGCCCGCCCCGCAGGACGCCCACCCCGACCACCGCACCACCGGCTTCATGGCCCTGCGCCTCATGGCCGCGCGCGGCCAGACCTCCCGGCTGCGCTACTGGGTGGTGCACGGCGGCCTGGAATGGCCCCTCCCGAAAGGCCTGCACCGCACCGAACCGCTCACCCTGCCCAGCCGCGCCCCGAACCTCGCCTGGACGCGCCAGGACCTCACGCCGGACGAGGTGCTCGCCAAGGGCCGCGCCGTGAACCTGTACCGCACGCAGACCGCCCTGCTCGGCCGCTTCATGGAGGCCTTCGAGCGCCGCAACGAACTGTTCAGCACCACCCCCCTCCCCAGAGGACCGCTGACCGACACCACCCTCCCCCCACCCCGCTGACCCCGCGAACCGGTCCTGCGTCCGTCACGCCAACGGGGGAGGGGCGGCCCGCACGTCCACCGTGCCGGGCCGCCCCCCTCTGGTCGGGTTATTCGGCGCTGTCGAGGAGCGCCGTGAGCAGCTGCGCGACCCGCTGCGGGTCCGCCTGACCGCCGCTGGCACGCATGACCTGCCCCGTGAAGAAGCCGCTCAGGCCCTTCTTGCCCGCACGGTACTCGCTGACCTTGCCGGGGTTGGCGGTCATCACGTCCCGGATGAGGCCCTCGAGTGCCGCCGTGTCCGTCACGACCTTCAAGCCGCGCCGTTCGATGAGCTGCACGGGCGTCTCCTGCCCGCCCGCCGCGGCCTCCGCGAGCGCCTCGCGCGCGATCCGGGTGCTGATGCTGCCGCCCGCCAGCAGTTCCGCCAGTTCCGTCAGGGCGGGCAGCGGGAGCGCGTTGCGGTCCTCGCGGATCAGGCCGCCCAGGTCGTTCACGGCCCAGCCCGCCACCGTCGCCGCGTGCGGTCCCTCCAGGCCCGTCAGGTACGCGCTCAGGCGGGCGTCCTGCACGATGACCGTCCCCTCGTTCGTGCCGACGCCCAGTGCCGCGAGCCGCGCGAGCTGCGCGTCCTGCTCCGGCGTGAACGTCACCTCGCTGACCGCCGCCGGGCGCGCGGCGTCCGCGCCTGCCGTGCGGGCGGGACGTTCCGCTTTCGGGACGCGCGGCTGCGCCTTCTCGCGGCCCCGGTCCGCCCACGCGTCGCGCAGCGTGATGATCCGCCCGAACACCAGCGCGCCTTCCCGGCTGTCCACCGGGTCCTGCCAGAAGTACCCCTGCCGTTCGAACTGGTACCGGGTGTCCTTCGGGTCGGCCGCCACGCTCCGCTCCACGAAGCCGTGCGTGACGCGCAGGCTGTCCGGGTTCAGGAACCGCAGGAAGTCCGTGCTGACGGGCGTGCCGGTGTCCTCATGCCCGGGCTCTTCCGGGTCGAAGTCCGGCACGTTGTCCTGCCCCTCGGGGTTCGCGACGCTGAACAGCCGGTCGTACAGCCGGAATTCCGCCGGGACGGCCGTGCCCGCGTCCACCCAGTGGATCACGCCGCTCGCCTTCGCCGTTTCCGGCTGCAGCGTGGCGTACACGGCGACCACCTGCCCGTCGGCGTCCACGTCGTACCGTGTGGCCTCCACGATGCCCGCCCCGCGCAGGCGCACGCGGCCGCCCGGCGTGAGGCGCTTGAAGCCCTTCGGGGGCGTCACCTCGAAATCGCTGCGCTCGATGTACAGTTCACGCCCGAGCGGCACGGCCCGCACCGCCGCGTCCGGCGCGACGCGCGCCCCGCCAGGCAACGCCACCAGGCCGTCCGGGGAGGCGTCCACCACGTCGTGCGGCCAGTACGGCACCTGCAGGTCACGCGCGCCCTCCAGGTCCTCCAGGACCAGCCGCAGCGGTTCCAGCACCGCCATCACGCGCGGCGCGCGGTGGTTCAGGTCGTTGCGGACCGCGTTCTCGTACACGGCGATGTCCACCGTGCGGTTGGTGCGGTTCACGCCGATGCCCGCCGCGAAGGTCCGCACCGCTTCCGGCGTCACGCCCAGACGGCGCTGCGCGCGCAGGGTCGGCATGCGCGGATCGTCCCAGCCCGCCACGTGCCCCTCCTGCACCAGCCGCCGCAGCTTGCGTTTGCTGACGACCGTGTACTCCAGGTTCCGGCGGCCGAACTCGTACTGGTGCGGGCGCGGGTCGAACTTCAGCGCCTCCATCAGCCAGTCGTAGATGGCGCGGTTGTCCACGAACTCCAGGCTGCACATGCTGTGCGTCACGCCCTCCAGCGCGTCCTGCAGTGGGTGCTGGAAGTCGTACATCGGGTAGATGCACCACGCGTCGCCCGTCCGGTAGTGCGTGCCGCGCAGGATGCGGTACAGCACCGGGTCGCGCAGCTTCATGTTCGGGCTGCTCAGGTCGATGCGGGCCCGCAGGACGTGCGCGCCGTCCGGGAACTCCCCGGCCCGCATGCGCCGGAACAGGTCGAGGTTCTCGTCCGGCGTGCGGTCCCGGTACCTGCTCGGTGTGCCGACCTCGGTGGCACTGCCGCGCAGGCGGGCCATCTCGTCGCCCGTCACGCTGTCCACGTACGCGTCCCCCTGCCGGATGAGCTGCTCGGCGTACAGGTAGTACCGCTCGAAGTGATCCGACGCGAAGTACAGGTGCTCGCCCCAGTCCCAGCCCAGCCAGTGCAGGTCGTCCTGGATGGCCTGCGCGAACTCCATGCTCTCGCCTTCGGGGTTCGTGTCGTCCAGGCGCAGGTGGTAGCGTCCGCCCAGGTCGAGCGCCGTCTGGAAGTCCAGGAACGACGCGAACACGTGCCCCAGGTGCAGGTACCCGTTCGGTTCGGGCGGGAAGCGCGTCACGATCTGCGCGTACCGGCCGCTGTTCAGGTCACGTTCGGCGATCTCGGTGATGAAGTTCGGGGCCAGCAGTCGATCGGCCGCGTTCACGGCCGGAATGGAGTCGGAGTGGGGCACTTCGGGGGTCATTGCCGCCCACTCTAGCGCCAAGCACGCCGCGCGGGCAGCCCCGCACTCCATTCACGGGTGGCCGCCCGGTCCGGCCGCCCGGACGAGCCGCGCGAGGCCCGCCGCCTCCACCCGGTCCGCGACCTCCTCCTCGCCGCACGTCGTCACGACCTCCAGCGTCGCGGCGCGCCGCAGCAGCGGCTGCACGTCACGCAGGTCCGCCCGGATCCGCGCCCGGTCCTCCTCGCTCTTCCCGAAGGGATTCCCGGACCGTTCCGCGACGCGGGCCAGCATCACGTCCTCCGGGGCGCTCAGCAGCACCACCGCCGCGAATGCGTCCCGCAGGCGACCCTGGTTGGAGCGGCACCCGCCCACGAACAGCAGGCCGTCCGTGTGGCCGTCCAGCAGGGCGCGCACGCGGTCCTCGCGCCACACCTCCTCACGTTCCCCGCCGGGGTGCGTCACCCACGTGCACCAGCCGTCGTCGTCGGTATCCACCACCCGGTGACCGCGCCGCGCGAGGAGGCGCAGGACCGTGGACTTCCCGGTGCCGGACATGCCGGTCACGAGCACGCTCACCCCCGCCACGCGCGGCCCGCCCGGCGTGCCCGGTGCTTCGTCCTGCGCTGCGTGAGCCGACCGGTCCGTTCCGGACATCCCTCACCTCCGCCTGTCGTGCCCATCGTACCCCGGCACAAGGGAAACGCCGGCCCCCACTGGGGACCGGCGCGGCGTTCCGGGCGGGTGGCCCGGACGGTTACAGTTCGTCTTCCTTGCGGACGGGGAACGCGGAGATCACGCGGTCCTTCTCCTGAATGTTGATGACCTTGACGCCCTGCGCGTTGCGGCCCGTCACGCGGATGTCGTCCACGCGCGTGCGGATCACGGTGCCCTTCTCGGTCAGCACCATGAGTTCCTCGTTGCCGCCCACGCGGGTGAGCGTCACGAGCGGCCCGGTCTTGTCGGTCACGTCGAGCGTGATGACGCCCAGACCGCCGCGCCCCTTGCTGGGGTAGTCGCCGACGGGCGTGCGCTTGCCGAGGCCGCACTCGCTGATGGCGAGCAGTTCGCTGCCCTCGTCGCCGCCCGGCACGAGCGCCATGCTGACCACCTGGTCGTTCTCACGCAGGCGGATGCCGATCACGCCCTGCGTGGCGCGGCCCGTGTCGCGCACCTCGGCGTTGTCGAAGCGCATCGCCTGACCGTCCTGCGTGGCGAGCACCACGTGGTCCCCGTCGCACACGATGCCCACCCCGATCAGCTCGTCGCCTTCCTGCAGGTTGATGGCGATCAGGCCCGCGGACGTGATGTTGCCGTAGTCGGTGATGAGGGTCTTCTTGATGATGCCGCGCCGCGTGGCGAACACGAAGTACCCCTGCTCCTCGAAGCTCTTGATGCTGAGCACCGACGCGATGTTCTCCTTCTCGCGCAGGCCCGGCAGCAGGTTCTTGATGTGCGTGCCTTTGGCGTCGCGGCCCGCTTCGGGCAGGTCGTAGATCTTCTCGTGGAACACGCGGCCCTGGTCCGTGAAGAACAGCAGGAAGTCGTGCGTGCTGCCGACGAACACGCGGGTGTTCACGTCCTCGTCGCGCAGCTTGCCGCCCGACGAGCCGCGCCCGCCGCGCTTCTGCTCGCGGTACGCGTCGAGGTTGCTGCGCTTCAGGTACCCGGCGCGCGTCATGGTGATGACCATGTCCTCCACCGCGATCAGGTCTTCCTTGCCGATGTCCTCTTCGAGCATGGTGATGGTGCTGCGCCGGTCGTCGCCGTACCGGTCGCGCACGTCGCGGATCTCGCGGCGGATCTCGCGCCACAGCAGTTTCTCGTCCCCGAGGATCGCCTTGAGGCGCTCGATGAGGGCCATGACTTCGGCGTGCTCGTTGCGGAGCTTCTCGACTTCCAGGCCGGTGAGGCGCTGCAGGCGCATGTCGAGGATCGCCTGCGACTGGATCTCGCTCAGCCCGAAACGCACCTGCAGTGATTCGCGCGCCTCGGCGCCCGTCTGTGCCGCGCGGATGAGACGGATGACCTCGTCTACGTGGTCGAGCGCGATGATGAGGCCCTCGAGGATGTGGGCGCGTTCGGTGGCTTTCTTCAGCTCGTACTTCGTGCGGCGCGTGACCACGTCGCGGCGGTGGTCGAGGAAGTACTGCATGGTGTCTTTGAGCGGCAGCACGCGCGGTTCGCCCTTGACGATGCTGAGGTTGATGACCGTGAAGGTCGTCTGCAGCTGCGTGTACTTGTACAGCTGGTTCAGCACGAGGGTCGGGATGGCGCCGCGCTTGAGTTCCACCACGATCCGGACGGGGTCCTTGCGGTCGGACTCGTCACGCAGGGCGCTGATGTCGGGAATCTTCCCGGCCTTGTACATGGCGCTGATCGTCTGGATGAGGTTGGTCTTGTTGACCTGGTACGGGATCTCGGAAATGATGATGACGTTCCGGCCGTTCTTCTCCTCGATGCGGGCCTTGCCGCGCACCTTGAGGCTGGCGTGGCCGGTCGCGTACGCGTCGCGGATGCCGGTGCGCGAGATGCGCCCGCCGGTCGGGAAGTCCGGGCCCTGCACGTGCACCATCAGGTCGTCGAGCGTCAGGTCCGGGTTCTCGATCATGGCGAGCAGGCCGTTGCAGATCTCGGTGAGGTTGTGCGGCGGGATGTTGGTCGCCATGCCGACGGCGATGCCGACCGCGCCGTTGATGAGCAGGTTCGGCACGGCGGACGGCATGACGGTCGGTTCGGTGGTCGTCTCGTCGTAGTTGGGTTTGAGGTCGACCGTTTCCTTTTCGAGGTCCGCGACGAGTTCCTCGGCGAGTTTCGTCATGCGGGCTTCGGTGTAGCGCATGGCGGCGGGCGGGTCGCCGTCGATGCTGCCGAAGTTCCCCTGCGGGTCGACCATGCTGTAGCGGATATTCCACCACTGCCCGAGGCGCACCATCGCGTCGTAGATGGAGGAGTCGCCGTGCGGGTGGTACTTCTTCATGACCTCGCCGACCACCGAGGCGCTCTTGGCGTGCTTGGTGTTGCTGGCGAGGCCTTCCTGCAGCATGGCGTACATGATGCGGCGCTGCACGGGCTTCAGGCCGTCGCGGACGTCGGGCAGCGCCCGGTCCACGATGACGTTCATGGCGTAGTTGATGAAATTGGTCTTGACTTCCGAGGTGATGTCTACAGGCAGAATTCCGGTCACGATGACTCCAGTGCAGTCCGGCGGCAGGCCCGGTTGGGGCCGCTGTGGGGTGCGGTCCAGCTAAAACACAACTCATGTGGCCAACCGGGAAGCCCGGCGGGCAATGCCTGAGTATAGCATATTCTGTCAGGGGCGTAATAGACCGGACCGCTTCGGCCATCCGGCAGCCAGCCCCCTCACGCTTCCCATTTTAGCGCGCCCCACGCCGAAAAACTGGCACCGTCCAGCGTGACACGCCCGCCCACACCCGCCACACTGGGCCATGCCCGACCCCACCTCCTGGCCTATCACCTGGCAGGGCGCACTTAACGCCCGCCACGCCCTGCCCAGCCTGATCCGCAGCGCCGACCTGTCCTTCCTGACCGCTCATGGCCGGGCCGAGCTGCTCGCCGCAGGCATCTCGCGGATCATCGACCTGCGAACCCGCGCCGAGAGACACACCGACCCCGCCCCGTTCGCGGGACGGCCGGAATACCTGAACCTGCCCCTCCTGCCGTTCCGCGACCGCGCCCTGAACCAGGCCAGCGCCGACGCCCGCAGCAACGCCGACCACTACCGCGCCCACCTTGACCGTGCAGGCAACCAGCTGGCAGCCATCTTCGGCGCCATGCACGACGCACCCCCCGGACCGCTGCTCATTCACTGCCACGCGGGCAAGGACCGCACCGGACTGGTGGCCGCCATGGCCCACGACCTGTGCGGACAGCCCCGCGAGCAGATCGCCGCCGACTACGCCGAGACCGACCGCCACCTGGAAGCGTTCTTTACGGCCCAACTGCAACGCCAGCCGACCCCCGAAAAGAGGGCCGAACTGGCGAAGTTCCTGATCAGCCGCCCCGAAGACATCCTGGCCGCGCTGGACCACCTGAACGCCCGGTGGGGTGGCCTCCCTGCTTACCTGGAAGCGTTCGGCATGAGCAGAGCCGAGCAGCACCATCTCGCTGCCCGGCTCATGACGTCTGATCCCAAATAGAGCTGAACTCCTGGAGTTCAGCTGAGCGGAACGCGAAGCCGCCGTCCGGCCGCGAGCACCAATCACGTACGGTTTGGAGGAGATGGAAGCGGGCAAGCGTACTCTTCTGCGGAGCTGTGCCAGTCATGGGCGCGGCTCTGCCCAAGAAGGGATGACGGCGCTGTTTCCGTCGTCCTGAACTCGGATCAAAACCGTATGGACCCAGGGCGGCGTGCCTCACACGGGTGCCGTAAGTCCATCCTCAGGACGGCCGCACGTCATTGTTCTGACGCCCCGTTCCGCGCGGAACGGACGTCTGCCCACTCCCGGAATCCGTGTCAGTTCAGTTTGATCAGGAACCGGCCGCAGCTCGGGCACTTCACGGCCGGGAGTTTGCCCAGCGCGGCCCGCTGCTGCACGTTCGTGGGGAGCTGCACGTTGCAGCCCTTGCAGCGCCCGCCCTCGAACGGCACGATGCCCAGACCCTTCTTGGAGCGGCGGATCAGTTCGTACTCCTTCACGAGTCGCCCCTCGATCTCCGACACCATCGCCGCGCGGCGCTCGCGGCGCTCCTGGCCCGTCTCGCGGAGCGCCTGCACGCGCGCCTCGTCGGCGTCCTCCAGCGCGGCCAGCTGGGGGCGCAGCGTGCGGTGCTCGGCCCGCAGTTCGGTGGACCGCGCGCTGAGCGCCGTCTGACGCTCGTATAGCGGCGCGAGGCTCTCCTCGTAGTCCGCGACGCGCTCCCCGAGCTGCTGGATCACGTTCTCGTACTGGGACTGCATCTTGGCGTTCGTGGCGTTCTTGTCCTGCTCGGCCTTGTTCCGCCCGATCTGCTCCTGCGTGGTGGCCAGATCCAGTTCCAGCCGCCGCGCCTGCTTCTCCACGCCCTCCAGCGCGATCTCTGCATCCTCAAGGTCGTTGTTGATGCGCTCCTGCTGCGCCCGCGCGTCTTTCAGCTCCACCGAGATGTCGGCTTCCTGAGTGGTCAGGAGGTCGAGTTCCAGGTCGAGCTGCTGCACCTGATACAGGCGTTCCAGCTGTCCGCTCTCATTCATCGTCCCCACTCTAACCCGGAATGACACGCGCCCGCTTCAGGCGCTGTTCACCACTTCCAGTTTCGGGCACAGGTGCGACAGCGTGCAGGCGCTGCACAGCGGCCTCCGGGCGTTGCACACGCGCCGCCCGTGCAGGATCAGGGCGTGGTGCAGGAACACCCAGCGTTCGCGCGGGAAGAGCGCCTGCAGGTCCACTTCCACCCGGTCGGGGTTGGTGTGGGCGCTCAGGCCCATTCGCCGCGCGAGCCGCCCGACGTGCGTGTCCACCGCGATGGCCGGGTAGCCGTACGCGTTGCTCAGCACGACGTTCGCTGTCTTGCGTCCCGCGCCGGGCAGCGCCACCACCGCGCCGAAATCGTTCGGGACTTCGCCCGCGTGCCGCTCAATCAGCAGTCCGGCGAGCGCCACGAGGTTCCGGGCCTTGCCGCGGTACAGTCCGATGGTGCGGATGTACCCTTCCACGTCCTCCGGGGTGGCGCGGCTCAGGGCGAGCGCGTCCGGGTACGCGCGGAACAGGGCGGGCGTCGCGGCGTTCACGCTCACGTCCGTCGCCTGCGCGCTCAATACCGTCGCGACGAGCAGTTCGAAGGGCGTGCTGAACTCCAGTTCGGTGCGCGCGTCCGGGTACGCGTCCTCCAGCGCCGCGAGAATGTCGGCCGCGCGGCGACGCAGCTTCAGCGGGGGCCGCGCAGGAGCGGCCTTGCCCGCCTGACTCCTGGCGGGTGCGGCGGCCTTCGCTGCGGCTGGTCGCGCGGTGGCGGCTTCTGGTGCGGTTGCCCCGGCGGGGGCCGGGCGGGCGGGCGTTCGGCGCTGGGTGGGCACGGCTGCAGCCTAGAGCATCCGGGCGGCCTCCCCGTGTGAGCGGAGGTGGGCCGGTGGGTGTGACTGGGGAGGCCGGACGCTCACGTCCCTTCATGTGCGTGTCAGATACCTGTAGGGTTTTCGTCGTACAATGTGGTTCGAGAGGCGGCCCCCCCCGCCCTCACCTTCCCTCCAGAGTGCGTGGCTCCCCCCGCCGCGCACTCGCTTTTTGTTTCGCACCCAGGCCGGACAGGGACAGAGCAACTGGAAGGTGAGGCCCCCGTCAGCCGGGCCGCAGGCAACGAACAGCGCCCCGCCGTGCCCGATGATGGGTGGGGCGGGGCGCCTGAGTCGTGGGGTCAGCTGCCCGTGAAGCGCAGCGCGCCCGGCACGTCCACCGAACGGTCCAGCGTCGGCACCACCGTACTCTCCGAGATGCGGGCCGCCCAGCGCACGTCCGCGCCCAGCCCCAGGCGCTCCAGGTGCACGCCGTGCCCGCTGCTCGACAGGGCCTCCAGCGGGTTCCCGAGGTTGCGGCGGATGGTGAGCGCGATGCGTGCCCCGTCGTCCACCGTGAACTCACCCATCGCGAGCAGGTACTCGGCCAGCACGCCCGCCGCGTACACGTCCTCCAGGCTCACGCGCTCGTCCGTGCCGGAGCACACGATGGCGATCTCCTCGACCGCCATCGCCCGCGCGCGCCTCGCGGCCGCGTGTGCGTTCACCAGTGAGGCGAGCAGCACGTGCTTGCCGCTCTGCGCCGCGACGTGTGCCGCGCCTGTCCCGTTGGTGGTGTTCATGACGACCTCGCGGCCCGTGAAGTTCTGCCCGGACGCCTCCACCGGACTGTTCCCGAAGTCGAAGCCCGGCATGGGCAGGCCGCCGCGCTCGCCGCCCAGCAGGTAGCGTTCGTTGCGCGTCATCTCGCCGTCCGGGCCGGTCACGTCCCGCAGGGCCAGCGCGGCCTCCGGGCTGCTGGTGAGCAGCAGGGCCGCCGCGCCGCGCTCCAGGTACGCGACGGCGGTCGTGGTGGCGCGCAGGATGTCCACCACCAGCACCGTGTCGAGGTACCCGCCGTGCGGCAGCAGGTCCACCCGTAACTTCACCGCGTGCCGCCCGCGAGCGCCGCGCGCAGGCGCTCCAGGCCCGCCTCGGCGCCGTCCGCGCCGTACACGCTCGACCCGGCCACGAGGACACTCGCGCCCGCGTCCGCGAGCGCGCGGGCGTTGCTGGCCGTCACGCCGCCGTCCACCTGCAGTTCGGCCCTGCTGCCCAGCTCGTCCAGCAGGGCGCGCAGGGCCTGCACGCGCCCGTACGTCTGCGGCAGGAACGACTGCCCGCCGAAGCCGGGGTTGACGCTCATCACGAGCACGAGGTCCACGCTGTCCAGCACGGGACGCACCGCTTCGAGCGGCGTGCCGGGGTTCAGGACGACGCCCGCCCGTTTTCCGAGTTCGCGGATGGTCTGTACGCAGCGGTGCACGTGCGCGGTGGATTCCACGTGCACGGTGATGCTGTCGGCGCCCGCGTCCGCGAAGGCCTGCAGGTAGCGTTCCGGCGACTGGATCATCAGGTGCACGTCGAGGACCTGCGCCGAGCCGAGCGCGTCGCGGGTGCGGCGGGCGGCCTCCAGAACGGGGAACCCGAAGCTGATGTTCGGCACGAACAGACCGTCCATCACGTCGACGTGCAGGTACTCCGCCGTGCGGACCGCTTCGATCTCGCGGCCCAGCCGGGTGAAGTCGGAGGCGAGGATGCTGGGGGCCAGTTTGGTTGGAGTGGGCGGCACAATGCGTTCATTCTAACATTCTTCATGTTGTGCGCCAGTGAAGGGCGTGTGGAGTTTTTCACTCATGGCGAAGTGTGGCGCGGCAGGGTGCCTGCGCCGCCCACCGTGCACCCCGCCCGGCTGCCTCAAGAAAACCGTCACGGTCCGCGCAATGACCGGCCCGGCCCACCCTGTACAATCCGGGCTGTGACCGCCCTGAAACCCTCATCCGTACCCACGCTGGCCCGGCTCATGCCACAGGCGCCCCAGGGCACCCTGACACTGCTGCCGCAGGTGGCCCGGATGGCGCTCTTCGCCGCGTACCAGGGCCCCTGCATCCTCCTGACCACGCCCGACCGGCTGGACACGTACGCCACCACCGCCGCCCTCGGCGCGCCCGTCACCGTCAATCCCGGCCTGCACGACTGGGGAAACCGGCAGGAGCACGTCATCCTCGACGTGAACACCGCCCTCGACCTGTTCCCCGCCACCCCGGAAGACCACGCCCTCACCCTGCGCGTCGGCGGCAGCCACGAGCGCGCCGCCCTCGAAGAACGCCTCGAAACGCTCGGGTACGACCCCCTGCAGGACGGCGAGGACGGCCCCGGCTACCGCCTGCGCGGCGACACCCTCGACCTGCACGCCCAGAACGGCGACCACCTGCGCGCCGAGTTCTTCGGTGACGAACTCGACACCCTGCGCAGCCTCGTGCCCGGCGAACCGAGCCGCAAACTGACCAACTACACCCTCGCGCCCGCCGACGGATACCTCAGCGCCACCCGCTGGGACGCCACGCGCCTGCAACTCCTGCCGGGCCGCGTGTTCCTCGACGCGCCCGAATTCTACGCGTCCAGCCTCGGCGTCCTCACCGACACCCTCTGGACGCAGCTGCGCGCCCGCCTCGCCGGTGGGGGAGACGTCACCAGCTTCGGCCGCTCCCCCCTCGACCTGCCGGACGCCAGCACCGACCTCAAGACGCTCGGCTTCTACCGCGCCCGCCTCTCGGACCTGGAGCGCGACATCCGCGAATGGCAGGACGCCGACTACCGCGTGCTATTGCTCGTGCGGCACGAACGCACCGCCACGTACCTCGCGCAGAAACTCCTCGGGGAGGACGCCAGCGTCCCGTGGCTCACCGTCCCGCAACTCCCGCAGGGCCAGCTCGGCTTCCTGCGCGCGGGCGGCGAGGGCGGCTTCGCGCTCGAACAGGAACGCGTCGTCGTCATCACCGAGGACCTCGTCTACGGCTTCCAGGGCGGCAGCGCCCTGCGCGGCAAGAAACTCACCGGGCGGCCCGTCACGGACGCGCTCGGCCTCGCCGTCGGCGACTACCTCATCCACCCGGAACACGGCGTCGGCGAGTTCGAAGGCCTCGAAACCCGCACCGTGCTCGGCGTGTCCCGCGACTACCTCAACATCCTGTACCGCGGCGGCGCGCGCCTGTACCTCCCCATCGAACAGCTGCCCGTCCTGCGCCGCCACCCCGGCACCACCGACGACCCCCCCGCCCTCAGCAGCCTCGACAAGAAAGACTGGGCGCGCGCCAAGGAACGCGCCCGCAAGAACGCCGAAGAGGTCGCCGGACGCCTCCTCGTGCAGTACGCCGCGCGGCAGGTCACGCCCGGCAACGCCTTCCCGCCCGTGCAGGACTGGGACGAACAGGTCGAGAAGAACTTCGCCTTCGACCTCACCGCCGACCAGAAACGCGCCCTCAAGGACACCTTCAGGGACCTCGAGAACCCGCACCCCATGGACCGCCTCGTGTCCGGCGACGTCGGCTTCGGCAAGACCGAAGTCGCCCTGCGCGCCGCGCACCGCGTCGTCGGGCACGGCAGACAGGTCGCCGTGCTCGTCCCCACCACCCTGCTCGCCGAACAGCACGCCACCACCTTCATGGAACGCTTCAAGGACCTCCCCGTCCGCGTCGAAGGCCTCTCCCGCTTCACGAGCGACCGGCAGGCCCGCACCATCCTCGCGGACCTCGCCGCAGGCAAGGTCGACATCATCATCGGCACGCACCGGCTCCTCAGCGACGACATCCGCTTCGGGAACCTCGGCCTGATGATCGTCGACGAGGAACACCGCTTCGGCGTCGGCCAGAAAGAAAAACTCCGCGCGCTCAGCGGCCTCCCCGCCCTCAAGGACGGCAAGATGGACGTCCCCGAGGCCGTGCGCGCCGTGGACGTCCTCAGCCTGTCCGCCACGCCCATCCCCCGCACCCTCTACATGAGCATGGTCGGCCTGCGCGACATGAGCAGCATCCAGACGCCCCCCAGGGGCCGCCGCCCCATCCAGACGATCCTCGCGCCCTTCGATCCCCTCACCGTCCGCAGCGCCATCCTCTCCGAGATCGAACGCGGCGGCAAGGTCTTCTACATCCACGACCGCATCGCCAGCATCGGCGCGCGCAGCCTGTACCTGCGCAACCTCGTGCCCGAAGCGCGCATCGGCGTCGCGCACGGCCGCATGAACGAGGACGAACTCGAAGAGATAATGCTCGGCTTCGAGGAAGGCGCCTTCGACGTCCTCATCAGCACCACCATCGTCGAAACGGGCCTCGACATCCCCGAAGCGAACACCATCCTCATCGAACGCGCCGACCGCCTCGGCCTCGCCCAGCTGTACCAGCTGCGCGGACGCGTCGGCCGCCGCAGCCGCGACGCCTACGCCTACCTCTTCTACCCGCCCCGCATGACCGAGAACGCCGCCCGCCGCCTCTGGGCCATCGCGGACCTGCAGGACCTCGGCAGCGGCCACCTCCTCGCCGAGAAAGACATGGAAATCCGCGGCGTCGGCAACATCCTCGGCGAGGAACAACACGGCCACGTGCAGGCCGTCAGCATCGAGGTGTACACCGAACTGCTCGCCGAAGCCGTCGCGAAACTCAAAGGCGAGACGCTCGGCACGCCCCCCACCGTCAGCATCGACCTGCCCGTCAACGCCCGCCTCACCCCCGAATACTTCGCCACCGAACACGGCAACCACCTCGCAGGCAAGACCGGCGAAGAAGAACGCATCGCCACGTACGGCCGCCTCTCCGAAGCGCGCACCCTGCAGGCCATCAGCCGCGTCGAACGCGACCTCCGCAAGAAATTCGGCCCGCCCACCCCCGACGTGCAGAACTTCATCGACCTCGCCAAACTCCGCCTCAGTGCCCTCGCCCGCCGCGCCATCAGCGTCGGCGAGACCATGACGGACCTCCAGATCACCTTCAGCTACAAGGGCCTCGACTACGACGCCGCCGCCCTCCGCCGCTTCCCGCAGAAGACCGAGGTCACGCCGTTCCCGCCCAGCGTCAAGGTCAGCAAACGCGGCCTGAAGCCCGACGAGTACGTCCGTACCCTCATCGACGTCCTCGGGTACTTCGCGTGACGCCCCCCGCCATACCACGCCCGGCGTGGTACTAATCAACCCGTGTCCAGCGACTTCGACGCCCTGCAACGCGCCCTGAAAACCACCCTGAGCGCCCGGCAGGCCGAAGCGCGCGCCTGCGAAGCACTCCTCAACGCCCTGTACCACGCGTTCCGCAACGCCAACGGCCCGGGCCTCCCCGTCAACAACGTCTCCCTCGAACACACCGAAGACCCCGACAACCGCCTCCGCCCCCCACCCCTCGGCGGCTGGCACGCCGCGTGGTACCGCCTCGGCCTCCTCGAACTGTACATCCGCGTCCGCCGAGGCGACGGCACCTTCACAGGCCAGTACGGCCCGCACGGCACCTTCACCCTCCACGACATCGCCGAAGACGCCCTCACCGCCCTCGCCCGCCACATCCTGCGCGACCTCACCGCCGAACAGGAAGGCAAACCCCTCACCCGCACCGACATCAACTGATACGGTTTTGAGCTGAACTTGTAGAGTTCAGCCGAGCGAAGCGAGTGCAGATAAATACGGTTTGGAGGAGATGGAAGGGATGTCGGTGCTGCTTCCGGCATCCCTGGAATCGGATCAAAACCGTATGACCCGGCAGACACGAACGGCCCGGCATACGAATAGGATGGAGAGAAATCCTCTGGCCCCACCCGGTCGGTACCGGGCGATGAGAAAGGGGATGCGCGTGGCATCCCCCTACGGACTGGTACGACCTGGAAGGCTTATGCCTTCTGTAGGACGTCAATCTAGTTTGCCAGCTGCCCCTGATGAACACGGCGTCGAGAGAGCACTGGCAAAGATGCATAACGGCCGAGAAAATCAAGATAGTTTGCCACTTACAGCGTAGTGCATAACTTGCCTTCAGCTTATGCAATCGCGCCTCTCGCGTCCCATTCTGGAGACTCCGCTGAACGGCTCGCTTGGCTGACGACCAACCTGAACCTTATCCTGCCCCGTGAGGCGTGCCCGATTGACAGGTCTACAGCGGCGGCGGAGCCGAAAGGACCGCTGGACGAGGCGGAATGGCAGGGGCAACGAGCTGAACTGAGGCATAGACTGCAGCCAGCGGAGTTGTAGCCTCCACATCGCCACCCTGCACCAGCTTAAAACCAGAGCACCGGGCCGGATACTGCAGGTGATGATTGTCAGCGATGCAGAACTGGATTCTCAATGAACAGGCCACCTGGGATCTGTCGCGGTCAGTTTTGCGATGGACGTGTGCAGATGCAAACTGCCATCCGGCAGCGACTTTTGGCTGTGTTCAGGAAACCTCCGAAACCGGGTCTCCAATCTGCACCGCTCCGAGATCGGGTTTGAAACCCTTCGCAATGGCGTCTTTCATGACAGCGTCAAGCAGCGCTTTCTTCGCCTTCCCTTTTCCGGTCTCCACAATTCGACAGGCGTTGATGATGCGGTCGCGCAGCTGGGCGTTGCGGGTTCCCTGCACCCAGCGCTTTGCGGCCTGCCAGTCCTGTCGGCTGTAATCCCGTGTCCAGCTTCTGGTTGCGCCGGGGAGGACAGGCTGAACTTCCGGCAGGACGATCTTCTTTACCTCTTCCCAGCAGCCGGCTCTTTTCGGACGCTCGGATTCGTGGGGCACGCTCTCAGGGTGAGCTCGCATGACCTTCGAGATCAACGGCGTGACCTTCTGGATGGTGTGCAGAAGCTCATTGGAGAGCACTCCCGTCCGGGCGACCTGCTGCAGGTTGATGGAGCTGGCACGGTGTTCGGCCAGCCAGGCCAGCAGGTAATGCCCGAGCGGCGGCTTCATGCTGATCTCCGCGGCGATCGGCCCCTCTGCTTCGCGCCGGATGACGGCCAGCCCTACCAGGGTATCGAAATATTGCTCGCTGACTTTTCCTCCAGCTTCCTCGATCTGTGTATCCTTCTTCAGATCATCTTTGAAGGCTTTCAGCGCCTTTTCACCTCCGAGAGATGCGAGGTGGGGCAGTCCCCTCCACGCGAGCAGCAGCTGAGCGGCTTTGGACTTGTCGATGACCTGATCACGCGGATAAACCTTCTCCTGTCGGGCATCGAAGGCCAGAGCCCCGGCATGCTGTCCACGGACCCGTTCATAAAACCAGCCAGTTTCTACAGAGCCTGTGGGATACCGGCGGGCGCGTGAGATGCTCTCTAGGCTTCGTTCGTAAGGATCGCTGGAGAGCAGGTCGCTGGCCGTGACTTTGCTCTGGCTGTTGGCGCTGATTGCCAGCTGCTCGGCCAACTCGTCCTCCGCGCCGTTCTCGCCGCGGATGATGGTGATCTTCGCCTGCACACGCAACTGGCTGATATCTGCCTTCTTGTTGCGGTCTTTCCACACCTCGTGAATCGTGGCGGTTGTCTGTCCCCCGTTCACGATCTGCAGGTCATTGAGCGTTTCCATGTGCGAGAAGTCGCTGCTGAAGCTCGCACTGTTTGCCACAGCAGAGATTCCGTTGTTCAACGCAATGAACAGTCCCGGTGTTGCGCGTACTGACGCTGCCATGTCCCGGTTGACTTTCATCTTGCTGCGCAGATAGATCCGGACGTTGCGGCGCAAAAGTTCATCCCGTCTGCGGTCGTACAGGTCTGCCAGCAGTTCACCTGGAAGCACCGTCAGGATCACCTGTGGGTCTCCGTCGGGGAAGCGCGTTGCCACTAGGCAGGGGAGACCGCCACCTGGCTGATCGCGGAGGTCGAGCTGATCTGTGGGGTCGTCCTGCTGCTGCTTCTGCAGCCACTCGATGTCGTGAACGTAGCTGGAAAGCAGCACCCCGCTGAGGTTGTGGCTGGCAAATCCTCCTTTCACATGGCCGGTGGTGAACAGATGCAACACCACTTCAGGGTCAAGCTCGGCGAGCAGATCGCGACATTGCGTGGCCATCTCGGCGATCCGATGGTGTTTCTCGTCAGCCAGAAATTTCCCGTCCTTCAGGTATGACACCGTGTTGACCAGTTTTCCGAAGGTGTCACTGACCTCTTTACGGCCGAAGACGTATGGAAGGTTCTCGTCCTGTACCGCCTGCTTCGGGGAGAGGATACCGGCGAGGTGCAGGCGCCTGTCCGTGTCGATGCCCCATCCGTGAACGGTCATGCCCGGCTGCCCTTTGCTGCCGGTCACGTTCAGGTCGACCCAGGTGAGGTCGGGGCACTGACCCACTTCTTGGAGCTGGAGGACGTACATCTGCATCAAGGCTTCGTCGGTAGAATTTCCGTCTCTGATCGCGTCG
Source organism: Deinococcus aquiradiocola (assembly GCF_014646915.1). Lineage (NCBI taxonomy): Bacteria > Thermotogati > Deinococcota > Deinococci > Deinococcales > Deinococcaceae > Deinococcus > Deinococcus aquiradiocola. The sequence continues at coordinate 14,349 of NZ_BMOE01000004.1, read as the reverse complement.
CTTTCGAGTTGCTTCTCAATCTCTATGGCGAAATTGCGCAGCGGAGACGGTCCTGTCTGGAGGGTCACTGCACACCTCCGGCGAGTGGGGTAGACATGGACGGGCTGAGCATTTCGGTTATCTCCTCCAGGCTGCCTGGCGGCGCGGTAGACCGTGCAAGGTCGATGCGGTAGCTGGCGCTCACCAGGCCGGCCGGAACATCTGAACGCATCAGGCGGGGGAAACCGGGATCATCCACGCGGTGGACCCTCCACTGGTTCAGGGTCATCGGCTGTCCATCAGTATCCTGAAGGCCGTATGGAGTGATCTGCATCTGCCGCAGGCGGGCCAGAAACATCGGTGCGCAGCCTGCCGCACCGGCCGAAGTGTTCAGTCGGCTGACGAGGGTTGCCAGGGTTTCGCCATGGCCCTCACTGACCACCCCCTCCAGCAGGCGGACTGTCCTGCTGCCTGGCGGGTCGAGCTGTTCAATGCTGCTGATCGTCACGATGGCGTCGTCCTGGCGGCTGGCCTTGACGTCCATTGCGAGCCGGTCGGTGATCACGTCCTGGGCTGTTCCAGACGGTCCAGACCAGGCATTCAGGGCAGCCTCCCAGCCGATCGCCGGTATCAGCAGCTGTTCGAGGGCCATCAGTTCCGCGAACAGGCCCCGGATGGTCCGGGCATCCAGCGGGCGTCCACCGCGCCGCAGGAAGCCGGCCCACAGCCTCAGCCGCGAGAGCAGCACCTTCGCTGCCTCCTGAGGCTGTGTCACCTGCTCGAGGTGATCGTGAAGGTCATCCGCCAGGTGGATGTAAAGGTCGCGGTACCCCTCGTCTGCCGGGGCAATCCGCAGGAGGTGCTGTCCGGGCTGTCCTCCGTCTGCCAGCAGGGTGACCTTCAGACCCTCCCAGTCGGCCATCAGGGTGCGCAGATCCACCTCTGCAGGAACGCGCAGCGCGATCTCCCCGTTTCCGGCATCGCCGCCGAGCAGGCACATCAGGCTGGCCTGCTCGCCCAGGTGCAGGGAGGCCCGCATCACCAGCCCCCCTGCCGAATTCATCAGCGGCCAGATATCGCCGGGCCTCACAGGTGCCCCGCTTCCTGCAACTGCGCAATTGGGTTTAACACGTACGTCCGTTTCTTCATGTCTTTATCTTCCGGGAATGATATTGCCAGACCGCTCGTGGTGATGGTTTCCCCAGACCCGGAGGTGGCAATGGGATAGATGATCAGCAGGCCTTCGTCCTTCGGCCGCCCCTGCTTGATCTGCTTGCGGGTTTTTCCTTCAGCTGAAGCGCCCCGCGCGAGATGTTCGTCGGCCGGATCACTGATCGCCCCGAAGTTCAGTACTGTGTCCTCGTCTTTTCGTGGTGTCCGGCTGACGCGAATGACCTGCTGCCCGCCGTAAGGGTCAAATTTCCCTTCCCTCAGCCCGGCCAGGGCGACCGTCCAAGTCAGCAGTCGGGGCGGCGAAGCACTCTGGGCGGAGCGGATGTACGACAACGCCCGGGCGATTTTCCCGTTCAGGCCGACGGTGCTGGGCAGTTCCCGGAACTGTTCGAGTGTTTCCTCGATGACAGTCCAGGGCACACCATCCCAGGTAAGGCTGTCTGTACGGTGGCCATCTCCGAGGGAAGAGACCAGCTTCTGCAGTAGCTCGTCGTTGAAACTGCTGTCTGCCCGGGAAGTCCGGGTGACTTCCAGCGTCTTCCCGGCGAGTGCGTCCCGGACGGTCACGGCGTGCTTGAGCTTGTTCCGGCCGGTGATGGTCATGCCCGGCGAGGTGCGCACCCGCAGGCCGAATTCCATCGGGCTGGCACCCAGCGACGCCATGTCTTCAAGTTCCTCACGCAGCTCCTCGTCGGACTCCATCACCTCCCTGAAGGCCCGCAGCAGGTCGCCGGTGCTGTACAGACGGCACAGGTCCTCGTAACCAGTCCGGTAGCCGAACCAGCGGCACATCTGCATCAACGTGTCGTGCTGTTTCGTCGTCCGGGTGTGATAGCTGGTCGTGAGGCCCTCGAGGGTCAGCCCGCGCGACAGCTTCAGCCCGCCCACCGCGATGACCGTCAGGGCGCCGCCGGTTGCCCGTCGGTAGTCCAGGTTCTTCTTGGTCACGCCGTTGATCAGCTCGACGGTCAGTTTCTCGAGCACGCCACTGATGTCGTTCTGCAGTTCCTCCCAGCTGACGGCCAGAGCCGGTACCTGATTTTTCTCCATAGCCTTCCAGGTCGTTTCGAACTCCTGACGCACGTCGGCGGTGCCGACCGGGAAGTCCCAGCCGGCCCGAAGGCGGTCGACCTCGGTCTGAATCTGTTCTTCGACCTGCACCTGCGTGGAGTTGTTCACGGTGGCGTGCACCAGCATCGTCTCATGCTGCCGGGGACGCTGCTCCCTGGCCCGGCGAACGCGGCGCGCGGCGCTGACCAGCACGAACTCCCGGATGGCCTCGCAGAGCGAGTCGGGAACGTTTCCGAGTTTGTCCTTCCCGATCCAGTCTCCGGTGTCTTCGATTTCAACCAGCTGCTCGGTGCCATCGACCCTGGAGAGGAATCTCCGGGCACCGAAATAGGATGGTGGTGCGGTCAGCAGTGCGATGAAGTTCCGGGGGAAGAGGTTGTCACCGTGTGTCTTGTCTCCGTCCTCCGGGTCGATCATCACGTTGGCATAGGGCGTCGCGGTGTACGCCACGTAGCTGCTCTGTTTCACGCTCTCCAGCAGCAGACGGATGGCTGCGTTGATTGCGGTCGGGGATTCACCCGGCTCGTTGGTGTCGATCGAGGCGTCGTCTGCCTCGTCGTCGATCAGCAGGAGTGGCCCGGCCTCACCCTTTCCGGTACCGGTGAACCAGCCCGTCAGTTTGTTGAGGATGTCGGCATGTTTCTTGACCACCGCGATGATGCAGATGTTGTCCCCGGAGACAGAATCGATATTCGCCTTCTTTGTGCTGAAGTCTCCACCGGCCTTTCCACCCACGTGATCCTGGGTGGTGAGTGAAACAGTGGTCAGGCCCGGGATGGCCTCGATCAGTCCCACACCGATCTTCGGCTTCGTGCCGGGCGAACGGCTGCTTTCCCGTCCGGTAACCCCGAGGTCCACGCGCTCCTGCGTCTGGTGCCGCAGATCATTGGTCCGGCCACCCAGCACCACGATGTTCCGGTACCCGGCGTCGATGGCCGCACAGATCAGTGACACGTAGCTGGTGGTTTTACCGGACTGGACGTCACCGACCACCATGCCGCGGCGATCCCATGGCGCTGTCACTGCCGGATTTCCACAGCGGCCAAGGATGGAGCGGGTGGTGCGGCCCAGCCTGACGCGGGCGTCGACCGGCCAGCCCTCCTTCTCGAGGAGCTTCAGGTACCGGCGGGCCAGTGGCGTGTCTGTCGCGGGCTCCCAGACCGGTGGATCGTCGCCCTCGGTGCTCACCACGGCCGGCACGACGAACAGGCCGTCCAGTGCGGTGTCCTGGCTGAGTTCCACCTGACGGACAACCTCCTCGAGGAGGTTGTCCGTCAGGCCGAGCATCTGGAGTGCCGCTGCGGCCTGCTGTCGAACCTGTGGTGCTCCCGGAGTCAGGCCACTGGCCTTATGGAATGCCTCCAGCATGCTCACGGTGACCGCCACGGCCTGATCGATCTGTTTCAGTTCCTGCCCTTCAGCCATCCTGATGTCCCCCTTCAAGCACTGCCAGCAGCTGTTCCACGGCCGCGACATCTGACGACAGTTCAAAGACCTTTTTGACCAGCGGATGTTCACGGCGGATCAATCCGTCGTTCGTCCAGGCCTCCCGGTTCCGCCGGCGTGTTCCGACATCCGTCCTCACCGCCCGCTGCCGACCGGCCCGGCTCAGCACCTCGTCGAGCAGCAGTTTCAGCGGCTTGCGGTACATCTGTGGCAGGGTGCAGCCTGACTTCGGCAGCGTGACCTTCCAGAGGTCGTCATGCTCCGGACCGATCTCCACCAGCAGCCGGATCCGGTTTCGCTCTCCGCTGCCGCGTTTCCCGGCACTCATCCCAAGCCAGCCGCCGGACACGATCGCGCGACCATTGCGGTGGACGTGGAAGCCTGCGTGTGCCTGCCGGCCCAGGGGTCCTTCAACCATCGGGTCTTCGGTATCGGTCGGCAGGATGAATGGCGTCACCCGAACCCTGCCCTTCAGAGGCCGGGAACTCATGGAGGTCATGCCGGGAAGGTCAGAGGTGCAGAGCGCCCAGGGTTCGAGGGACTTGCCCTGCAGCATGATCTTCAGACCACCCTGCAGCTGTGCTGCGAAGGTCACCCGCAGGTGCCCGGAGAGGGCCATCAGGCCCGCTGACGCCTCCTCCTGCCGCCTGGGAAACAGCGGGCCGATGATGTCGACACGGGTTCCCCGTTTCAGGCTCATACGATCTTCCCGGTGAACCACCCAGCGGTCTTCTTTCTCGATCTGCCGTAGATCCATCGTGATGGCAGTTCCGGTACCGTCAGCTGCGGCACTCGACACTGTAAAACGACCGACTTCTGAGAGGTGCAGTGCCGCGGCCTTCATGCCGGTGCCGAAGCGTCCGAGGTCGTCATCGGCTCTCACCGTTCCCCAGCCCGTCGAGACGCGCATCGCCTCGGTCAGGGTTTCCTGATCCATGCCGCGCCCGTCATCTTCAACAGACAGTACTCCTTCACCGGAGATGTCCAGGTGCAGGGAAATGACCTTTGCCCCGGCGCTGATGGCGTTATCGATCAGGTCAGCCACCGCTGCGTGCGGGGTGTATCCACCGCCGGACAGTGCCACCAGAGTTCCCGCCGGATGCGGGAGAACCTCGATCAGACTCACTGTTCCTCAGCGAGGTCCAGCTGGAGAAGGTGCTGTTTCAGATGCCTGCCAATGGCCTCTGCCATCAGTGGCGGCACGGCGTTGCCGATCTGCCGGTATACCTTCGTGAATGGACCGGTGAACAGGTAGCTGTCCGGAAAGCTCTGCAGCCGCGCCGCCTCGCGTGGGGTGATTGATCTCAGCTGGGCCGGGTGCACGAATCCGTTCCCATCGCGTTGCAGGTGAGCCACGATGGTGCGTGAAGGACGGTCCCCGGGCAGCTTGTAGAACTTGTCCGGGAAGCTTTCGGTGCTGTAGATCTCGAGCCAAGGGCACCGTTCGACCAGTTTCCGGTACGATTCACCCGGCCGGAGTTCACGGAAGCGTTCTAGGTCCTCGGCATTGTTGTAACGGGAGACATGCCCGGTCAGCAGGCCGCCACGGAACCCTGCAATGTTGACGCCCTGAGCTGCCCCGAGGGTCGGCAGATCCCCGATGCATTCGAGCAGGGTTACGGCTTCAGGCAGATTCATGTCGTCGCTGCGGGTGTCTTCTCTGTGACTTGTGGACATGGCACGGCGAACCGGCGGTGGGGGCTCGGTGGGCGCAGGACCACCCCGGACACCGACAATGATCCTGCGGATGCGGTCCTGGGCCACACCGTAAGCAGCGGCGTTCAGCAGCCAGGTGCAGGTTTCGTACCCGGCCGCGTGCATGGCCGACTGTGCGGCCTGCACGAAGGTGGTGCCGTCGGCATACCGGACCTCAGCCATGCCCGGGACGTTTTCCATCACGATGGCGCGCGGTTCCAGCACCTCGAGGAGATCGACAAGTTCCTGGTACAGGTGGTTGCGGTCGTCGTCGGTGGCCTGTGGCGCCCCGTGTGCAGCCTTCGCGCGGAGCCCGGCTCGGGAGAAGCCCTGGCAGGGTGGTCCGCCCACCAGCACGTCAATCTGTCGGTCCCCGACGATGGCCCTGATCTCCTCGGCCTCATCCCGGAACCCACGGATGTCCCTGCAGAGCATGGCTGCCTCGTCCACCTCGGGATGGTTCAGCCGGTAGGTGCGCATGGCGTGCTCGTCGGCATCCACCGCGAGGACGGTGCGGTATCCGGCCTGTCGGAAGCCTTCGGAGAGCCCGCCCGCGCCACAGAACATGTCCACCAGCGACAGGTGTTCCCTCTCCTCGGCCATGACGCGTGCACGTTCTCGCCCGGTCTGGCACAGCAGCTGAAGGGGGCAGGTGCCACAGCGGGGGTCGCGCTCCAGGCAGAGTGTCTGACCATGGTGGACGGCGTTGACATGGAAGCTGCCACGGGTCGATGGGGGAAGCGTCTCTTCGACCAGCAGCTGAATCTGCTTCTGGTCCAGCCCGCCGAGCTTCAGTCCCGCTGCATCGAGCACCCCAGTTCGCTGCAGGATGCGGGCCGTGTGAGCGTCCACGGGAAAGGCATCACGCCCGAAGGAGTAGAGCATCACGCACAGTGCAGTCTTGCGGCTGATTCCGGGAATGAGTTCAAGCTCCTGCAGCAGCACGGGGTCAGTCATGGCTCCCAGGGTGGTGGCTACCTGATCGAGCCCATGCCGCTGCTCCAGGTGCTGAATGGCATCCCGGGTCTGGTGGGCCCTCAGGGTCTGGAAGCCAAGCGGACGGAACTGTTCTTCCAGGTCAGCGAGATCCATGTTGAGGATCGACCGAAGGCCGCCTGGCATCCCCAGCAGTTCATCCATGACCCGGAGGGCAGCTGTGATCTTGCCGCGCCTCGAGAGGATCATGAAGATCACCTCGGCCACCGGGTCAGCAAAGTTGCCGAGGCTGCGGGTACCGTACAGGGCTTCAAGGGCAGAGGTCAGCGTCGTCACGTCCTGCTCGATCCGGTGACGGCGTTCGCGGGCTTCCGGAGCCGAAAAGCCCTCAGAGATCATGAACCGCTCGATGGTCTGACGCCAGCGTCGGTCGGCCGCACTGAGTACCTGCCCCCGGTAACCGTCATGCAGTCCACGGCCGCCCATCTGAGGAAGAGGATTCCATGCACGTTCGGCAGGAGGCAGGGGCACATCACGGACTGGAGCACTCACGCTGCCATCCTTGCACAGGTTTTCCTGCAGGACACCGACAGATGCGTGTCCTGCAGTCGTCTGATCAGGGGCGGGTCCGAGAGGGGGTGCATCTCGAAGGTGTGAATGGCGGCACGGAATGAAAACACCATCCAATTCTGCCACCAGCAGACCGAACTGGAGGTGATGTGACCACCGTACCTGCGGCGGGACAGAAGTTCAGGACGGAGAGAGGGTTGAGACGCTGAAGATTTCCGTGTCCTCTGCATCCACGATTGCCAGCCAGAACCGATCTGGGCTGGACGGAATGCCTGCCTCACCATCCGTGATGATGACCTGATGCTCTTCAGGATCCTGAAGGAAGGCTGAGAGCAGGCTACAGCCGCCTCCGGTTCCGATCTCCTGAAACTGCAGGTGCTGGATGGCCTCGGGCCACCCTTCGAGCCCCAGGCGGGTCATGGTCTTCTGCAGCCCACCTGGATCGAGTTCGTAGGCTCTCCCTGCGATCCGCTGCGCAAGTTCAACGATCATGCACAGATTCTAGCCTCACTCCCGAAAGTGACTGGACCGGTGTCACCTGTGGCCCACGAACGGCTGCGACCTGTGTAGGATCGTACCAGCGCTTCTCACCCGACTGCTTGATCGTTCGCCGTTCCCGAAAAAGGAGCCACTTCATGTGTAACGCCAACAATCATCCTCCGGGATGCACCTGTGGCTGGGGCGGTGAAGGTTCGTCTGGCGGATACGGCGCTTCGTTCTACCACCATCAGCTGAGTTCTCTTGCGGTGATGCACGGAAAGACCTTCCTCATCCCGGTCGACTGCTGGTACTGTGGTCAGCCGATCTACATCTATGCCAACCGGCACGGCAGCGTGGTGCTTTTCGACGACCTGGGGCGCCCCTGGCCGAAGCATCAGTGCCTGCAGGCACCGGCCTGGCTGGGCGACAGCAGCAGTCTGCAGCCGGCGCGGTTCCTGAGTCACATACCGGTCGAGCAGTTCAGCTGGTTCCATGCACTCGTCGACGAGCTGTCCGACCCTGAACGGCATCTGCACTACGTGACTACACTCGAGATCCCGGCTGAAGTTCTGGCAGACGCGTACGAACAGCGATTCCTGACCATCCAGCTGCTGAAGGCCCTGAGCAATCGATTGAAGCTGCCGGCCGGTCTCCACGTGCCGTCGCGCTGCAGAAAGTGTCGGCAGGCCATCCTGATTCGAATTCTGGACGACCGGGTAGGTGTGTTTCAGCAGAGCTGGGACCGCGTGCTGACACGGCACAGCTGTTTCTCTTCACTGCCGGCCACCCTGTCCCGCCGCGATATTTTCACGGCTCTGAAAGCGAGCGAGAATGAAGTGCATCATTGGCCCCCCCTGAAGCAGCCCACACTGGGCTTCATCGCCGGTCGCACGAAAGAGGGCATGCTGTTTCGGAGCTGGCCTGAAGGAGAGGTTCGCGCCTTCCCGGGCCATCCCCCATTCCCGCTCTGTACGCTTATCTCCGTCAGCCCAGACGGCAAGGTGCATCTGATCACCTCGACCAGTTCAGACGCCTCTGCGTCCTCTAAGTCAGCGGGCAGGTCGAAGAACTCTTCCACCGTGCAGCGCGGCATCACGCCCTATCCGAATGCCATGAAGGATCCGGCGCTGCAGAAAGTGCTCTCAGCGCTGCTGCTCGAACACATGCCAAAAAATCAGGTACTCGCCTACACCCGGGCAAGCACCGGACTTGAGTGGCATATCGGTGGACGGATCGCCGTCAGAGACGCCGCCGAGTTCGTCAGGCTGATCGAGTTGGCCCGGGACCCTGCCCGCAGGACCCACGCCTGGACAGAGTTAACGCGCCTCGGCGAAACCATCGCACGAAAACTTGCACCGCGTCTGGCTGGTCTCAGACGTTAACAGCCCCGATATGCTGCAGGGACTCACCGGGCCACACGAAATTCAGACATTGGCTGGCAGAGGTATGCCGTCTGAAGATCGACCACGAGCGGCATGTTGCACGACTGGCAGTGGCGGTTATGGCAGTGATCCAGACTTCTATTCAGACCGTTACCATTACCGGGCCTGCAGGCCAGGAACTTCCGCTCCTGATCTGCGGCGCCCTGTCATTTTACTTCGGGAAGTCGAGCATCAGTTCGGGGTGTCCGGCATCGAGAAACGCTGCCAGCTGGTGGGCGCGGTCCATCAGCGCCGGTCCCAGCGTCCCGAGGTCCTGTTTAAGGAACCGGATGTACATGTCCCTGGCAGGACCGGGGCTCATGCCCCGAAGAGCCGGTGCGAGTCTGAAATCTCCGCCCGTCACCTGCTCCCAGATGAACACCGCAGCGTGTCGCCGTTTTCCGGTGTTCTTTGTCGGCCTGGCCGAAGTTTCGAACACCAGATCATCCCAGTCAGCGCTTCTCATCGTGACGAACTCCCTGAGCTCAAAGCGCCGGGCATGAAAGTTGGCTTTGCTCGGCAGTGCCCCCAGGCGGGCGGCCAGATCATGCAGCGCCCTGGCGAACGCTTCGCCGTTCTGCAGATTATTCAGGACGCCCATCGCCTTGTTGCAGGCCCCCGTCGCGAAAGTCGTAGGAAATTCCAGGGCGCTGCACGCCCCCTGCCAGTCCGTCTGACCGCCGAGCCGCACCAGAGCCGCGCTGCAGACCCGGCGGAGCGTGGACTCCATCATGTCGGTCTCCTGAAACAGCGGCGCGAAGTTCGTCCGGTACTCGTTCTCCCACAGCAGCTGCGGCACGTGATGAGCGGTAAAGGCGTACCCGGCCTTGCTGTGAGCGTGGCGGGACCTCAGGCCCAAACGGTGGTTGAATCCCGACTGGTCATCAAGCGTCCGGTTGAAGCCCTGCAGCAGTGCTCCAGTGAATTTGAAATTTTTCGAGACCAGCCGCAGCTTGTTCTGTTCCCGGTCCCGCAGTCGCTGGATGAATGGGAACAGCTTCTCGGACAGTTCCTGGGCGTCCAGACTTCCCGACACGGACGGGGTCAGAATCTCAACCGCCTGTGGCAGCATGGCCGCCATCAGTCCCGCGCTGGTCGGCACGGCACCGTAGGTGTGGATGGCCGGTCCGCCGAAGACCTTGCCCTCAGCCCGCTTCTCCCGGCGCTGGTCAAGCCGCAGGTTGCGCTCCTCGGCCCGGTCGGCAAACACCTTCAGCACCGTTTCCGGAAGCTCTCCCAGATCTGCCGGTTCCGCGACGTACAGCATCAGGGCGCACAGGCTCCGTAAGGCCTGGAAATACGCCAGCGCAGGCAGACCTGACCTGGCGTCCACTCCGGCCTCCATCACCCCGTTGAGGTGCCTCTGCGTGCCCAGCAGCCGCAGGCTGTCCGCCAGGTCAAGCTGCGGCACCGCGCCGAGGTTCTGGCCGCACGGCTCAGCATTCCTTCCCTGGTCGGCTACACCGGTGGCCGGCGGGTTCATGCAGAAGCCCGGCGTGCGCTTCTTTGTTGCGTAGCTGGACGCCCCTCCGAGGTCCTCGCGGACATTGCCGGACCGGCGGGCGCACAGCGGGCAGGTATCGTTCAGCAGGGCCTGATGACGCTCACAGGCGAACGAGAACGGCAGCTTCCAGGCAACCCGCCACGCCTGATCTTCCGCAAGACAGGCCGGGCAGTAGTGCGACCCGACCATGTACGCCCATTCGCGCATGCCAGTGCGCCGCAGGCTCTGCGAGTCTTCAGGATCCAGCCCGGTCAAGTTCACTGCCACTCCGTCGTAGTGGGAGAGCAGCATGCGCCGGATGTCCACCTCAGGCAGCCGCAACACGTGCGCCGCGTCCTTCAGCTGTCTGGGGGTCAGCGTGATGCCGATCGCGGACGGCACGTCCGCTGCGCGCTCAGACTCCTGCAGGCCGAGCCGGTAGTACAGGGCCGTCAGCGGAACGGCCAGTGGCATATGCGCGGACAACCGGTCGAGGTAACTGCTCAACGCCTCACCGGGAATCGGCCGGGTTCTGCTGAGGATCGGCACGAGTTCCTGAATCATGACTTTGCCCCACCTGTCGTTTCCTCACTGGTGGCCTTGCGGCCAGAAGTCGTCCTGTTGCGGGAAACATTGGGTGTCCGCGCCTCCCTCCCCATCTCCGCATTGTGGTCAAGCGCGATGTTGCTGAGCATCGTTTCGGTGATGGTTTCAGTCTCACTGTCCACTGCCACGCGTGCAGCCTTGCGGATCAGGTTCATCAGGGAGCCGATCGAACCACCGGTCCGCGCATACAGGTAATCCCGGAGCCCGACGTGCAGCGTGCCGGCCGGCAGGTTCCCGAGCACCAGCAATTTCTCAATGTCCGTGAGAACCCCGGTCCATGCCTCGCTGTCCAGGGTCATCGGGGTGATGGCACGGTACATCAGCCGCCCACCGATCTGGCTTTTCCGGGGATTGTTCAGCCCTTCGGTCAGCAGCCCGGAGCCCTTGCAGTCGATCCCGGCGAAGACGAAGGTGGCACCGGTATCGTTCATCAGCTGCTTGAAGTGGTTGTTCGCCAGCTGGCCTGCGTCGGTGCGCATGTCGATGAAGTGCGCCTCGTCGACCAGGATCAGCTTGGTCTGGTGCAGATGGGCTGCCCTGATCACGGCTGCCGTGATGTCCGTTCTGGTGATACTTTTGGTGTTGTCAGGCAGTACCAGATCGTAGTAGCGGGCAAGGCTCAGGCTCAGGTCCTTGGGAGACGCTCCGGAGGTCATCGTGACGATGGCGACGGGAATGACCAGGTCCTGCTGTTCTGCATCCTCAGCCGGGTAATTCTCGATGAACTGCTGCTCGAACCGTTTTCCGAGGTGCTTGAGAATGGTCGTTTTTCCCAGGGTGCCCAGGCCGTCCAGCAGTCCGCCCGGGCAGGCACCGTCATCGCCGTCCAGATTCCGCTCGATCTGCAGCAGCATCTGGCTGTGAAAGTCCTGCAGGTCTGGCGTGGCGATGGGCGGACAGGTCGCGTGGTACAGGTGCCGCGAGCGGTTGAAGGCCTTGAGCTCAGACATGCTCCAGGCATTCCGGGTTCGCCTGTTCGGCAGGACTGGACGTGCTGGGACAGGGCGGTTCACGAAGTTACGCCAGCCCCGAACGTTCGTGATCAGTTCTCTGGTGGTCAGGCCTGTCAGCTTGACAGGTTCCGTCAGCTTGACTGTCCGGCTGCTTGCGCGTCTGGTCATTCTTCTTCCTCATCGCTGTTCCAGAAGGACGTGGCACCCCTGGCGAAGACGTTGGCGACATTGCGCTCAAGCTCGTCGACATTGCCGAAGCCCTTACCCGGTCTGAGCATGACCTCGGGCGTCTCCGGGTTCTGGAGTCTTTCAGCCACGTCCATGGCACGGCTGGCAGCCTCCTGCTGACTGAGCTGGCCCTGATCAGCCAGAGCACGTTCAAACTGATGGAGCGCCTTCACTTCCCGCCGACGCTGCGCCCTGTTCTGCGCCACCTGTGTGCGCTGATTGGAAAGCAGTTCTTCAAGTGCGTCTGAGACGTCGTTGTGGCTGCGAACCTTCCCGCCTTCAGCAATCACCTTCTCCCGGGCGAGCTGGAGATTGAAGGCCGTGAACGGTATGTCGGCGAATTTCGCGTCACGCCGGGTGAGTCGGATCCAGGCCCCGGTGTCGGGAAGCTGAAAATGGATGTAACGCAGATCCCTCGGGTCGACCTTGAACGGCCATCTGCCACCTTTCCCGATGCTGTAAGTGCAGGAGGTGTTCCGATACGGCGTCAGCTCTGGCGCGTCGTAATAGATGCCGTAGCATTCGACGCCGTAGGCGTGGATCTTGCGCCATTCCGTCTCGAGCAGCTGCTGGTACAGGTTCTGATCGTTGGGGACGTGCAGGTATCCGGAAGCGTTGATCCCTGCACGGAACTTCTCGATTGGCGTGTGCTCCACTGCCGGGACTTCGTGCTCCCGCAACCCCGCATGCTGCCGTACGTGGTACACCCTCGAAAGCCACAGGTGAAATTCAGCCTCCAGTTCATGTCGAAAGTAGTACGCGTCCGCCTCAGGATTGGCGCCGCGGTTCATGGGATTGTTGCCGGTGTATCCGGGGAGGTGGATACAGAAGCCGTCGCGTGCCGTCTCGAAGAAGCGTTCGACGTGCGCCTTGTCATTACCGGTATAGGGCCGCGCGATGATCAGGCTGATGCCGAGCCGCTCGCAGGCGCTCTCGAAGACCTTGCTGACGAAGATCTTGCCGTTGTCGATTGTCAGGTTGTCCGGGCGGGCGAAGGGGATTCCCTTCAGGCGGGTGCCCGGCTTGAGCCCGTGCAGTTCCAGGCTCAAAGATTCGGGGATGCCAATGTACGGCAGCATCGCCTGTTCCGGCCAGTCGGATGGTGCGACCTTCGGCGCAATGATGTCGTACAGCATGAACGTGACGTCAATTCCCTTCGGGTCATTCTCGAAGAATCTTGCTGAGAGGATGCAGCGGCTGAAGACATCGATGGCAACCACCAGTCGATGCCTGACTTTCTTACCGGTGATGCTGTCGAACCCCCAGACATCGTATGTGCTTGCGTCGATGACGACGTACTCTCCGACACGCGTCGGCATCAGCATCTGGTACATCCGCTGTGGACGACCTGCCATGGACATTCGAAGTTTGGCTGAGCCGTAGGTGTACTGTTTGACGCTCAGCCGGTCGAGCAGCCGGACGATGCCCGAGTATGAAGGAATCCCTTTCTGCAGTTGTACTTTTCCTGCTTTCATGTCGGCCTTCAGCTTCTGCTGAATGTCGCCCACGTGCTTCTGTCTGGTAACGGTCGGGGCGTTCGTGGCATTGCTGATCACAGTCTTGGCAGTCTGGATCACCTCTACGGGATGCCGACCCAGTGGCAGGCTGCTCCGGAGTTTGCGGCCGTCGACCAGGGCGAGCAGGCCGCGGCGCTGGTATTCGTCGCGCTGGAACCGGAGGGTACGGGCAGACACTTTCATCTTCTGTGCAGTTAACTCTGCTGCTTTGGCTTTGAAACGTGCAGCTTCTGTGTGGCGTGACGGGTCGTACTGTGCCTGCGGCTCATTAGCCTCAGGACGGGTGGGGTCCCCGGAACGGAATCCTGTCAGAGCCTCGTGTAACTGCGCCAAGCGTTCCAGGGCTTCGGCTTTCAGCTCTGCTGGTAACGAGTCAAATATTGCATCTAGGTGTCCGTTGAAGGTTTTCGGCTGATCTATCCGATGCTGGTCGACCATCCTTCGGATCGACGGAAGCTCGGTGAACCGATGGAATGGCAGTGTCTCCACCTGGCCGGACCCATCTGTCAGCCTGACCTCCACACCGTCCAGGTGCGTGACCTGCCAGCTTCTTTCGCGGTACTCGACACGCATGCCGATCGAGAGCTTCAGGCTCCCAGGGAAATCAGCGGAAGTCACGCGGCTGAACGGCTGATCAGCGTCAGGTTGCTCAGGGGACGACTCAGGTCGGCCCGGACCTGCCGAGTCTGCGTATGCTCACCCATTCGGGCCACCCGCGCTCAGTCGACGTGGCCACCTGTGCTGAGCTGATCGGGCCACCGGCGCTCGGGTTATCGGGCCACCTCTCTGCC